>PBKC01000072.1 GCA_002721365.1 Rhodospirillaceae bacterium | reverse complement strand
GCATCATCGTCGACGGCGGCAATTTCGACTGGGAGAAGCATGCCGACCGCTTCCCCATGCTGACCCAGCCCGACCCCAGCTACCACGGCGCCGTGTGGACCGAGGCGGTCAAGCCGCTGGGCCCGATCGCCTATATCATCAAGGCGCGGGTGACGCTGCTTCGCGACATCGGCGCGGCGATGAGCCCGTTCAACGCCTTCATGTTCATCCAGGGCCTCGAAACCCTGGCGCTTCGCATGAAGGCCCATTGCGAAAACGCCGCGGCGGTCGCCGATTTCCTCACGAAGAACGCCAAGGTCGAGCGGGTGATCTACCCGGGGCTGCAGTCGGGTGAAGACCGCCGCCGGGCGGACGCATACCTGAAAGGTGGCTATGGCGGCCTGGTCGGCTTCGAGCTCAAGGGCGGTCACGATGCCGGGCGCCGCTTCATCGACGCGCTGAAGATGTTCTATCACGTCGCCAATATCGGCGATGCACGGAGCCTCGCCATTCACCCGGCATCGACGACGCATTCGCAACTTTCGGCCGAGGACCAGCTCGCAACGGGTGTCTCGGAGGGATATGTGCGACTTTCAATCGGCATCGAGCATATCGACGATATCCTCGCCGATCTCGAGCAGGCGCTGAACGCCGCCTGATCAGCCTCCCGGCGGGGCTTCGGCCCCGCCGCTTCTGCCCGTTGACGCAACGGTCTCCTGCGACGGTCGCGGCTTGCGGCCCCCGCGTGAGTCCCCTAGCTTGCCGAAAAGCCCCCCGGTGGCGGGCAGAGGTAGGGAGTAACAGCATGCCAGGAGATGTCCTGCTCGTCCGCGACGACGAGACCGGGATCGCGACCGTAACCGTCTCGCAGCCGGCCCGGCTCAATGCCATGACCACGGCGATGTGGGCCAGGCTCGGTGAGATCTTCAACACCTTGTCCGAGGATGCGGCGCTCCGCTGCGTCATTCTGCGGGGCGACGGCGACCGTTCGTTCTCGGCCGGCGCCGACATCTCCGAGTTCGAGCAGACCCGCGCCGACAAGGAGAAGGCCCGCTTCTACGACACGATCGTCCGCCCGGCGATGCGGTCGGTGGCCGAATGCACGGTTCCGGTCGTTGCCGCCATTGCCGGCCATTGCCGCGGCGGCGGGTTCGAGCTCGCCGCCTGCGCCGACATCCGCGTCGCCGGCGAATCGGCGAGCTTCGGTGTCCCCACCGCCCGCCTGGGCCTCGTCCTCAACTTCGAGGACATGCAGCGCGTCCTCGACCTCGTCGGCCCGCAGAACCTGAAGGAGATTCTGTTCGAGATGGCGGTGGTCGGATCCCAGCGCGCTTACGAGATGGGCTTCCTGAATCGCGTCGTTGCCGACGACGCGGTGATGAGCGAGGCCCAGAAATCGGCCGAGCGCATCGCATCGGGTGCGCCGCTGGTCCAGCGCTGGCACAAACGCTTCATCGCCGCCCTGGTCGAGCATGGCGACTCGTCCCGCGTGCCGGCCTCGCTCAAGGAAGAGGTCCATCTGGCCTTCGACACCGCGGATTTTCGCGAAGGCCGCACGGCGTTCCTCGAAAAACGCCCACCGGTCTTCAAGGGCCGGTAACCCCCGGCCGAGATCGCGTGCACCGGACGACCGCATAATCATAACCAGGGAGGAAGTCGGCCCCGTGCCCGTCGCGAGGGTCGACGACAGAGCGACGGACCGACCATGACAGAACCACGCCCCAACACCGGCCCCTTGAAGGGGATTCGTGTCCTCGAGCTCACCTCGGCGATGGCCGGCCCCTATTGCGGGCTGCTGCTGGCCGACATGGGCGCCGACGTCATCAAGATCGAGAAGTACCCGGACGGCGACGACATCCGCCGCTCCGCCCCGCCATGGTTCAACGGTGAGCCGGCGACCTTCCTCGCCATGAACCGCAACAAGCGGGGCATCGTCCTCAACCTGAAGGACCCCGCCGGCAAGGAAGTGTTCCTGAAGCTGGTCGACGGCGCCGACGTGGTGCTGGAGAACATGCGCCCCGGCGCCATGGCCGGCTTGGGGCTGGGCTATGAGGACCTGAAGAAGCGGAAGCCCGACATCATCTATGCGGCGCTGTCCGGCTTCGGGCAGACCGGCCCCTATTCGGGACGTCGCGGCTTCGACCTCGTCGCCCAGGGCATGAGCGGGATCATGTCGGTCACGGGCGAGGAAGGCGGCGGCCCGACCAAGGCCGGCGTTCCGATCTGCGACCTCACCGCCGGCAGCTTCACCGCCAACGGCATCCTCTGCGCGATCATCCATCGCCTGCGCACCGGCGAGGGCCAGATGGTCGACACCTCGCTCCTGGAAGCGGGGATCGCCTACACCGCCTGGGAGACCGCGATCTACGTCTCGTCGGGCGAGGTGACCGGGCCGCAGGGGTCCGCCCACCGCATCAGCGCGCCCTATCAGGCCTATCGCTGCAAGGATGGCTGGATCACCCTGGGTGCCGCCAGTCAGGGCAACTGGGCGCGGATGTGCAAGGTGATCGGTCGCCCGGACCTTCTCGAAGACCCGCGTTTCAAGGACAATGCCGGCCGCCGCGGCCGCCTGAACGAGCTCAACGAGGAGCTGAACGCCGCCTTCGCCACCGAGACCGTCGAGACCTGGCTCGCACGCATGGACGAAGCCGGTGTTCCCGCCGGCCCGATCTACAACATGGCCCAGGTCTGGGCCGATCCCCATGTCCGCGCCCGGAACATGATGGTCGAGGTCGAGCATCCGACCGCCGGCACATGGCCTGCGATCGGCGTGCCGGTAAAGCTCTCGGCGACGCCGGGTGCGGTCCGCGCCGCGGCGCCGCTCCTGGGCCAGCACACCGCCGAAATCCTCGCCGAGGTCGGCATCGAAGGGGAAGCGCTGGCCAAGCTGCACGCGGCCGGCGCCGTGACCGACGCCGCCCTGGCCGACAAGGAAAAGACGGCGGCCGAATGATCCGCTGAGGCCGGCTTCGGCCGGCCTCGAGTCCCCCTGCCCTGCGCTCCACGAGCCGCTCGGCGCCCGACGCGTATTCCCCCCGACCGGCGTGCCCCGTGAAAGTCCGGCCCTTCGATACTACCTAATCTGCACGATTGCGGAGATGTGCGGCCGTACCCGGTCGCCATGAAGGGCTGGACATGACGAAACACGACCTCGAATCCCGGATGTGGGCCGATGCCTGCGACCTCATGGAGCAGGCCGAACGCATGCGACGGCAGTTCTTCACGCCCGGCCGCGCGCCCACGCGCCAGCCGGCCTGGGAACCACCGGCCGACGTGTTCGAAGACGAGCGCGCGGTGTGGATCATCGTCGCCCTCCCCGGCGTTCCCGCCGACCGGATCGAGGTGACGGTCGAGAACGGCAGTGTCGTCGTCGCGGGAATGCGTCCGATGCCGGCAGCCGCGCGGAGGGCGGCGCTCCGCCGCATGGAGATTCCCCATGGCCGGTTCGAGAGGCGCGTGCCCCTCGCCCCCGGCCGCTATGAGATCGGCCGCCGGGAGATCGCCGACGGCTGCCTGATCCTCAGCCTCAACAAGCTCTGAGGCCCACGCCATGACAGAAGAAACCGTATCGGCCGCCCCGGCGGCCACTGAAAATTCTGCGCCGCCGCTCCCCGACGACGCGCTGATCCTGATTCCCGCCCGTAACATGGTGCTGTTCCCCGGCATCGTGCTGCCGGTGACGCTGGGACGCGAGCGCTCGATCGCCGCGGCGCAGGAAGCCGCGCGCAACGACCGCCCAGTCGGCCTGCTGCTGCAGCGCGACCCCGAGGTCGAGGATCCGACGGGCGAGGACCTCCACCGCGTCGGCACGGTCGCCAACATTCTCCGCTACCTGACGGCACCGGACGGCAACCACCACGTCGTCTGCCAGGGCCAGCAGCGGTTCAAGGTCATCGAATTCCTGCCCGATCTGCCCTATCTCGCCGCCCGCGTGGAGCGTATCGAGGAGCCCGAGGGCACGAGCCAGCAGGTCGAGGCGCGTGCGCTCCAGCTCCGCCAGCGTGCGGCCGAAGCCTTGCAGTATCTGCCGCAGGCGCCGGCCGAGCTCGCCAACGCCATCCAGAGCGTGACCGCCGCCAGCCAGCTCGCCGACCTGGTCGCGAGCTTCATGGACCTGAAGCCGGGCGAGAAGCAGGAGCTGCTGGAGACGCTCGACCTCAGAAGCCGGCTCGACCGGCTGCTGGAGCTGGTCGTCTACCGGATCGGCGTGCTCAAGGTCTCCCACGAGATCGGCCAGCAGACCAAGGAGACGATCGAGGAGCGGCAGCGCGAGCACATCCTCCGCGAGCAGCTCAACCAGATCCAGAAGCAGCTCGGCGAGACCGACGACAGAAGCGTCGAGATCGAGGAGCTGTCGAAGGCGATCGACGCCGCCAAGATGCCCGAGGAGGTCGAGCAGCAGGCCCGGCGCGAATTGCGGCGTCTGGAGCGGATGCCGGAGTCCGCGGGCGAATACTCGATGATCCGCACCTATCTCGACTGGCTGATCGAGCTGCCGTGGTCGGTCGATACCGAGGAGCAGATCGACATCGAGGAGGCGCGCCGCATCCTCGACGAGGACCACTATGGCCTGGAGAAGATCAAGCGCCGCATCCTCGAATACCTGGCGGTGCGGAAGCTGAATCCCGACGGCCGCGGCCCGATCCTCTGCTTCGTCGGCCCGCCCGGCGTCGGCAAGACCTCGCTCGGCCAGAGCATCGCTCGCGCCACGGGCCGGAAATTCGTCCGCGCGAGCCTGGGCGGCGTCCACGACGAGTCCGAGATCCGCGGCCACCGACGCACTTATATCGGGGCGCTGCCCGGCAGCATCATCCAGTCGATCCGCAAGGCCGGCTCGAAGAACTGTGTCTTCATGTTGGACGAGATGGACAAGCTGGGCGCCGGCGGCTTTCACGGCGACCCGTCCTCGGCGCTGCTCGAAGTCCTGGACCCCGAGCAGAACACGACCTTCCGCGACACCTATCTCGCGGTGCCGTTCGACCTCAGCAAGGTGATGTTCATCGCCACCGCCAACATGCTCGACACCATTCCCGGGCCGTTGCGCGATCGCATGGAGATCATCGAGCTGCCGGGCTACACCGAAGAGGAGAAGCTCCAGATCGCCAAGCGCTATCTCGTCGAGCGGCAGATGAAGGCCAACGGCCTCAAGCCCGGCCAAGCCGAGGTGACCGACGACGCGCTCAGGGCGGTCATCCGCGAGTACACGCGCGAAGCCGGCTGCCGCAATCTCGAACGCCAGATCGGGGCTGTGCTACGCCATGTCGCCGTCCGGATCGCCGAAGGTGCGGTCGAATCCATGCGGATCGAGCCGGATGCCGTGCGTGACATCCTCGGCCCGCGCCGGTTCGAGAACGAGGTGGCGATGCGGACGAGCATCCCCGGCGTCGCGACCGGCCTCGCCTGGACGCCCGTGGGCGGCGACATCCTGTTCATCGAGGCGACCCGCATGCCGGGCCACGGCAAGTTGATCCTCACCGGTCAGCTCGGCGACGTGATGAAGGAGAGCGCCCAGGCGGCGTTGAGCCTCGTGAAGTCCCGCGCCGGAAAGCTCGGGATCTCAGCCGAGACGCTGGAGAAGAGCGACATCCACATCCACGTCCCGGCGGGTGCCACCCCCAAGGACGGCCCCTCCGCCGGTGTCGCGATGTTCACCGCCCTGGTCTCGGCGCTCACCGAGCGGACGGTGAGGAGCGACACGGCGATGACCGGTGAGATCAGTCTCCGCGGCCTCGTCCTTCCCGTGGGCGGCATCAAGGAGAAGGTCACCGCGGCCCTCAGGGCGGGCATCGGTACAGTGCTGCTACCGGCACGCAACAAGCGCGATCTCCTGGATATCCCGGAGACCGTGCGCAACCAGCTCGACATCATCTGGCTGGAGACGGTGGACGACGCTCTCGCACGAGTCCTCGAAGACAGGGTCTCGCCGCAACAGGCCGCGGAGTAGAGAGAACAAGACCCTGAGGCGGACGATCCCTCGCCCCAGGGCCCTCGATTCGGACCTTCAAGATGGGGCGCGGTGGCGATAGCCTCCGCGTCACACATGCAGGGAGGACGGATCGGTGGCCAGGATCGAAACTCAGGAGCAGCTTCGCACCCTCTACGACGCGCCGATGGGACGTGCGCTCGGGAAGGAACTCGCCCATCTCGACCGCCACTGCCGCCGCTTCATCGGCCTGTCGCCGTTCCTAGTGATCGCGTCCATGGACGGTGCGGGTCGGGCTGACGTGTCGCCGCGCGGCGACCGGCCGGGCTCGGTGATCGTGCTCGACGACCACCATCTGGCGATCGCCGACTGGCCGGGCAACAACCGCCTCGACACGCTTTCCAACCTGCTGGAGAACCCGGCGGTGGGACTGCTGTTCCTCATCCCCGGCATCCGCGAGACGATGCGGGTGAACGGCACCGCCGAAATCCGCGACGACGAGGAACTGCGAACAGAGTTCGCGGTCGATGGCCGACTGCCCCGGACGGTGATCCTGGTGACGGTCCAAGAAGCCTACATCCACTGCGCCAAGGCGATGATGCGCTCCCGCCTGTGGGAAGAGGATGCGAAGGTCGAGCGCAACGCCCTCCCCACCATCAACGAGATCATCCGTGACCAGATGGGGGATGCCGGCCCCGTCGAGTCGGAGGAGGCGATGGTCGAGCGATATCGGAAGATCCTCTATTGACCCTGCGCGGCGCTCCCTCGCCCAGACCTTCCCGTATGGGCAGTCTATGGTGGCCATAGGTTGCCCTCGGCATGCGGCCTTTTATGGTCGCTGATACATAACGCCCGGAATATGAGCAGGGGGAAAAAGGGATGCGCAAACTAACCATTCTCGGCACGGTGACGGCGACCGCGGTATTGACGGCAAGCGCCGTGGCCGCGCCGGACCGGGTGGAATTCCCGGCCGACTATGAAAGCAGCTTCACCCAGTACTTCGCTGGGGAACGTGCCAATGGCGAGCAATACGCGATCATCTACGCCAACGACACCGCGCTCGACGGCGCCAAGGCCGGATTGCCGCTGCCCAGCGGGTCGAAGATGGTCATGGAGATCTACAAGCCCAAGACAGGCATCGAGAACGTCGTGGTGCGGGACCCCGAAGGCCATGTGATGAAGGGCGACATGGCGGCGATCGCGGTGATCGAGAAGCAGGAAGGATGGGGCGAGGCCTATCCCGAGGATCTCCGCACCGGCGACTGGGACTTCGCGCTGTTCACGCCCTCCGGCGAGCTCAAGGGCAACGACGCCACCGCCTGCCTGCAGTGCCATGTTCCGATGAGCGAGACCGACTACCTCCATTCGTTCGACCGGCTCCAGTCGCGAGCGGCCGAATAGGGGTCGAGCCCTTCAGCCAAGCGTGCAGCGGGTCGTCGAAAGCGCCCGCTGCATCGAGACAGAATCCGCGACGATGGCGCGTCGCGTTACGCAGACGTCCTGTGGCCGTCCGCCTCCGCCATCACCCGCCACACGACTTCGCTGGTCACCGGCATGTCGATATGGCGGACGCCCAGCGGCGACAGGGCGTCGACCACCGCGTTGACGAAGGCCGGCGGTGCGGCAGCGGCCCCCGCCTCTCCGCAGCCCTTGATGCCGAGCGGGTTGCTCGGCGCCGGCGTCTCGCGGGTCTCGAAGACGAAGCTCGGCAGGTCGTCGGCATGGGGCAGGCAATAGTCCATGAACGTGCCGCTGAGCATTTGGCCGTCGCCGTCATAGGCGACATGCTCGAACGCCGCTTGGCCGAGGCCCTGGGCGACACCGCCATGGAGCTGGCCCTCCATCAGCAGCGGGTTCAGCACTTTGCCGACGTCATGGACGATCACGTAGTTGACGATGTCCACCGCTCCGGTGTCGCGATCGACCTCGACTTCGCAGACATGGCAGCCATTGGGATAGGTGTGGTTGGTCGGCGAGAAGGTCGCGGACTCGTCGAGCCCCGCCTCCATTCCCTCCGGAAGGCTGGCCGGGTCGGCGGCGGCGCGGGCGACCGCGGCGATGGTGATGCTGCGATCGGTACCGACGATTTCGAAGGTCCCGTCCTTGAACGCGATATCGGCCTCTGCCGCCTCCAGGACATGGGCGGCAATCCGCCGCGCCTTCTCGATGATCTTCTCCGACGCCATCGAGATCGAGGCACTGCCGAGCGGGATCGAGCGCGACCCGCCGGTGCCCTTGCCCGTCTTCACGATATCTGTATCGCCCTGGATCACCGTGATGTCGGCAATGTCGAGGCCGAGCCGGTCGGCGATCACCTGGGCGTAGGCGGTCTCGTGCCCCTGCCCGTTGGACATCGTCCCCATCAGCACCGTCGCCTTGCCGTCGCCGTCCAACATGATCTGGGCGGTATCGTCGACGCCGTGGCCGCAACGCTCGACGATGCTGGAAAAACCGATGCCCCGCAGCCTACCCAGATCGGACGCCTTCTTGCGCCGCGCCTCGAAGCCCTGCCAGTCGGCCGTCGCGAGGCCGTCCCGGATGATCTGCGCGTAGGCGCCGCTGTCGTAGGTGAGGCCAAGCGGTGTCTTGTACGGCATCGCCTCCGGCGGGATTGAATTCCGTATACGAAGCTCATCCCGGGGGATTCCGGTCTCCCGCGCTGCCGTGTCGACCAGCCGCTCCAGCGCATAGAACGCCTCCGGCCGACCGGCACCGCGATAGACGTCGGTGGGCGTGGTGTTGGTGAACACCGCCGTCACGCGGACACACACCGCCGGCGTCTTGTAGATGCCGACCAGCGCCGGCGTGTTGAGCACCGGCGACAGGGCCCCCTTGTTGCCGAGATAGGCGCCGATCGCCGCCGTGGTGGTGAAGCGCATGGCGAGGAAGTTGCCGTCCGCGTCCATCGCCACCTCGGCGCGGGTCACATTGTCGCGGCCGTGATAGTCGGTGAGGAAGGCATCCGCCCGCTCGCCGACCCATTTCACCGGACGGCCGAGCTTCTTCGCCGCCCACAGAACCAGCCCGTATTCGCGGTAGACGCCATTCTTGGCGCCGAAGCCGCCGCCCACGTCGCTCACCACGACGTGGACCGACTCGGACGGAACCTTGAGGATCGAATCGGCCAGCCGCTCCTTCACCGTGTGCGGGAACTGCGTACCGATATAAAGGGTGTAACGGCCGGTCTTCGGGTCGTACGCACCGAACGCCGAACGCGTTTCCATCGCCGCGACGACGACGCGGTTGTTGACGACGTCGAGGCTGGTGACCTTCGCCGCCTTGGCGAAGGCGGCATCGACGGCAGCGCCGTCCCCGGCTTCCCATTCGTAGCAGACGTTCCGCGGCGCCTCGTCCCAGATCCGTGGAGCATCGGGGGCGGTCGCCGACGCGGTGTCCGCCACCGCCGGTAGCGGCTCGTAGTCGACGACGATCTGCTCGGCGGCCTCGGCGGCGCCATCGACCGTTTCCGCGACCACCATCGCCACGCTGTCGCCGACGAAACGCACGCGGTCCTGAACGAGCAGCGGATAGGGCGGGATGACCACCGCTGTCTTCTTCCCGTTCGAATCCGGCGGGGTGAAGTCGGCTGGCACCCCGCCCAATCCGTCGGCCGCGACATCGGCGCCGGTATAGACCGCGAGAACGCCGGGCACCGCACGAGCGGCCTCGGTATCGATCGAAAGGATCCGGGCGTTGGCGTGGGGTGAGCGCAGCATGACCGCGTGAACCGCGTCCGGCAGGGTACGGTCGTCGACATACTGCCCGGCGCCCGTCAGCAACCGGACGTCTTCCTTGCGCTGAACCGGCTGGCCGATCCCGAACTTGCTCATGCCGCCTCTCCCCTCGGTCCGCCCGCGTTCCTCAGCGACGCGGTTTCTTCAGACTACCTCAACCCCGTTGCATCCGGGCAAGGCGCTTCCGACGGCTGCGTTCACCGTCAGCATGGTTCGGACGCACCGCGGAGCGCCCGCCAGTCGCAGAAGAATCTCCGCTTCTGGGCTTCGGCGAACGCGAACAATCCGCCGCCACCGTCCGCCGCGGTCTCATAGCGCTTCATATCTTCCGGGTCATCGCTCCGCCAATAGCCGACAAACAACTGCATCGCGCGGGCCTTCAACGACGGCAGAGTGTTATAGGCGGCCCCCGGCGGGCCGTCGCGCCCCGGGAGCAGTCGCTTTTCGCCCAGGAACCCCTGGAAGGTATAGAAGGCGTCGGACGGAGCGAGGAAAGAGAGGTCGTAGTCGACCGGCACCGTTCCCTCGGTCACGTCGTCCGCCGACATCCATGGCTGGTCCTGGCCCGCGATCAGGTAGCGCATCCCCTCGCCGTCGGGCATCGCCACCGCACGGTGGCGCTGACGGTCGGACGCATGAGGATAGAATTCGTTCGAGCGGATCGCGGCATCGACGGCGATTCGGCCGTCCGGGCCCAGCATGATGTCGCGCCCGACGAGATAGCTGTGCTGCTGATTGTGTTGCTGCAGAACGACCGCGACCGGCGCGTCGACACCATCCAGCACCACGGTCGCCGCCGTGTAATGGTCGAGCTGGTGCCAGTCTTCCAGATCGACGAAGAGGCCGAGAAGCAATCCCTGCCATTTCGGCAACGCGGCCGGCAACCCGGAGGTCCGAAACACGGCGTTGTAAGTAAGAAAGGTGAAGGTCTGGGTAAGCGGACCATGCACCGAATCGAAGGTCACCGTGTCGTGGTCGACCCGGCCGTACAGAACCGGCCGCGGCGAAACCGTCCCCGAAGGTTTGTGCACGAAGGTGAGATCGGGATCGGCCTTGTACCGGTTCAGGATGTCCTGGGTCACGGACGCCGATATCAGCGCGCCGTCGCCGTCCCGCAGCTCTCCCTCCCCGATGTAGTCCCGATAGAAGTCGATGGGGCCGTCTTCGCCCTCGGCGATGAACAAGTGCGGACGATTGCGCCACAGGAGCGCTCTTTCCTCCTGCGTCGGCAAAGCGTCGGAAGGCGGATTGGCCTTGAAATAGGCATCGAAGCCAGGGAACTGAGAGAAGTTTCCGTCCTGGGACCGGCAGGTGGTGACGGCCAGCGCCGCGCCGATCGCTACGATGACGAGAAATCCAATTATACCGCGTCGCAAAGCCCCCACCGTTGTCGGTCGCCGGACCGACGTCACGCCACAACAATACCTTTCGAAGGCGTGAGACCCTACATCAAGGGGACGCCCTAAGGAAAACCCCTCCAAGGGGGTGTTGTCACAGCACGACCGGCCAGGAGGTGAGCCTTGCGACTCAAGACCTATGATGAAAGGCTGCGGTTCTAGATCGTGCAGGCGGAGACGCGCGTCGGCGGAAAACCTGCATACCCGTCAGCCGCGATATCCGACCAGTCGATACCCAACTCCTTAAATATGGCCCACGATCATTCCATCCACGCCCATGCGGGCCACAGCCATGGAACGGACAGCAAACGCCGCCTGGGGTGGGCGCTGGCGCTGACGGTGGGCTTCATGGTGGCGGAGGTCGTCGGCGGCATCCTGTCGGGCTCGCTGGCACTGCTGGCCGATGCCGGCCATATGCTGACCGATGCGGCGGCTCTGGCCCTTGCGTGGGTCGCGATACGGATCGCCGAGCGACCTTATGACGCCCGCCGCACCTATGGTTATCACCGGGCCCAGATCCTCGCCGCCTTCGTCAATGGCGTGACCCTGCTGGTCATCGTCGCCTGGATCGCCTACGAGGCGGTGCATCGTCTGCTGATGCCGGTCGCGATCGAAGGCGGCCTGATGCTGTCCGTGGCGGTGATCGGACTGCTGGTGAACTGCGCGGCATTCTTGCTTCTGCACGGGGGCGATCGAGAGAACCTCAATCTGCGCGGCGCCGCCGTCCATGTGATGGGCGACCTGCTGGGCTCGCTGGCGGCGATCATTGCCGCGATCGTCATACTGGCGACCGGCTGGACACCGATCGACCCGATGCTGTCGATTCTCGTGTCCCTTCTTGTCCTTCGCAGCGCTTGGTTCGTGATCCGTCGGACCACCCATATCCTGCTCGAGGGCGCACCGGATCAGATCGATACGCCGCGCCTCAAGGAGATGATCGCGACCGCCATTCCTGAGGTCCGCGACATCCACCACGTCCACGCCTGGTCACTGACGCCGGACAGGCCGTTGATGACGCTGCACGCGGTGATCGACGACGGCGCTGACGATTCGCAGGTGCTCCGCCGTATCAAGGAACTGCTGGGGTCGGAATTCGGGGTCGGTCACGCGACGATCCAGATCGAGCGTCGCGGCTGCGCGGACGAATGCGTCGATTCAGCGCTGGAGACCGGGGAGCCTCACCCTCACTACCATTAGCGCACAACGGTCTCGCCCCGAGCGGCGCGAGCCGATCTCATTCGGATGGCGCCGTTCAGTCGCCGTTCTTGGTCTTTTCGGTGGCCGCGCGCAAAGCGCCCAGCAGATCCTTTTCCTGGGCGCCGCCTTCACCGGTGATTCCCTGGCTCAGAATGACCTGAAGCGCGTCGAGATGGTGGCGAATGACCGAAAGCTGGGTTTCCGTCGCCGTATCCATCTTCTTGGTGAAGTCGTTCAGCGACTTCGCGATGGCGCTGAGCAGCGGATAGCCGAAGGTTCCCCCCATACCCTTGATGTCGAGGGAGACCGAGCGGATCGCGTCCAGGTAGTCGCCCACCGCCGGATCGCCTTCCGACAGGTTGGCCGACTGGACTCGGACCCCCTGCAGTTTTTCGCCGATTTCGGTGAGGAAGCGGTCGGAAGCGGATTCCACAACCCCCTGAACCTTGCGGTTCTCGGACTCCGACAGCTCTAGGTTCAGCCCCTTCTTGAAGTTGACCGCCTTCCGTTTGAGGTCGTCCGGCGGCGGGATCACCTGCGCTTTGCGAGCCATGGCCTGCGCTGTCCTTCCTCAGTCCTTCTGCCGGCGGTCGGGGAAGCTGATCGGAACCTGCCGGCGGCGGCGATCAGGGCCGAAATAGGTATCTGAATTGATGAAGGAGCGCGGCCTGGCAATGATCGAGACCAGCCGTTTGTACAAACCGTCGACGGAGAACGGCTTGGCAAGAAACTCGGTCACTCCCTTGTCGCGGGCTTCCACCACGTCCTCCTGCTCGGAGTTCGCGGTGCACATGATGACAGGCAGGAACCGGTTGGGCGATTGCGCAGAATGGCGGATGAAGTCTACGAGATCGATACCGCTGCTCTTCCCGCCGAGGTTCCATTCGGTGATGACGATATCGACGTCGGCATCGCGCATCATCCGCATCGCGGCGTCGCTATCCGTGGCCTTCCGGATCGAGATCGCCCCGACCATTGCCAGGATATCGACCATGAGCTCTGCGGCGAGTGGATTGGCTTCGACGACCAGGAATCGGATTTTGCTGAAGTCGATCTTTTCGGGCATTCGACTCGACTGGTCGTTATCGGCAAGTGTGGTTGCAACGCATTAACACCGGAGCGTCCCCCCAGTGTCCGCATCGCTGTTTCACGCCGATACTAGCAAATCAGCGGAGTTCCGCCACATAGAAGGGGATTCCCCCGCAGCGTGCCCAGGGGACTGACGTCGTCCGGTCGCCTCAGACGAGAAAGCTGACGCCGCCGGAGGGGAAAAGCGACAGAAGATAGGAGTCGCCGCCGGAGAACCCGGTACCGCTCTGCGTCGCCTCCAGATCCTTCTTGATCAAGTAACGTTGTGCGAACTTCTCGACGAATTCGGGGTCCTTGAAATCCTCGATATCCACACGCGCCTCGATCAGCGCCTTTTGCTTGTCCACAGACTGCAGCGCGATTTGCTTCGGCAAGTCAAAGGTCGACGTCACGACCTCGCGAAGCACCTGATCGCCCAAGATGTTGTACGTATTCTTGATGTTGCCGATCTTCCGCTTGAAGTAAGCAACCTCTCGCAGAGCCGGGTTCTGCTCACCCAGGCGCACCTCGAACTCGTTGGTGTAGTACCGGTCGACCACCGAGTTGACGAACGTGCTGCTTTCCAGTTTCGACAGCCCCTTGTCGGCGAATTCGAAAGCGGAGGCGATTTCCTTGAACCGCGGATCGATGAGCTTGTTGACCAGCGCGTCTTCGTTGGCGGGAGATTCGGACAGCACCTTGCGCATGCGCCCGAGATACTGAAGCTCTCCTTCCATACCGAACGCCGACAGGGCGAAGGCCATCAGGCGGCGATCGTTGATGAATTCATCGACGCTCTCGATCTTGCCGACCTGCTCCCGGAAGTAGTCGACTTCCTTCGCGATCTGCGGATCCTTCTTGAACTGCGCCATCTGTTTGTCGCCGGTCTTCTGCAGCGACTGATAGATCAGCATGGCCGAGAGACCCGAGCTTCCGCTGCTGCCGCTAAGTGCCACCATGAACCGACTCCTGAACCGCAGAGATCACGCTATCAGAAAACACGCCCGCACACATGATGTCGCAGGGCTGTCGCCAAACATGCGAGGACCATGCCATTTTCGAGCGTTCGAAAGGGAGCATCGGAAAGGCTCTGCAACCGGCCGAATTCTTCGGGTCCCGACCTTTGCGAGCGCTTTTCCAATCGCTATATAGACGGTTCGAAATCTGGAAACTGGCGGCAAGATCAGTCCACCGTGTAGGAATTTTTTTCCGGGAGGTTCGCTTGGGTATGACCTGGTTCGGCGCGATCACCCGCCGCGCCGGCGCAGGGGCGATTAGTGCGGCCCTGATGCTTTGTGCGCTTCAACCCAGCAGCGCCGCCGCCGAAGAGACGCTGAGCGTCGGCGTGCTCGCCTACGGCACCGTCAATTGGGAGCTCGACGTCATCAAACGGCACGGGCTCGACACCAAGCACGGTGTCGATGTCGAGGTCGTCCCCCTCGCGAACAAGGATGCAACCTCCATCGCTCTGCAGAGCCGCGCGGTCGACATGATCGTCACCGACTGGCTCTGGGTGTCCCGTCAGCGCGACGCCGGCGCCGACTACACGTTCGTCCCTTACTCTACCGCCGCCGGCGCCCTCACGGTGCACGGAGACTCCGACGTCCATTCTCTGGCCGACCTCGACGGGGCGCGTGTCGGCGTCGCCGGCGGCGCGCTCGAC
Source organism: Rhodospirillaceae bacterium (assembly GCA_002721365.1). Lineage (GTDB taxonomy): Bacteria > Pseudomonadota > Alphaproteobacteria. The sequence continues at coordinate 49,455 of PBKC01000072.1, read as the reverse complement.
AAGAGCTGGCTTCTGCTCCGCGCCTATTCGAAGAAGACCATCGGCGAGGATCTGGCCGACATGGTCGATCCCGCCTACGCGGCTCCGCCGCTGCTGAACGAGAAGTTCACGCAGGGAGAGCTCGACGCGGTCCTCAACTACTGGAACTACACGGCTCGTCTGAAGGCCGCCGGCCATCGGGCGATCATCACCGTGCAGGAGCTGCTGCCCGAACTCGGCGTGAGCGGAAAGCTGCCGTTGATCGGCTATGTGTTCCGGGAGTCGTTCGCAGCCGACCATGAGGATGCCGTGGCAGGGTTCATCGCCGCGTCCAAGGAGGCGAGCTCGATCATGGCCACCTCCGACGAGGAGTGGGAGGAACTCCGGTCGATGACCGGCGCCAAGGACGACGAAACGCTGTTCGCTCTCCGGGACGCTTACCGCGAGGGCATCATCGAGGACTATGGGCCGGAACAGGCCGAAGCAATTCGTCAGGCATTCGCGATCGTCGCCGAATGGGGCGGGCGTGATCTCGTCGGCAATGCGACGGAACTGGCGCCCGGCACTCTCTGGACCGGCGCGTTTTGAATCTCGCCCAGCCATTGCGCCTGGGGAATTCGGGTCCGTGGCTCAGACTTTTTTCGGCCGCTCTGCTGGTCCTGGTCTGGGCCCTGGCCGCGGAGATCGCCCAGAGCCGGGTTCTGCCCGGACCCGGCGCCGTCGCGGAGTCCTTCTACTACAACCTGGTCGACGGGCGCCTGCTCTCAGACTTGGCCATCACCCTGTTCCGGGTCGTGGTCAGCTTCGCGATCGCGATGATCATCGGCGTCGCCGTCGGCATCGTGATGGGACTGAGGAAACGGCTGGACATCCTCCTGGACGGCTGGCTGATCCTGTTCCTCAACATCCCGGCACTGGTCATCATCATCCTGTGCTACGTGTGGTTCGGGCTGACCGAGGTCGCGGCGATCATCGCCGTTTCGCTGAACAAGATCCCGAACGTCATCGTCATCATGCGCGAAGGAACGCGTGCGGTAGACCGGGAGTTGCTGCAGGTCGCGCAAGTCTTCCACGTCGACCGTCAGCGCCGCTTCTTCAAGTTCTTCCTCCCTCAGCTCTATCCCTACATCATGGCGTCCGCCCGCACCGGGGTGGCCCTGATCTGGAAGATCGTGCTGGTGGTCGAGCTGTTGGGGCGCAGCAACGGCGTGGGTTTTCAGCTCAGCGTCTATTTCAGCCTGTTCGATATCGCCGGAATCCTGGCCTACACCCTGGCCTTCGTCGCGGTGATGATGTTCGTCGAACTAGGCGTCGTCGCGCCGATCGAGCGCCATATCATGCGCTGGCGGAAATAGGGCCGTCATGGACGCAATGACCACCGAAAACCTTCAGGTCCGGATCGACCGCAAGGTCTATCCGGCCGAAGCGCCGGGCGGCGGACGGGTTGCCATCGCCGACTTGGCCTTCGACGTTCCCGGGCGCCAGTTCTGCTGCATCGTCGGCCCTTCGGGCTGCGGCAAGACGACGATGCTCAACATCATGGCGGGTCTGGACAAGGAAGCCGAGGGGCGCGTCGAGTTCAGCGACGGCACGCCGCTCGACGCCACCCCCATCGGCTACATGTTCCAGACGCCGCGGCTGCTGCCATGGCTGTCCGTGCGCGACAACGTGCGGATCGTCCTCGGCGACGAGGAAGCGAACTCGGGCCGTGCCGAACGCATCCTCGAGGAGATGCAACTGGGGGATTCCCTCGACGTCTTCCCGAACCGGCTGTCGGGCGGCATGCAGCGCCGTGTGGCGCTGGCGCGGGCCTTCGCGATCGAACCCAGGCTGCTTCTGCTCGACGAACCGTTCGTCTCGCTCGATGCGCCGGTCGGAAACCGGTTGCGGTCCATGCTGCTGGAACTCTGGCAGTCTCGGCCGACCACGGTGCTGTTCGTGACCCACGATCTCCGGGAAGCGATCTTTCTCGGCGATCGCATCCTGTTTCTATCGCGCGGACCCTCGCGGGTGATTCTCGACGTGACCGTCGACCTGCCACGACCCCGCAACATCGAAGATCCGAAGGTGGAGGCGTTCCGGAAGTCACTGCTGGAGCAGCATAATTCGCTACTTCACGGGCTGGCCGAGGAACAGGCGCGCGACAGGAGCGCCGACGATGCCGCATGAAGAAAGATGCCACGCGCTTCGTCACGTCGGCTGCCGGCCGGTGACGAGGCGGATTCGGCACGAGGTACGCTTATGACTGTCATGACTAGGGGACCAGCCGTGGAGGCGATGACGGAGAAGGACCATCCAGCGGTCCTCGATATCAGCGGACTCAGCAAGTCGTACGGTCCGCGCAAGGCGCTCGATGGGGTCGGCTTCGCCATTCGAGCCGGCGAGTTCGTAGCACTTCTTGGACCGAACGGCGCCGGCAAGACGACCTTGTTCCAGCTCATGAGCGGGCTCTTCGTCGCCGATGCCGGAACGCTGAAAATCGCCGGCTATGACATCCGCACGGATGCGGTCAAGGCGCTGGCCCATCTCGGCATCGTCTTCCAGCAGCCGACCCTCGATCTGGATGTGTCGGTGCTCAACAACATGCGCTTCCATGGCAATCTGCACGGCATGGGCGGCAAGGCCATGGAGGCACGCATCCATGACGAGCTGGGGCGCGTTGACCTGCAGGACCGAACCAACGAGTCGGCGCGGAACTTGAGCGGCGGACAGCGTCGACGGGTGGAGCTGGCGCGGGCGCTGCTTCATCGACCGCCGATCCTTTTGATGGACGAGCCGACGGTGGGCCTCGACCCGCAGTCGCGCCGCGATCTCCTGTCATACGTGCTGGAGCTGAAGGGCGAGCGCGACATGGCGATCCTCTGGTCGACCCATCTTGTCGACGAGGCCGAAAAGGCGGACCGCGTGATCGTCCTCCATCAGGGACACATCCTGAAGGACGGGACGCCCGAATCCGTCGTGAAGGATGCCGGCGCGAAGGATCTTTACGACGCGTTCGTCGCCTTGACGTCCGGGGCCGCGGCCGCATGAACGAGAGCGGGCAGCAAGGTGCACGCCGGAAGGACAAGCGAGAGGGAGTAATGGTCATGGGCAGAGGAGTTCTCTTGGCCGCGCTGACGGCGCTCGTCGTCGCCGGAACCGCGGAGGCGAAGGACACCGGCTACATCTTCGTCAGTAACGAGCGCGACGACACGGTGACCGTCGTCGACGGCAAGAGCTACGAGATCATCAAGCAGATCCCGACGGGCCGCCGGCCGCGCGATATCCATTTCAGCCCCGACCATACCAAGCTGTTCGTAGCGACCAGTGGCGACGACCACATCGAGGTCATCGACATCGCGACGCTGGAAGTGGTCGATACGGTCCCGACCGGCGAGGATCCGGAGATCTTCGACATCGATCCGTCGGGCAAGATCCTGGTCGTCTCCAACGAAGACGACGGCGAAGCGACCGTGATCGACATCGCCAGCAAGGAGGTGCTGCGGGTGGTGGAGAACGTCGGGCTGGAGCCTGAGGGCGTGACCTTCGCCCCCGACGGGAAGACCGTCTACGTTACCTCCGAGGCGACGAACACCGTCGCCGCCATCGATCCATGGGCCGGCGAGATCGTCGGCCGGGTGCTGGTCGGCAACCGGCCGCGCCGTGGTGCCGTTCTCGCCGACCGCCACGAATACTGGGTAACCAACGAGCTCGGCGGCACCGTCAGCATCGTCGACACCCAGACGCTGGAGCAGATCGGCGAGATCCGCTTCGAGCGGCGCGGCATGCGGGAGGAGGACATCACCCCCGTCGACTTCGCCATCACCAGCGACGGCAAGACCGCCTATGTGACGCTGGGGCGCGCCAAGCATGTTGCCCGTGTCGACGTCGCCACTCGCGAGGTGACCGACTACCTGCTGGTCGGCGACCGGGTCTGGGGTGCGGCGCTCACCAAGGACGACAAGGTGCTGGTGGTGACCAACGGCGGCAGCGACGACATCACCGTGATCGATGCCGAGGCCTTCCGGCCCATCACTTCGGTCGCAACCGGCCGCACGCCGCACACCGCACGCATCGACGACTGACGGAGGCACTCATGCCACGAGCGAGCGCGGGCTTATGCCGGCGCATGATGCTGGCGGCCATCCTCGCCTTTGCGGGGATGACCGGCTTGGCGCATGCCCAGGACAATCCCACCCTGACGATCGGCTATGTCGACCTGATCGACGACCAGCGCTATCTCGACTGGGGCGTCCATCCGATCGACATCCGCACCGGCGAAGACCTCTATAATCGCTGGCCGCTCGCGGGCGCCGAGCTCGGCATCGCGGATATCAAGCCGTTCGAGATGATCGCCGGGATGGCGTTCGCTCTCGAGCCGACGCGGGCGAAGGACACCGCCGCGATGGTCGCGGCCATCAAGGCGATGCGCGAGACGGGGATCCAGTTCGTGCTCGTCGACGCACCGACCGAGATGTTGGCCGATGTAGCGGCCCAGCTCGCCGATCTCGACGTCCTGCTGATGAACGTTTCGGCGACCGGCGATTCAGTCCGGAACGCCCAATGCCAGGCCAACCTGATGCACACCGCGCCCAGCGACGCGATGATGGCCGACGCGATGGTCCAGTTCCTCGTCGACAAGAAGTGGCGGGACGTGCTGGTCCTGAAGGGCCCCCTGCCCCAGGACGACGCCATGGTCGCCGCACTCAAACGGTCGATGGGTATCTTCGGCGGCGACATCGAGGAAATCCGCGACTTCGTCCTCAGCAGCGATCCGCGAGCGCGAGAGCAGAACGACCTCCGCTTCCTCACCGGACGAGCCGACTACGAGGTCGTCTACGTAGCGGATACCGATGGCGAGTTCGCTCTCGGCGTCCCCTATGACACCGTCCGTCCGGTACCCGTCGTCGGTTCGGCCGGGCTGATGGCCAGGGCTTGGCACTGGTCCTACCTGCGCCACGGCGCACCGCAGCTTCAGGGGCGGTTCCAGCGCATGCACGGCCGGCGGATGAACGCCACCGACTGGGGCGCCTGGGTCGCGGTGCGGGCGATCGGCGAATCGGTGGTCCGCGCCAAGTCGAAGGACTTCGACGGGATCGTCCAGTACATGAAGAGCGATGCGCTGAAGGTCGACGGGTCCAAGGGGCCGTCGCTCAACTTCCGGCCGTGGGACAACCAGCTTCGCCAGCCGATCCTGCTGACGACGGAGAACTGGACGGTGGCCAACGCGCCGCTTCCGGCCTTCGTCCATCGCACCAACAACCTCGACACGCTCGGCATCGACGAGCGTGAGTCTCAGTGCAAGCTGAAGAACCAGTAACGCAGGCACCCGGCGGAACAGCCGGGGTCTGAAGAGAGCAAACAGGGAAACGTCGGGCCATGCAGACCAGTCACGCCATAAATGCGCTGAAAGCGGTGACCCGCCGCGAGATCATCAAGTTCAGCCAACAGCGCGGCCGGCTGATCTCCGCCTTCGTGCGGCCGGCGTTGTGGCTGTTCGTGTTCGCGGCCGGCGTCGGCAGCGTGACCGGCGTCGATCCGGGGATGTATCACCCCTACCCGGTCCAGAACGTGCCCTACGAGGAGTACATCATCCCCGGCCTCCTCGGCATGGTGTTGCTGTTCAGCGGCATGCAGTCCTCGCTGTCGATGGTCTACGACCGGGAGATGGGGGTGATGCGCCTGCTGCTTACCGCCCCCCTGCCCCGCTGGTACCTGCTCACCGCCAAGCTGATCTCCGGCACCATCCTCTCGGTGATCCAGGCTTATGTGTTCCTGGTCATCTGCGTGCCGGTGATCACCACCTACGTTCACATCAACACGCCGATGATCGGGTTCCTCTACGCCCTGCCGGCGGTGATCCTCACCGGCCTGATGCTGGGCGCCATGGGCCTGCTGCTGTCGGTCTACATCAAGCAGCTCGAAAACTTCGCGGGAACGATGAACTTCGTCATCTTCCCGATGTTCTTCATCTCCTCCGCCCTCTATCCCCTGTGGCGGTTGGAGGAGCGGGGCGTCTACATCGTCTACTGGCTCGCCAACGTGAATCCCTTCACCTACGGCGTCGAGCTGATCCGCTACGCGACCTTCGGCCAGTTCAACCTGACCGCGGCGGTCGTGGTCACCGGCTGCGTCATCGGGTTCCTCGTCATCGCGATCATGGGGTACGATCCGCAGCGCGGCCTGATCCGGCGCGGCCCACGGCCGGCGTAGGAAAGGCCTAAGCGGACGGCGTGTGCTCGCCGCACGCCGGCTTCCGCCGTCGCCCGGTTCCGCCGCGCATGACGTCGGAGACGGTGGCGCGGCCGGCATGCATCGTGCGCATTCGGTCGTGAGAGAGAGTAGCGGGAGGTAAGCGCGCATGCAGCGCGACGGGGTTTACGACGACATCATCGGTCTGGTCGGCAACACGCCGCTGGTCAAGCTTCGCAAGGTTTCGGAGCAGACAGGCTGCGACATTCTCGGCAAGGCCGAATTCCTGAACCCCGGCAGTTCGGTCAAGGACCGGGCAGCCCTGTGGATCATCCGCGATGCCGAAAAGCGCGGCACGCTGCGTCCCGGCGGTGTGATCGTCGAGGGCACCGCCGGCAATACGGGGATCGGCCTTACCGTCGTCGGCAATGCCCTGGGTTACCGGACGGTCATCGTCATGCCCGAGACGCAGAGCCAGGAAAAGAAGGACATGCTGCGCCTCGCCGGCGCCGCCCTTCGGCTGGTTCCCGCCGTTCCGTACAAGAACCCCGACAATTACGTCCGCTATTCCGGCCGGCTGGCCGAGGAACTGGCGAAGACCGAGCCTAACGGCGCTGTCTGGGCCAACCAGTTCGACAACGTCGCCAACCGGCAGGCGCATATCGACAGCACCGGTCCCGAGATCTGGGCCCAGACGGCCGGCAAGGTCGACGCTTTCGTTTCCGCGGTCGGCACCGGCGGCACCCTGGCCGGAGTCGGCATGGCGCTCAAGGAGCGGAGCAAGGACGTCCAGATCTGCCTCGCCGATCCGGAAGGCTCGGCGATGTACAACCACTACGCCCATGGCGAGCTCAAGGCCGAAGGCAACTCGATCACCGAAGGGATCGGCCAGGGCCGCATCACGGCGAATCTGGAGGGTGCCCCGGTCGACCGAGCCTTTCAGATCCCCGATGCCGAGGCCCTGCCCTTTGTCTTCGACCTGGTGCGCGACGAAGGGTTGATCCTCGGCGGCTCGACGGCGATCAACATCGCCGGTGCGGTCCGTATCGCCAAGGAGCTCGGTCCCGGCCATACCGTCGTCACCATGCTCTGCGACTTCGGCACCCGCTACCAGAGCAAGGTCTTCAACCCCGCCTTCCTGCGCGAGAAGAACCTGCCGGTGCCCGAGTGGATGGACGTCTGAACGCGGCGAGCGATTGTGAACATACCGACCGCTCCTACCCGTCATTCTCGCGCAGGCGTGAATCCGGAAGCCGCTCCCGCCTATCGGGTGCCGGACTTCGAGGGAGCGACAAGCCATAGAGCAGTGACCCGATGGACCTGATCTTCCGCACCGCCCCCTACGACACCGCCTGCGATGCCACCGTCACCGCGATCGATGAGCGTGGCATCGTTCTCGACCGCACCGTCTTCTATCCCACCGGCGGCGGCCAGCCGGGGGATATCGGTCGGTTGACACTCAAAGACGGCACCGAGCTCGCTGTCGTGAATACCGTCAAAGGTGAAGGCGACACGGTGATCCACGAGCTCGCGGACAACGCCGAACGCCCCGCGGTCGGGACCCCGGTCACCGCCGAGATCGACTGGTCAAGGCGGCATCGGCTGATGCGCATGCATACTTGCCTCCACCTTCTGTCCTCGCTGGTCGAGGGCAAGGTGACCGGCGGGCAGGTCGGGACGGACAAGAGCCGGCTCGATTTCGACATCCTCGGACAGGTTCCCGACAAGGACGCGCTCACCGCGGACCTCAATCGGCTGATCGCCGAAGACCACCCGGTCTCGGCGCGCTGGGTCACCGACGCCGAGCTCGATGCCCAGCCGGATCTGGTGAAGACCATGTCGGTCGCCCCGCCCCGCGGCAGCGGCCATGTCCGCCTGATCGATGTCGAAGGCGTCGATCTGCAGGCCTGCGGCGGCACCCATGTCGCGCACACGGGGGAGATTGGCGCCGTCAAGGTGGCCAAAATCGAGAATAAGGGGCGACAGAACCGTAGGATCGTCATCGCCTTCGACGAATAGCGGCCGCCGCGCCACCGTCACCGTTTCACGTTGGGGAGGTTTCGCAGATGGGGTACGTGCATCCGGAATCACTGGTCGATACGGCGTGGCTCGCCGAACGGCTGGACGATCCGAAGATTTCCGTGGTCGATGGGTCCTGGCACATGCCGGCCATGAAGCGCGACCCGGCCGCCGAGTTCCTGGAGCGCCACATTCCGGGCGCGGTGTTCTTCGACGTCGACGCCATATCCGACCCCGACAGCGATCTGCCGCATATGATGCCGTCGGAGGAGCTGTTCGCGGCCAAGGTGGGCGAACTCGGCATTTCCAGTGATGACCATGTCGTCGTCTACGACACCAACGGCCTGTCGAGCGCGGCCCGCGCCTGGTGGATGATGCGGGCTTTCGGACATGACAAGGTCTCGGTCCTCGACGGCGGTCTGCCCAAATGGATGGCCGAGGGCCGACCGGTCGAGAGCGGCGCTGTCCATCCGCGTCCGGCGGCATTCCGTGCCAAGCTGAACCGCAACCTGCTGGTGACCGTCGACGACGTCCGCGCCAATATCGACAGCCGCCGGGCCGACGTTCTCGATGCCCGCTCGGCGGGGCGCTTCCGGGGAACCGAGGCGGAGCCCCGCGCCGGCCTGCGCGGCGGTCACATCCCCGGCAGCTTCAGCCTGCCATACACCGAGCTTCTGAATCCGGCCGACAAGACGGTGCGGGATGCCGACGCCCTGGACGCTGCCTTCGACAAGTCGGGGATCGGCCGCGATCGGCCGGTCATCACCAGCTGCGGGTCCGGCATCACCGCCTGTGTCCTGGCATTGGGCCTTCATCTCGTCGGACGGAAGGATGTCGCCGTCTACGACGGTTCCTGGACCGAGTGGGGTGGTCGCTCGGATACCCCCATCGAAACCTGACCTTCCCACGGAGAAAGACATGACCGACCGCAGAGCCGAGGCCCTGGTCAGCACCGCGTGGCTGGCGGAGCATCTGGACGACCCCAATGTCCGCATCGCCGATGCGACCTTCCATCTCGCGGATTTGGGGCGCGACGCCCAGGCGGAGTTCGAAGCCCAGCACATTCCCGGCGCCGTGTTCTTCGACATCGACGACATCGCCGATCCGGACCACGAGCTCACCCACATGCTGCCGGACGCCAAGCTGTTCGCCGAGAAGGTCGGGGCGCTGGGCCTCGGCGACGGCAAGAAGATCGTCGTCTACGATTCGCTTGGCCTCTACAGCGCGGCACGGGTCTGGTGGATGTTCAAGCTGTTCGGCCATGACGATGTCGCCGTGCTCGACGGCGGTCTGCCGAAATGGCTGGCGGAAGGACGGCCCATCGAGATCGGTGCGCAGAACCCGTCGCCGGCGGCGTTCACCCCGAACGAGCACCCCGAAATGGTCCAGCGCTGGCAGGATGTCCTCGCCGCCCTCGACAAGCCCGACCTGCAGCTTGTGGACGCCCGCACCCCGGGCCGCTGGTCCGGCGCGGAACAGGACCGCTATCCCGGCGTCCGCCGCGGCCACATGCCGGGGAGCGTCAACCTCTACTGGGCCGAGCTGCTGAATCCCGACAAGACGGTCCGCACGACCGACGAGCTTCGCCAGCTTTTCGACGCCCGTGGCGTCGACCTTAACCGCGAGGTCATCACCACCTGCGGTTCCGGCGTCACCGCCTGCATGCTGGGCCTTGCCCTCCACATGGTCGGGAACGACCGCTGGACGGTCTACGACGGCTCCTGGGACGAATGGGGGCGGCGTGAAGACCTGCCGGCGGTGTCGGAAGCCTAGGCCTCGCCCACACGGAATTCCCGTTCCTGAAGTCTGCTCGTCACGACGGCGTGACGGCGGCTGACTCGAGTAGAGTATTGGAGAACAGCGTGACCGACCGAAGAGACCAGGTCCTGGTCAGCACCGAATGGCTGGCCGAGCACCTGAACGATCCCGATGTCCGCGTCATCGACGCGACCTTTCATCTGGCCGACACCGGCCTCGACGCCAGGGCCGAGTACGAAGCCCGGCACATCCCCGGCGCCGTCTTCTTCGACTTCGCGGATATCGCCGACCCCGACCACGAACTCGATTATATGCTGCCCGGCGCCGAAGTCTTCGCCGAGAAGGTCGGGGCATTGGGTCTCGGCGACGGCAAGAAGATCGTCGCCTACGACTCGATCGGCCTGTTCAGTGCGGCGCGGGCATGGTGGATGTTCCGCCTGTTCGGCTATGACAACGTCGCTATCCTGAACGGCGGCCTGCCGAAATGGCTGGCGGAGGGCCGGCCTACCGAGGCCGGCGTCGCGAAGCCTACTCCAGTCACCTTCACCCCGCATGCGCGTCCGGAATTGGTCGTCCGCTGGCAGGACGTCCTCGCCGCCCTCGACAAGCCGGATCTCCAGCTCGCCGATGCCCGCACGCCCAATCGCTGGTCCGGGGAAATCGAGGAACGCTATCCCGGCACCCGCCGCGGACACATTCCGCGAAGCGTCAACGTGTTCTGGGAGGACCTCGTCAACCCGGACAAGACGGTGCGCTCGACAGAGGAACTACGCGGCCTGTTCGTGGCCCAGGGCATCGACCCGGACAAGCCGGTCATCACCACCTGCGGTCTGGGCGTCACCGCCTGCATGCTGGCCCTTGCCCTTCACATGTCCGGCAACGACCAGTGGGCGGTCTATGACGGGTCCTGGAACGAATGGGGACGCCTCATGGATCTCCCGGTCGAAAGCGTGGCGTAATAGCCGGAGCGACATCTTCGACATCGCAGCGTTGGCCAGCGCCGGCAGCGGAAAGCCGTCATGCCCATACCGTGGGTCACTTGCCGGACGCGCAGACGATACAGGTCGGCACGGTCGGATCGATCTCCAGGCGCTTGGGGGCGATCTCCTCGCCACAGACGATGCAATAGCCGAACTCGTCCGCCTCGATCCGATCGAGCGCCGCCTTGATCCGAGCGATTTCCTGCTCGCGGTGGCGCTCGGTCGCCTGCGCCATGGCTTGCACCTGTAAGGCGTCCATTCGCGAAAGGCGCCCCACCGCCGCCTGATCGAGTTCGACCGGTTTCCGACTTTCGGCCGTGGCCTCGGTGGAGGTTTGGAGCTCCTCCAGTCGGGCAGTCAGGGACTTCTTGATCGCGGACAGGTCCGGCATATCGATCTCCGACGAAAGGACACGCGATGCACCACCGTCGGTCGTGCATCCCCGGCAGCAAGCCACGTCCGATCCAGCTCCTGCCAGATGCGAAGAAGAAGGCCTACTCTATTGAACTAAATGTCTTTCGGAGGAAACCAAGGCAACCCGCATCAAGTCGGCCGCCTCACCTCACGGCGACACGAGACGTGAAGCGCTCGTGACCTTCTGGATTCGAGGCCGATCGATGGCCGACCCGCCTACTTCGCCAGGGCGGAAGCACTCCCGCTTAGGACCGGCACCCATGCGAAGTCGGTCCTCGAAACGTCACCAAAACGGGGCTCGGAGGTTGTGCAGGCAAGCCAGGGCCGTACTTTCAGGGTCACCGTCGATCCCCTAGCCCCCACCTCGGCCACACGCTCCGCCAGCGCTTTGGCGACGGCGGCGGGCAGGTCGTCGGCATCGGCGACGATGGCGGTTCCGGCCATCGTCAATTCGCCGAACTGTTTCATCCCTGCAAGGGGGTAACGGAGGGTCAGAACGACCTTGGTACCGAGCACGCCGCTCTCTAGCGCGGGGTCTCCACCGGGAACCGCCAGATAGACGATAGAACCGTCATTCGCGAAGCAAACCTGATCGACTCGGCTTCCGCCGTCGTTTTCGTCCCTGCTCAAAAGCAGGGTCCGCTGCCCGGACAGGATGGTCTCGACGTCGGTGTTGTCCTGGGGTGCGATCATCGATCCGTCTCCAACGCTTCGCTGAAGAGGACCATGCCGGCGCCCCGACGTGCCGGCAGTAACATACGTTAGTCGGCGACATTAATTTTGACCGGTGGATAAATCCGCGGCGCCGGCGTCAAGCCTTCCCTGCCTCGATCACCCCGGCTTCGGGATTGTCGAACGTCTCGCGGTCGAACGCCTTCTCGCTTTGAGCGATGATCGTGGTGACGGTCGCGTCGCCGGTGATGTTGACGGCGGTCCGAGTCATGTCGAGCAGACGGTCGACGCCGATGATCAGGGCGATGCCTTCGACCGGCAGACCGACCTGGCGCAGCACCATCGCCAGCATGATCAGCCCGACGCCCGGCACGCCGGCGGTTCCGACCGATGCCAGAGTGGCCGTCAGAATCACCGTCAGGAATTCACCGACGCCGAGGTCGACGCCGTAAGCGTTGGCGATGAAGACCGTGGCCACGCCCTGCATGATCGCGGTGCCGTCCATGTTGATCGTGGCTCCCAGCGGCACGGTGAACGAGGCCACGCCGTTGTCGACCCCCAACCGTTCCTCCGCGGTCTTGAGCGTCACCGGAATCGTCGCGTTGGAGCTCGCCGTGCTGAAGGCGAAGACCGCCGCCGCCCGCATCTTCGAGAAGAAGCGGAGCGGGTTCAGCCGCCCCACCACGGAGAGAAGCAGGCCGTAGGTCCCGAAAGCGTGCGCGGCCAACGCTGCCAAGACGGTGAAGAAATACTTGGCCAGCGGCAGGATCACGTCCAATCCCTGGTCAGCGAAGGTCCTGGCGATCAAACAGAACACGCCGATGGGCGCGATGATCATCACGATCCCGACGAGATGCATGACCACCGCGTTCAGATCCTCGAACAGATTCTTCACATGCTGACCGCGTTCGCCGGCCAACGTCACCGCCACCCCGAACAGGATGGCGAAGACGATGATCTGCAGCATGTTGCCGTCCGCCATCGCCGCCACCGGGTTACTGGGAACGAGGTCGGTGATGACCTGGCTGAGCGGCGGCGCTTCCGAGGCCTCGAAGCCGGCGGCGTCCGATTGGAGCTCGATCGCCGATCCGGGCGAGACGACGGCCGCCAGAACCAGGGCGATGGTGATCGCGATGGCCGTGGTTCCCAGATAGAACACCAACGCCTTCGCGCCGATCCGCCCCAGGGCGGCTACGTCGCCCAAGGTCGTTACACCGGAAACCAGCGACACCAGCACCAGCGGCACCACCAGCATCTTGAGACCCGACACGAAGATCGCTCCGATCGTGCCGAACAGACCGTCGACGACGATGTCCCTGACGAATGCGGAGTCGGGCCAGATGACATTGATGGCGATCCCGACGACGGCGCCCGCCAGCATGGCCACGATGATCTGCGTCGTCAGCGTCGCTTTGCCCACGGTCCCCTCGCTCTCGCGTTTCCACCGTCTCCGGCGACCGGTGAAGCGCCCTTTGCCCGCGCCGGCCACGGGTGCCATAGTGCCGGGCCGACTCTCCTTAGATCAAGGCGTCTCCGGTCCGGTCGGGTGAGGACGCCGGTCTTGATCGGCCCCGAGACCCTAACGCAGATTTCGAATACGGCGTCACATGGTTGCGGGTCGACCGTGACGCGGACAATCAAGCACGTGATGGAAAAGCCATGAAGCAGGACACCGTTCTCGTCACCGCCGGACGTGATCCCGAGCGCAATCACGGCGTCGTCAATCCGCCCGTCTATCACGCCTCGACGATCGTTTTCCCGACGGTGGCCGCCCTGGAAAACGCCGGCAAGCGCGATTTTCACAAGACCTATTACGGACGGAACGGAACGCCGACGACCTTCGCGCTGGAAGATGCCGTCGCGGCCGCCGAGGGCGCTTACCGATCGACCGCGGTAGCCTCGGGCAAGGCGGCGATCTGCACCGCCCTGCTGGCTTTCCTCAAGCCCGGCGACCATCTGCTTCTGGTCGACAGCTGCTACGGGCCGACCCGGGCGTTTGCGAAGGGAATGCTGGCGAATTTCGGAATCGAGACGACCTTCTTCGACCCGATGATCGGCGCCGGCATCGCCGATCTCATCCGCCCCGAGACCAAGGTGGTGTTCACCGAATCCCCCGGCTCGCAGACCTTCGAGGTTCAGGACATTCCCGCCATCGCCGCAGCGGCCAAAGCGGCCGGGGCCGTGACGATCATGGATAATACCTGGGCATCGCCTTTGTATTTCAAACCCTTCGACCATGGCGTCGATGTGTCGGTTCAGGCCGGCACCAAGTATGTCGTCGGCCATTCCGATGCCATGCTGGGCATCGTCAGCGCGACGGAAGCGACGCATGACGCCATTCGCCGAACGGCGGTGGAGCTTGGCGGCTGTCCCGGCCCGGACGACTGCTATCTGGCGCTCCGCGGCCTTCGCACACTCTCGGTTCGGCTGGTACGACACCAGGAGAATGCCCTGCGTCTCGCCCGTTGGCTGCAACAGCGGCCTGAGGTCTCCGAAGTCCTGTATCCCGCTTTGCCGGACGACCCAGGACACACGCTATGGAAGCGGGATTTCCTCGGCGCATCAGGGCTTTTCGGCGTTGTTCTAAATAAATACTCTAAGGATGCGTTGGCGGCTATGCTGGATGGGTTGGAGCTGTTCGGCATGGGATATTCCTGGGGTGGCTATGAAAGCCTGATCATCCCGACCCATCCCGAGAGCATTCGGACGGCCACCCGCTGGGAAAAGCCGGGCCCGACACTTCGCATCCATGCGGGGCTTGAGGACCCGGACGACCTGATCGCCGATCTGGAGCGCGGCTTCGGACGCTTAGCCGCTACGGACGCGGACACATAATTGTCTTGCGGTTTGTTGTGGCGCTTTGGCAACGATGGTGCCCTATGATCGTCGTTGAAGTGACAATCGAGCCACCGACCCTAAGCGGCTGACGGAAGACCGATGAAGGTCGGTCGCGGACAGAACGGAATGAGAATGCAAAGGACCGCATGCTGTCGCTGATGTCCCCAGCGCTGGCGTTGGGCTTCCCGCAGCCCGCGAATGTACCGGGCGTGCAGATGACCCGGTGGACGGTCGATCAGCCTGTCGGCACCGCCTGCTTCAGCCGGTCCGTCGACCATCTGGCATTCGGACTGAGCGACGGAACGCTGCGGCTGGTGCCTTTGCGCCGGTTCGCCGCGCGAATGATGTCCGCAGCCGCGCTGCATCACCGTTCGATCACTGCGATCCGGCGCGACTGCGCCGACGACCGCTTCGTCTGCGCCGGCGCCGACGGACGCGTCGCCTTCATCAACGGCGACGGGTTCGGAGCGGAGATTGCCGATTACGGTGACGGTTCGACGCTCTGCATCGACGTCCACCCGGCCGTCGGACGCGCCGTCGCCCATCGTACGAAGGTCGAAATCTTCGATTCCCGCGGCAACCGGCTCAGTTCCTGGACCGACCATCCGGAACCGATCACCGACCTGTCCTTCAGCCCGGACGGCCGCCATCTCGCTGTCGCCTATGAAGGCGGGACGACCGTGTGGTCCGGACTCGGAAAGGATGCGACGCGACGCGACCTCGCCGTCCATGGCGTCTGCCACTCCCTCGCTTGGAGCCCCGATTCCGAGCATGTGGCCGCATCGGTCGGCCATTCGGCCCGCTGCTGGCGAGCCGCCGACGGCCACAAGGTGATCATGCATGGCGGGGACCGGTCACCGAAGGAACTCGCCTGGACCTCCGATTCCCGCTATCTCGCCGGCGGCGGCAACAGCGCCGTCCTGTGCTGGCCGATGCGCCGTCGGACCGGCTACGAGCCGGGCTGGCCGCGGGCGCTGGGCGTCGCCGCCGACTGTCCGGTCACCCGCATCTCCTGCCATCCCAACCATCCCCTCGTCGCCGCGGGTTATGACGACGGCTGCGTCCTGTTGGCCGATATCAGTGGCGGGCGGGAAATCGTCCTCCGGCATGCCGATGGCGAATCGATCGACGCGCTGCAATGGTCGCCCGACGGCGACTATCTTGCGACCGGTACCGCCGGCGGCGTCGCGGCGGTCTTCGACTTCACCGCCTTCACCCGCCAGCAGGGCCATTGAGATGAAGCTTCTCACCGTTCTCCTGGCCCTTCTGGTCTTCCCGGCCGTCCTGGCGGCGCAGGAATCGAGCGACAGCCGCGGCCTCTTCAGGACGGAGGACCTGTGGATCGACAGCGGTGGCACCCGCCACCACTTCTCCGTCGAGATCGCCGATACCCGGCAGAAGCGTTCTCTCGGCCTGATGTTCCGCGAAGACGTGCCTCCGGGCACCGGCATGCTGTTCGATTTCGAGGAACCCCGGGACGTCGCGATGTGGATGAAGAACACATACGTCCCTCTGGACATGCTGTTCATCGGCGCGAACGGGACGATCCTCAACATCGCCGCCGACACCACGCCGCTTTCGCTCGAGCCCATTCATTCCGCCGGCCAAGCCCTCGCTGTCCTGGAGCTTGACGGCGGTACCGCAGAGAAGCTCGGCATCCGCGCCGGCGACAGAGTGGAGCACCCCCTTTTCACGCAATGAAGGCCCGCGAACGGCCCGATGCGGCAACCGGACGGCCGATCAGTCTGGTTCAACCGGTTGCGAACTTGATCTAGGCTGACGCCGACTATCGGCAGGGAGAGAAAAGAACAATGAGCACGGAATTGAGGGAGCGCACCGGCGGCAAGATCCTGATCGACGCCCTGGTTCTTCATGGCGTCGATACGGTGTTCGCCGTACCGGGAGAAAGCTATCTCGAAGCCCTTGATGCCCTGAACGATGTCTCCAACCATATCCGGCTCGTCACCTGCCGGCAGGAAGGCGGCGCCTGCTACATGGCGGAAGCGTACGGCAAGCTGGAGAGCCGGCCGGGCGTCTGTTTCGTGACCCGCGGCCCCGGAGCGTGCAACGCCAGCATCGGCATCCACACCGCCATGCAGGACTCGACGCCGATGGTCGTCTTCATCGGCCAAGTCGAGCGCGGCCATAAGGGCCGCGAGGCTTTTCAGGAGATCGACTACAAGGCGATGTTCGGGTCGGTCGCCAAATGGGTGGCGGAGATCGACGACCCGCGTCGCATCCCCGAGATCGTCCATCGCGCCTTCGCCACGGCAGCGTCGGGACGGCCCGGCCCGGTGGTGGTCTCTCTGCCCGAGGATATGCTGACCGAGCGCTGCACGGTTCATGACGGCCGCCCCTATCAGGCGGTGCGGCCCCATCCCGGCGGCGCCGAGATCGACCGGATGATCGCGCTGCTGCGTCAGGCGGAACGGCCGCTGATGATCGTCGGCGGCAGCGGCTGGACGGCCCAGGCGAGCGCCGACGTCGGCAGCTTCGCCGAGGCCAACGCCATCCCGGTCCTGTGCTCGTTCCGCCGCCAGGACTCGATCGGCACCGAGCGGCCGGTGTTCGTCGGCGATCTCGGCACGACCATCACGCCGGCGACGATCAAGCGGCTGGAGGAAGCCGACCTGCTGCTGGTGGTCGGTGCCCGTCTGGGCGAGATGACGACCCGCGGCTACACGCTGCTGGAGACGCCGGCGCCGAAGCAGACCATGATCCACGTCCATGCCGACCCTGACGAGCTTGGCCGAGTCTTTCAGCCCGACCTGGGCATTGTCGCCGGCACCCAGGAGTTCGGCGCTGCCCTCCGCGATCTGCCGCCGCTGGCGGAACGCCCCTGGGCAAGCTGGACCGAGGAAGCCCGGAAGACCTATCTGGAAGGACGCAAGCCGAAGGCGTTCGACACGGCGCTCGACCTTGGAGCGGTCATGACGACCCTCGACGAGACGCTGCCCGACGACACCATCATCGCCATCGACGCCGGTAACTTCAGCGGCTGGCCCCAGCGTTTCTGGCGTTATCGCGCGCCCAAGTCGCTGGTTGGCCCGACCAACGGATCGATGGGCTATGGCGTGCCGGGCGGAATCGCGGCGAAGATCGCCGAGCCCGACCGCACCGTCGTCACTTTCGTCGGTGACGGCGGCTTCATGATGACCGGTCAGGAGCTATCGACCGCGGTCGCCCACAACGTCAACGTGCTGATCCTGGTGTTCAACAACAGCATGTACGGCACAATCCGCATGTATCAGGAGAACCTGCATCCGGGCCGGATCATCGGCACCGACCTCACCAATCCGGATTTCGCCGCCCTCGCCCGCGCTTACGGCGCGCATGGCGAGACGGTCGAGCAGACCGCGGAGTTCGCCCCGGCGCTGGACCGGGCGCTCAAGTCGGGCAAGCCGGCGGTCATCGAGCTCAAGGTCTCGCAGGAGATCATCTCCACCTTCGCGAGCCTGACCGAGATCCGGGCGCGGGTGAGCGCCGCGGGATAGAGGTCGAGCCGGATAAAGGCGCGTCACCATGGCCGATCCAAGGACATTAGCCGCCCGACGCGGTTGTCTGATCCTGGTGGTCAGCTTGGCGGCGATCACCATCCTGGCGTTCCTGGTCAACCGCTGGGTAACCCACAGCGGTCCGCCGGCGGCGGTGATCCAGGATCAGACCGAGAAGCTGGTCGAACAACAGTTCGAGGTCGGCGAGGTGCTGGAAGTGAAGGTCGACGACATCTATCCCCAGCGCAAGCGTGGCTCGTTTTCCATCGATACCTGGCAGGTCAAAGGAAGCGTGACGGTCAATTCCGGCGAGACGGGCCCGGCGGCGAGCAGCTTTCTGGCCGTCGTTCGAACGACCTGTGCCGACTACGCCGAAATCGACTGCTGGGCCATGCAACGGTTCTCGGTCGATACCGTGTCGACGCCGGAATGACGCTCCGTCCACCCCAGAATTCAGTCATGGAGGAAACATGTCCCAGGACCAATACAAGTCCGCCCTGGTCACAGGTGCATCGAGCGGCATCGGCGAAGCGATCGTCCGCCAGCTGAGCGCGAAAGGCCTGGAGGTCCATGCCGTCGCCCGCCGCACCGACAAACTGGAGGCGCTGGCGGCCGAGACCGGCTGCAAGACCTACGGGGTCGACCTTCTCGACACGGACGCGATCTACGACACGCTGAGCAAGATCGAAGTCGACGTCCTGGTGAACAATGCCGGGCTGGGGCTCGGCATGGACGGTCTGCCGACCTCCGAGCGGGGCGATATCGACACCACCGTCGACACCAACGTGAAGGCGGTGATGCACCTTACCCGGGCGATGCTGCCGGGGATGATGGCGCGCAAGCACGGCCACATCATCAACATCAGCTCGGTCGCCGGCCTCTACCCGATCAAGGCGTCGATCTACGGCGCGACCAAGGGCGCCATCCACCTGTTCAGCCAGAACCTCCGTATCGAGATCCAGGGCAGCAAGGTCCGCGTCACGGAAATCTGCCCGGCCCGCGTCGGTACCGACTTCTTCCGCGTCGCCTTCGGCGAGGCCCGCGCCAAGGACCCCGTAAAGGGCTTCAAGGCGCTGACCCCCGACGACATCGCCGAAGCGGTGGTCTTCGCCGTCGACAAGCCGCAGCGCGTGAACATCTCGCTGATCGAGGTCTGCCCGACCGAGCAGATCATCGGCGGCGTCGGCATCGTCGAGACCGACTGACGGTGACGAAGCGGAAGACTGCGGAGGAATTCCGCAGCCACCGGTGGTACGGCGCGCGCGACCTCCGGTCGTTCGGCCACCGGTCGCGGACCAAGCAGCAGGGCTTCGACGATGCCGACTTCACCGGAAAGCCGGTGATCGGCGTCGTCAACACCTGGAGCGACATGAACCCCTGCCACGCCCATTTCCGCCAGCGGGCGGAAGAGGTGAAGCGGGGCATCTGGCAGGCGGGCGGCTTCCCGGTGGAGCTGCCGGCGATGTCGCTGGGCGAACCCTTCGTCAAGCCGACCACCATGCTCTACCGCAACTTCCTCGCCATGGAGGTCGAGGAACTGCTGCGCAGCCACCCGATCGACGCCGCTGTCCTGATGGGGGGCTGCGACAAGACAACGCCGGCGATGCTGATGGCGGCGGCGAGCATGAACATCCCGGCGATCTTCATGCCCGCCGGCCCCATGCTCCGCGGCCATTGGGGCGGCGAGACTCTGGGCAGCGGCAGCGACGTCTGGAAGTACTGGGCCGAGCTTCGCGCCGGCAACATCACCGAGACCGACTGGCAGGAGATCGAGAACGGAATCGCCCGCTCGCCCGGCCACTGCATGACCATGGGCACCGCCTCGACGATGACCTCGGCGGCGGAAGCCCTCGGCCTCACGCTACCCGGCGCTGCCTCGATCCCGGCATCGGACTCGAACCATGCCCGCCTCGCCACGCAGTCGGGGCGGCGGGCGGTGGAGATCGCCTGGGCAGACCTCAAGCCCTCCGACATCCTGACGCCGGCCGCTTTCGATAACGCCCTCGCCGTGGTGATGGCGATCGGCGGCTCGACCAATTCCGTCGTCCATCTGGTGGCGATGGCGCGGCGCGCCGGCATCGACCTGCCGCTCGCCAAATTCGACGACGCCGCGCGTGCCGTGCCGCTGCTGGCCGACATCCGGCCGGCGGGGCGCTTCCTGATGGAGGATTTCTACTATGCGGGCGGTCTCCGCGGCCTGATGACGCGGATCGCGGGCAGCCTCAATCTGGCAGCCTCGACCGTCAACGGGCGGACGCTCGGCGAGAACATCGCCGGCGCCAAGGTCTTCCACGACGACGTGATCCGCCCGCTCGACAATCCGGTCTCGTCGGAACCGACGACCGCGGTGCTCACCGGCTCGCTCGCCCCCGATGGCTGCGTGATCAAGCCCATCGCCGCCGACCCGAAGCTTCTCCGCCACACCGGCCCGGCAGTGGTGTTCCGGGACTACAACGACATGGCCGCGCGGATCGATTCCGACGACCTCGCCGTCACCGCGGACTCGGTGCTGGTCCTCCAGAACGCGGGGCCCGTCGGCGGCCCCGGCATGCCGGAATGGGGGCAGCTCCCGATTCCTAAGAAGCTGCTGAAAGAGGGCGTCCGCGACATGGTGCGGATTTCGGACGCGCGGATGAGCGGCACCAGCTACGGCACCTGCGTCCTCCACGTCGCCCCGGAATCCTTTGTCGGCGGACCGCTCGGCCTCGTCCGCGACGGCGACCGGATCACTCTCGACGTCCCCGGCCGGCGCCTCGACCTCGACATCGACCCGGCCGAACGCGAACGCCGCCGGGCCGCCTGGACACCGCCCAAGCCACACTACCCGCGTGGCTACGGCCGCCTGTTCTCAGGACACGTCACCCAGGCCGACAAAGGCTGCGACTTCGACTTCCTGGAAGCCGACGGCGAAGTCCCGGAGCCGGAGATCCACTGAGGGCACAGCCCGCCCTCACCCCTGCGCGACCGCCCGCTCCAGAACCTCGCGGATAAACCGCTGATAGGGAATGCCGCGGGCGGCCGCCCGCTCCTTGACCGCTTCAAGCAGCGGCGCCGGCAGCCGCATGTTGACGCGCGCGCCCTTCTTCTCGAACTCGAACCGCACGGGTATGGCGCCCGAAAGGTCGTACTCGCTCAGATCGGCAGTCTCGACAAACGCTTCCGCCTCTTCATCACTCCTGAAGGTCGGGATTTTCTTCTTCATAGTGTCTGATCTCCTTGCGATGCATGTATCGCGCGCTGATAGGACGGATGAGGGTCCCCCCGTCTTGTTGGCGTATCGCGAACACAACGAAGATCGAACGCCCGTCTTTAGTTCGACCGATAGCTCGAAAACGCTCCTCTGTTGCTGAATGAGCGTGATCCGGGAGAAGCATGAGCGTGCCGGAAAAGAGTGCTTCGATCTCTTCTGCGGAGACCCCATGCTTACGGCACTTGTCGCGATTTCCATCGTCCCAATCGAAGCCGGCGAAGATCATCGCATCTCAATGATGGGAGTTGTATGTACAAACGTCAATCGAGCGGAGCCTAACTTACCCGAACGCTTCGCCCGGACGATCAACTCGCCAGCTTGCGCTCGCCGTCGTCGCGCTGGTCGGAGACCGCCTGCATCCATTTGTCGGTGCTGGTCTTCAGGCGCTCGCAGAGGATCAGGCAGAGGTTGAACAGCACCTTCGAGGTGATGGCCGGCAGCTTGTCCATCACCTGCTCGAAGAATTTCTGGGTCAGCACCATGACCTCGGTGTCGCTGACGGCGACGACATTGGCGGTGCGCGGCTGCTCGGTCAGGAAAGCGAGCTCGCCGAAGACGTCGCCCTGGCCAAGATTGGCCAGCACGACTTCGCCATTGCCGAAGTCGCCCCGCACTTCCACGGCACCGGCCAGCACCACGAACATCTCATTACCGATGTCGCCGCGGCGGACGATCGCGTCGCCTGCCTTCACCTTGAGCACCGTGCCGACGTTCAGGAAGCGCTTCGCCTGATCGTATTCCAGCCCCTTCAGCAGGGGGATACTGACCAGCGGAATCTGCTGGAGCTTCTGGGTCAGCATCTTCCAGAAGTCCTCGTCGGACATCCGCGCGCCACTCGCCCCGCTGGCGGCATCCGGGAACTCCCGGCTGAACCACACCGTGGTCTTTGCGGTATTCTTGTGTTGCAGTGCGAGCTTGTAGAAGGGTGATCCCGACTTCTTCAGGTGGTCGACGTCCTCGGACAGCAGGACGAGGGGAACCTGATAGCCCGCGGTTCGATCGACGAAATTGTCGGTATAGCGGCGATAGCCCAGATGCTCGTAGAGTCCGACGAAGCTCGGTGCGCAGTGGCAGAAGTCGAAGCGAATGCCCTGCTGGCGGGCGAGCTTGTAGGTGGCGCCGAGCAGAACGGCGGGCACGCTGCCCGCCTGCCATTGCGGGTCGATCGCGAGGTGTCCAGTGAAAGAAATCTGCTCGGCCGGGAAAGCCGTAAAACGGTCGAGTGCATAGGCCTGATAGAGATGCGAAGGAACCGGCGTCAGCTTGCCGAGGTTGAGGCGGATGGCCGCGATGATCTTGCCTTTGGCGGTCATGTACAGGTGAACGGCGGTTTCGTCCAAACCGTCGAACACGGTTTTCGCGCCATAGTCGGCGTCGGCGATCGTCTGCTTCAGTTCATCGACGAAAATGCGGAACCGGAAGCGGTAGATCGCCTGCTTTTCCGCTTCGCTCCGCGCGATCGCGATCTGGGGCTTAGCGCCGCCTTCCTGTCCGCCGGCCACTCGACCAATCCTTGCCTCCGCCGCTATCGCCTTCATCGTGTGGAGGCGGTACCGGGATGTCAATGTTCCACGGCTGCATTCCACCACGCCCGGTCGTCCGCGGTTCCCGGGCCGGACGGCGTCGAGGCAGCGACCTATTCTCATGAAGTGTTTATTCATGAAATCACGCGATCGTGACAAAGGGAGGACCGGTGCGGCACGCACCTTGCTTGTTTTTGTGCAGTGCACAATGACAGAATAGCACGGTGGGTATTGAGATGATGTCACTGCTCGTTTCGATGGCCAATCGACCAACTGTGCGGCGGTTTTTTGCCGCTATTGCCGTTTCCATGCTCACATCGGCCGCCGTCGGCCACGCCCAGGCGGTCGAGGTGCGGGAGATCACCGTTGCGATCGCCGCTGACGAAGAATTTCGCAGCCGCAGCAATTGGCGTGAATTGCTGAAAAACCGCCTCGCCGCCGTTTCCGACTTCTACGAGCGCGAGTTCGCCATCCGCTGGAAGGTCGTATCGATCAACGAATGGGTGTCCGACAATCGCGGTACCGATATGACGGGGCGCCTCCGCGAATTGGAGAACGATGCGCCGCACGGTGACGCGGACATCGTTCTGGGGATTTCGAGCCAGCCAAGCCTCGTCAAGGGCGTGGCGACGACGCTCGGTTCCTATGTGCTGGTGGTCGACTCAGGCGAATATGACGAGCGCCGCAACACGGTGATCATCGCCCATGAATTCGCCCATCTTTTCGGCGCCTGGCACTCGCATGACCGGACCTCACTGATGTTCGGGGCGGGAGCCCTCGAATTCGGCATCGATGAGGCGACCGCTGCCGTCATCAGGACGATGCGCGATTTCGATTTCCGGCGCGGGATCGACGGCATCGACGAAGCCACGGTGGCGCGGCTGACCGCGGTCTACCAGGAGAACGCCCCGGTGGGGGAAGCGCATCCTCTCGCCCGTGCCTATATGGGCCGCGGCTACGAGGCTTATCTGGAGCGCGACTATAACGGGGCGGTGGCCGCCGACAAGGTCGCCGTCTCTCTCTCGCCGGAGTGGGGCGAAGCACGGCGCATGCTGTCTAAAGCGCTGTTTCGAGCCGGGCAGCACGAGGAAGCCTGGACGGAATATGTCGCTGCCCGCGATCTGGGCATCACACCGAACTGGGCCTATGTCCGTGAGATGCGGCGAGCATTGATCCGGTATGTCGGCGTCGATCCGATGTGGGAAGACGCCGAACGCTGAGCTCGCGTCAGGTCGCGGATCGATCTGCTGTCCGGTTCTCGTCCGAACGGGGACCGGGCGGCAGGCTGCGACCGAAGAGGTCACTGCACCGCCGGTCGGATCGCCTCGGCAACATGCTGTTCACAGCAATTGAAGCACCCGGAGACGCCGTCGTGACGATCACCGAGACAGGAGGCGACGACCAGCGGATCGCCACAGTACTCCGCTTCTGGAAGGAAGCGGGGCCGGACCGCTGGTTCTCCAAGGACGATGCCTTTGACCGCACGTTCACCGGGAATTTCCTGGACCTGCACATGGCCGCCGCAGCCCGCCGGCTCGATCCGTGGATGGAGACGCCCGACGGCGCGCTGGCTCTGCTGATCCTGACCGACCAGTTTCCCCGCAATGCCTTTCGGGACACCGGCCACATGTTCGCCACGGACCCGCTCGCCCTGTTCTTCGCGAGGCACGCCCTCGCGGTCCGATACATGGACGGGGTGGATCCCGAACTGAGTCCGTTTTTCGGCCTGCCGTTCATGCATTCCGAGGATCTCGCCGACCAGGACGTCTCGGTGGCGCTCAATGAGGGTTTCGGCGAGCCATGGCTGCCTCATGCCAAGGACCACCGCGAGATCGTTCGCCGCTTCGGACGATTCCCGCACCGCAATCCGGTGCTCGGGCGCGAGACGACCGCGGCCGAAACGGCCTTCCTGGAAGCAGGCGGCTTTCAAGGCTGAAATCTCGTCACCTTTCGCCGTGCGATCGCGGCGGCGGTAGGACCGACACCCGACGATGCCCCTCCCATACCGGCATGGTTACTCCCTATGAGGGAATGACCCCGCAGCGAATGCCATTCACAGTCGGCGGACCACCTCACCCCCTTACCGGAGGGTGAGAAGCGTCGACAACTGGTCCTGGAGGGGGACATGGCACAGCAGACGCGAAAAGCCGCATCGACCGAGGAAGAGGGCAAGGGCAAGGGCAAACCCAACGCCGACTATGGCGGACAGCCGCCGGCGCAGTACTGCGATATGCCAGAGCGAGTACCGCGGATCCTGCCCGCCGACATCGATCCCCGCCGCGAGCACTTCCTGCGCATCAACGACAAGAAGTGGGTCAACGGAACCCGGCTCAAATACTACTTCTTCGACCGGCCGACCGACGGCCCTCAAGGAACCTGGGTAGGGGCCGCGGCACAGAAGGACGTGGTGCGGAGGGCCTTCCGGGCGTGGAAGGATCTCGGCATCGGTCTCATCTTCGACGAGGTGTCCGACCGGGAGGACGCGGAAATCCGCATCGGTTTCATGGCTGGCGATGGGTCATGGTCCTATGTCGGACGCGATATCATCGACTACGCGCCGGACCCGAATCAGCGCACCATGAATTTCGGCTGGGACCTGAGGACCGATTACGGCTGGGACACGGCGCTGCACGAGATCGGCCATACCCTCGGCGGACCGCACGAGCATCAGAACCCCTATGCCGGTATCGTCTGGGACGAGGACGCGGTCTACGACTACTTCTCCGGGCCGCCGAACAACTGGGACCGCGCGACGATCGAGCGGAACATCCTGCGCAAGCTCTCGGCTTCCGAAGTCTGGGGATCGGAGTGGGACGTGAACTCGATCATGCATTATCAGTTCCCTCCGGGGCTGATCAAGCAGCCGACCCAATACGCGACCCAACCGCTGGTCCCGCGTCCCGGCCTTTCCGAACGGGACATGGAATGGGTGCGGAAGTTCTACCCGCCGATCGAGGAAGAAGAGGAAGAACCGGAGCTGAGGTCCTTCGAGTCCCATCGCTTGATGATCGGGCCCGGCGAACAGCTCAACTTCCGGATTCGCCCCCGCTATACGCGCGACTACACGATCCAGACCTTTGGTGCTTCGGACACCGTGATGGTCCTGTTCGAGCTCATCGACGGTGAGCCCTGGTACGTCGACGGCGACGACGACGGCGGGACGGACACCAATGCGCGCATGCGGCTGCGTCTCTACAGAGGCCGCGAATACGTGCTGAGGATCCGCCTGTTCTTCTCCAAGATGACCGGAGAGACCGCTGTCATGATGTGGTAGGCGAAGCAGGCTCAGTCGACTTCGAAGCCGTATCGCTCCTCGACGCCCGGCTGGACGAGCCCTGCATGCAGGGCAAGGAGAACCAGTTGGGCGTCGAGGCTGTCACCCGCCTCCACCGCATCGGCCAGCCGCTGCTCGACCTCGCGGGTGAAGTCCAGGCCGTTCTCCTCGACGAAGCCGGTCGCCCCCTGCATGCAGTAGCCGAGAACGGCAGCGGCTTCGGCACAGCTTTCCAGCGTGATGCTTCGCCCCTCCTGCTTGAGAAGGCGGATGGCGGTGAGCTTCACCGCCTCCGGGACCAGCGCCGGATGCACTCCGACCGCACGCAGTTCCTGGTCGAGGTAGCGAAGATCCCGCGACCGCCCCAGCTGTCCGAACAGCCTGAACATCGCTTGGCGCCGTCCGTGCCTACCCCGCCTCCGCCATGTCGAAGACCAGAAGCAGGAAGGCATACATCAAGGCGACCTCCTTCAGCCGCTCGAAGCGGCCGGCAGCGCCGCCATGGCCTGCATCCATGTTGATGCGGAGAACAATCAGCGCGTCGTTGGTCTTGGCCGCCCGAAGCTTCGCCACCCACTTCGCCGGCTCCCAGTAGGTGACTCGCGGGTCGGTGAGGCCGCCCGTCGCCAGAATGTGGGGGTAGGGCTGTGCGACGACGTTTTCGTACGGGGCATAGGCCGCAATGGTGTCGTAGGCCGCAGGGTCTTCGATGGGATTGCCCCATTCCGGCCATTCCGGCGGCGTCAGCGGCAACGTATCGTCGCTCATCGTCGTCAGGACGTCGACGAACGGTACCTCGCCGACGATCGCCTTGAAGAGATCCGGCCGCATATTGGCGACCGCCCCCACCAGCAGCCCGCCGGCGCTGCCGCCATGGGCGGCGATCCGCCCGGCAGCCGTATAGTTCTCGGCGATCAGCTGCTCGGCGGCGGCGATAAAGTCGAGGAAGGTGTTGGTCTTCTTCGGCCCCTTCCCGTCCAGATACCAGCGATAGCCCCGCTCGACGCCGCCGCGGACATGGGCGACGGCATAGACGAAGCCGCGGTCGACCAGGCTCAAGGGCGTCGGCGAGAACGCTGCCGGCAAGGCGTGGCCATAGGAGCCGTAACCGTAGAGCAGCAACGGCGCCGACCCGTCTATGGGTGTTCCCACAGCGTGAAGGACGGTGACCGGCACCCGCTCGCCGTCATGGCTCACTGCCGAGAGACGCCGGGTAACGTAGGCAGCCGGATCGTGGCCACTCGGGATCTCCTGCTCCTTCCGCAGCACCCGTTCGCGCGTCGCCATGTCGTAGTCGTAGATGCGGTAAGGCGTGGTCGGCGAGCTGTAGGCAAAGCGCAGAGTGTCGGTCGCGTACTCGAACCCGGGCTGCACCCCGAGGCTGAACGCCTCCTCGTCGAAGGCGATGGCGTGCTCTCCACCGCCCGCGAGATCGGTAACGACGATCCGGGGCAAGGCATCGACCATTTCGAGCCGCGCCGTCCGGTCGGCGAACACCTGGAGATGACGGATCAGCCGGCCGGGTTCATACGGCACCATGTCGCGCCAGTTGGCCGGGTCCGGCGCCTCGATCGGCGCCTCGACGACCTTGAAGTCCTCCGCGCCGTCGGCATTGGTCAGAATCAGGAAGCGATCGCCATGGTGACTGACCTCGTAAAGCACGTCGCGCCGGCGTGGGGCGATCAGCCGCGGCGTCTGATCCGCGGCTGCCGTGTCGATGACCCGAACCTCGGACGTCGTATGATCGTGGGCGTCGACGACGATAAAGCGACGGCTTTCGGTCATGCCGATGCCGACGAAGAAACCGGGATCGCGTTCCTCGTAGATGACCTTGTCGGCCGAGGGATCATCGCCCAGCCGGTGCCGCATGACCCGGCATGGCCGATGATGCTCATCCAGGACGGTATAATAGAGCGTCGCCGAGTCGGGGCCCCATACCATCTCGCCCTGCACGTTCTCGATCCTGTCGGGAAACACAGCCCCCGAGGCGATGTCGCGGACATGCAGCGCGAAATATTCCGAACCGTTGAGGTCGAGGGTATAGGCGATCCTGGCGTGGTCGGGGCTGTGATGGACGGCCGCGACCCGGAAATAGGCATGGCCCGCCGACTCCTTGTTCGCGTCGTAGACCACCTCCTCCGGCCCGCCGTCGCGCGCATGCCGGCAGAAGACCGGATGCTCGCCGCCGGGGTCGAAGCGCTGATAGTAGGCGAAGGGGCCGTCGGGAGCGGGAACCGACGAGTCATCTTCCTTGATGCGGCCGCGGATCTCTCGAAAGAGCTTGTCCTGAAGGGCCTCGGTCGGCGCCATGACCGCCGCGGTGTAGGCGTTCTCGGCTTCCAGATAGGCGCGGATATCCGCATCCAGCACCGAAGGCGTATGCATCACCTGCTGCCAGTTGGGGTCCTTCAGCCAGGCGTAAGGATCGATGCGCTTACGGCCGTGAGCGGTGATCTCCGCCGGCACCTGCCGGGCAATCGGAGGCTGTTCCTGCGGGTGCTTCAAGTGCGATTGCACGGGCACGGAATGCCCGCTCCCTAAAATGTGATCGGATCGGTGTCGTCCCCACACTTTGACCTGCGCAGAGGTCCAGGAAAACCGCCAATTCCCCTGATCGGGATCGGACGTTGCGATCCTTGAAGTTCGTGATTCGTACACCAACTTAGGTGCAGTCTGGCCAGATGGTGCAGGTAACTGCACAGCGCCCCTAGGTAACTGCCCCCCACCCATGCCTAGGGGCGCTTCCATTTCCGGCCCCTTCCCTTTCCCCTCTCTTCCTCAGCCTTTGCGTGCTGCACTGCGGCCAAAAAGAAAGGGCCGACGGAAATCCGTCGGCCCAAGTTCAAGGGAGGAAGCGTTTAAGGGAGGAAACGCTTACGCCGGAAGAGCGGCAGTCATCTCGACCGGCAAAACTTATATTGCATCGCACAAATCGGATTGCAAGCCCTAATGTCATCTGCCGGACACATCTTTTCGGGCCCTTGATATAGGATAGTTATGTTAGCGATAACCTAAATGTGGTGGGCTGAACCGCCCGCCTCGACTTTCCGCCTCTTCAGCGCCCATCCCGCGCCGCAACACCAACCGTTGAGAAAAGGCTTCGCACGCGCAGCGGAACCTCCGAAAGCGCTGGCAGGATCGGGAGGGGATTGCTATTTAGACGGCGGTCGAAAAGAGGAGGGATATCAATGGCGGAACACAGCGAACACGGCGACAAGGGACTCCTCGTCGTCACCATCGCCACCATCGTCTTCGCAGTGGTCGCGGTCTACATCCTCACCACGATCTTCAACTGATCCGGCTGCCGGGTGTGCCGGCATGATGGCCGGCACACCCAGCGCCATCGGTCAGGTCTCCCGATAGGTCTTCAGGTAGTCGGGGTCGGGGTCGAACCCGAGCCCGGGGCCCTGCGGCACGGGAATCCGCCCAGCAACGGGGTCGGTGCCGGCGCTGAACATGCTGGCTTCCAGCTCGACGTACAGTCGCTCGACGCTGGCGATGTTGCGTGATGCCGCAATCAGGTGCATCGACGCCAGGAACCCGGGCCCGAAATAGGGCGAATGCGGCGCGACGCCGACATTGTAGACCTCGGCCAGCGTCTGAACTTTCCGGAACTCGGTGATTCCGCCGACCTTCGTCACGCTGGGCTGGGCCAGGGTCACCGCCTCCGCCTCGAACATCTCCCGGAACTGCCAGGCCGTGCAGGCGTTCTCGCCCGCGGCGATCCATGTGTCCGTCGCCATTCGGACCTCGGCCAGACCATGGAAGTTCTCCGGCGGCCAGACCGGCTCTTCCAGCCAGTGCAGGTCGTAGGGCGCGACGTCGTTGGCGAAGGCGATCGTTTCCTCGGGCGTCCACAGGCAGTTGACGTCGACCATGATCGGAACGCCGTCGCCCGCCTCCTCCCGCGCGCCCCTGACCGGCGCCACGGTGCATTCGTGCAGCTTGATGTAGTCGTAGCCTTCATCCAGCGCGTCGCGGGTCACCTTGGCGGTGACCTCGGGATCCTGGTACTTGAGAAGACTCGCATAGGCCTTGATGTCGCTGCGGTTGCTGCCGCCCAGAAGCTGATAGACCGGCATGCCGGCGCGTTTGCCGGCAATGTCCCAGAGCGCGATGTCGATGCCGCTCAGCCCGAACACCGTGACGCCGTAGCGCCCGAAGATGTGGAGCGTCTGAAACATCTCCGCCATCAGAGGTTCGATCTGCGTCGGATCGCGCCCGATGAACAGCGGCGCGATGACCGAATCGATCATCGCCTTGGTGGCCGGGATGCAGTTGTAACCGAACGCCTCGCCCCAGCCGGTGATGCCGTCGTCGGTATCGACCTTGACCAACAGATAGGGAAGCGTGCTCCACACAGTGCCGCCAAAGCCGCTCGGCGGGCCGCCATGCTTGAACGGCACGCGCACTACAATCGTCTCGATATTGCTGATCTTCATCGCCGACTTCACCTCTCCTGCCTGGGACGTGGGTCTCTAGCGGACCCGTCGATCTGTTGGTAGCGCGTCAGTTCCGGTACTTGGCGAATTCCTTGGCCAGATTGTCGGACGCGACGCGAAGAGCGGTCGCGTCGTTGCCGACCGCGACGAAGGTGAAACCCATCTCCAGGTAACGGTGGGCATCGGCCACCGAACCGGTCAAGATTCCCGCCGGCTTGCCGATCTTCCGCGCCCGCGCGACGAAGTCCGCGATCGCGTCCTGGACCGGCTTGTCATTGGGTCGGCCGATATGGCCGAGCGAGGCCGAAAGGTCGGACGGTCCGACGAAGACACCGTCGATGCCGTCGACCGCGGCGATCTTTTCGAGCTCCGCCACCGCTTCCGCGGTCTCGAGCTGGGCGAGGACGCACATCTCCTTGTTGGCGCGCTCGAAATAGCCCTGATCGCGTCCCCACTGATTACCGCGATGCGAGCTTGCGACACCGCGCACCCCGGCCAGCGGATAGCGGGCCTGGGAGACGGCCTGGGCGGCCTCCTCGGCGTTCTGGACATAGGGGCAGATCAGCGACTGGGCGCCGGCATCCAGGATCCGCTTGAACAGCGGCATGTCGTTCCAGTAGGGCCGGACGACCGGGGTCGCGGTCCCGCCCTTCATCGCCTGCAGCTGCATGGTCAGGCTGGCGATGTCGTTGGGGGCATGCTCCAGATCGACGACGATCCAGTCGAACCCCGAACCGGACACGATCTCGGCCGCGATGTTACTGCACAGGCTCGACCAGAGCCCTATCTGCGTCCGTCCCTCCGCCAGCGCCTGCTTGAACCGATTCGTGGTGTCGTCCATCGCTCCCCCCTGCCCTTTCGTGGTTTCCCGTCGCACCGTCGGCACGGCCAGCGGCGGCCGAAGGTGGCGGGCATAATGATGCTAGTCATAACTGCCCGCCAAGCGTCCGGTCCACGGCTTAAGAAGCAGGGGCCCGATGCAGCCCCCTCAGGCGTGGGTCAGTTGCCGGTATAGGTAATCCTGTAAAGGACTCCGGCATAGTCGTCGGCGACCACCAGCGACCCGTCGGGAAGCTGCTCCACATCCGTGGGACGGCCCCAGACCTCGCCGTCCTCGCGCAGCCAACCCTCGGCGAACATCACTCGGTCGAGGGCACGGCCCTGGTCGTCGAAGCGGACCCGCACCAAGCGGTATCCGATGGGCGTGGACCGGTTCCACGAACCATGCTGTGCGACGATGGCATCGTTGATGTAGTCGTCCGGGAACTGATCGCCGCCGACGAATGCCAGGCCCAGGGCCGCGACATGCGCCTGATACTCGACGGCCGGGAAGGTCACGGGCATCGGCGGCTCGCGGTCGGCCCACTCCCGATGCCGGTCATGCCCACCGCCGTAATAGGGAAAGCCGAAGAACAGACCCGCGGTCGGTGCGTGGTTGAACTCGCCTGGAGGGCTGTCATCCCCCATGTTGTCGACGCCGTTGTCATTGAAATAGAGCTCGCCGGTCTTCGGATGGAACGCCATCCCGACCGAGTTACGGATGCCGGAAGCGAAGATCTTCGCGTTGCTGCCGTCACGGTCGAGGCGGATGATCGCGTCTTCGATCCCGTCCGGCATGCAGATGTTACAGGGTACGCCAATGGCGATGTAGATCTTGCCGTCCGGTCCGAGCTCGGTGGCCCGGGTACCATGGTGGCTGCGGTCGGGCAGCTTGTCGTAGAGCACCTCGGGTTCGTAGACGGCGCCGTCAGCCCCGACTTGGCTGACGTCGTAACGCGTCAGGCGATGCTGCTCGCTGACGTAGAGCGTTCCGTCGTCATAGGCGAGTCCGGTGGGTGCATTGAGGTCGTCGCGCATGGTCAGCACACGATCGACGGTGCCGTCACGGTCGTCGTCGATCACCGCGTACAGCTCGCTCGATCGCGTACCGACGAAGACCACACCCATTTCCCCGGCGATCGCCATCTCCCGCGCGCCCGGAACTTCGGCGTAGATCGAAATTTCGAACCCTTCGGGCAACGTTAGCTGATCGAGGCGATCGGCAACCGACTGGGCGCCGGCCCCACTGGTCAGAACGGTCCCGAGGACCGCCGGAAGACCAACATACTTCACGAACGCACGCATGAATTCTCCTGCATCTATCCCCGCATCCACATCGTCTGAAACGGAGTTAGGGGCGCGGAGGCGCAGGTCAACTGGCTTCACAATCCCGTCATGGCGCACGAGCGCCTATTGCGATGCCCCCACCGCGGGGAGAATACTTTCAGCCACATCGACTGGATAGCCGTGCTCCGTACGAATATTCGACGAGAGACATTTCTTTTCCGGCGATGTCTTCGAAGCTCCGATGCTGTCTTTCGACGGCCAAACGGGAGGACTACAGATGCGACCGATGATTTCCACCGCCATGGGGCTCGGCGCGTCGCTGGCGCTGGCTGCCGGTTTCGGCGGGCCGGCCCTTGCCGACGACGACGTCACGGTGATCGAGCTGACCCAGACCGGCTGCCAGTTCCTGGAGCCGGAGCACACGGACCAGGGCTACTCACCCTCCACCAAGGCCGACTGCGAGGCTGTGAACGAGAAGACCGGCGAGGAGCGCCTCGCGGCAGCCGAGACCCTGATGCTGAAGCCCGGCAAGTACATCTTCCGGGTGACGAACAAGGACGTCCCCTACGAGCTCGGCTTCTATCTCCGGGCCGCCGACACCCTGTCGATCCCCTTCAAGCCCAAGGCCCGGGGCGGCGGGCTGACCGCGGGCGTCACCAAGGATTACGAGATCGACCTCGAGGAAGGCGACTACATCTATTCCTGCCCGCTGAACCCGACGCCGGAGTACCACGTCAAGGTCCAGGGCTGACCGGGATCGAGATCGCTAGCGCCCCGGCCTCCACGCCGGGAGACCGGGGCGAAGCGACTTGCCGGCAGCGCCTTATTCCGCTGCCGCTTTCTTGAGCCCTTCCTCAGGGAGGTGGTGGCGGGCATGGACCGGCCGCACCAGGAAGTTGGCGATCAGACCGACCACCAGGGCACCCGCCATCGCATACATCGTCGTGTTGTAGACGCTGGGTGTCGGGTCGACGGTCCCTTCCGGCGCGATCTCCATAAGCTTCGAGAGCGTCACCGTGTTGGCGGCGACGAGGGCATCGAGCTGTTCGATCCCCGCTCCGAACTTGGCCTGGAAGGCGGCCGGATCGACCTTGGCTGCGAGATCGGCAATCGCCGAGTTCACCGACATCTGCCGCAGATGGGTGATGGCCAGCGGTCCGAGCACGCCTGCGGTCGACCACGCGGTCAGCAGCCTACCGTGGATGCCGCCGACATACTTGGTTCCGAAGATGTCCGCGAGATAGGCCGGTATGGTGGCGAAGCCGCCGCCGTACATGGTGAAGATAATCATCGTTGCCGCGTAGAACATCACCAGCCACGTCACCGTCGGATCAGCGCTCACCTGCTGCGCCGAATAGGGCACCGACATGTAGAGGACGATGCCGAGCAGGAAGAAGACGTAGTAGGTCGTCTTGCGACCGATATAGTCGGACGTGCTGGCCCAGAAGAAGCGGCCGACCATGTTGAAGACGCTGATCATCAGCACGTAGGTCGCAGCGAACGCGCCATCGACGATGGTCGGAAGCGTGGTGCCGAAGATCTCCGACATCATCGTCTTGGCGACGCCCAGCACGCCGATGCCGGCGGTCACGTTCGCGCAGAGGACGATCCACAGCAGGTAGAACTGCGGCGTCTTCAGCGCCTGATCGATATGAACGTGGCGGTGGGTCATCATCCGCCGGCTCGCCTCGGCCTCGGTCGGCGGCGTCCAGCCCTTGGGCTTCCAGCCTTCGGCCGGCACCCGGTAGGAGAAGGCGGCGATCGTCATGACGATGAAGTAGACGATGCCGAGGGTGAGGAAGGTCGCCGCTGCGCCGGTCGAACCGGTCCCGGCCAGATAGACCCCCTCCGGTCCCGGCACGATCATCCGTGGGATGTCGCCGGCCGAAACCACGACGACCTCCCGCAAAGCACCGTCGATCTGCGCGAAGCGGACGCCGCCTTCGGTGACGAGGTCGACCTCGCCCAGCGCGCCCAGGTATTGCGGGGCCTGATAGTAAAGCTGGAGCAGCCATTCCTTCAGCGGCGCACCGATCATCGCGCCGCCGCCGAAGCCCATGATCGCCATGCCGGTCGCCATGCCGCGCCGGTCGGGGAACCAGCGGATCAAGGTGCTCACCGGCGACACGTAGCCGAGGCCGAGCCCGCAGCCGCCGATCACGCCGTAGCCCAGATAGATCAGCCAGAGCTGATGGGTGACGATGCCGATGCTGCCGATGATGAAGCCGCCGCCCCAGCAGCAGGCGGCGACGAAGCCAACCATGCGGGGCCCCACGTCCTCGAGCCACTTGCCCGCGAAGGCCGCAGCGAGGCCCAGGAACACGATCGCCGTCGAGAACACCCAGACCACGGAACTCAGCGACCAGTCCTCGGAGGCACTGGTGACGACGCCGATTTCCTTGATCAGGGCGGGATTGAAGATGCTCCATGCATAGACGGAGCCGATACAGAGATGAATGGCGATCGAGGCCGGCGGAACCTTCAGTCGGTTGAAGTCTTCGCCGGCGACAATGTGTTCCTTTCGTAGCCGATCCCAGAAAGCCATGATCGGTACCCCCTCCCCGCGGTTATTATTTGAACCACGTTGTACACGATCACGGCGTCCTGCGTCACGCCGCCTCGTCGGCGGGAATCCTTATGCGAGGGACCGCAGCCATGACCATCGGATCGAGTCCGTCCCCGCCCGCCGCGGCGTAATCGCGGAGCTGCCGGCGCATCCGCGGGTCCCAGAAGCTCGCGATATGATTCGCCACTTCGGTCACCGCCTCGTCCTCCGGATAGGCCCGAAAGAACGCAGCGATCTGGTTCGCCATGCGAACCATGTCATGGGTTTCCATCCGTCCCTTTCCGTTCGTGCGCCGCATCGAAAACCATGAAGCCGTCGGCGCCGCGAAGCGCCGTCAGGCTGATCCCGGCCCGCGCCGCCAAATCCCGCGCCAGGCTGGTCGGGGCCGACATCGACACCAGATGCGGCACGCCGGCGGCAGCCGCCTTCTGCACCATCTCGAACGAGCAGCGGCTGGTCAGCACGACGAAGGTCTCCGCCGCCGGAACCCCAGCCTGCGCCATGGCGCCGATCAATTTGTCGAGGGCGTTGTGGCGGCCGACGTCCTCCCTTACCAGCAGGATGTTTCCCGCCGGATCGCAGGCCGCCGCCGCGTGGACCGAGTGGTTGACCCGGTTCATCACCTGAAGCCCCGGCAGCGCTTCGAGCGCACGGCCGACGGCCGCCATTTCGAGGGTGAATCCGCGTGCGACCCGGCGCGACTCCCGGACCGCGTTCTCGATCTTCTCGACGCCGCACAGGCCACAGCCCGAGCGGCCTGCGACGCTCCGCTCACGCAGGTGGTCGCCGGCGAAATCCGCTTCGGGCACCGTCATTTCCAGTCGGATGCCACCGGTCACCGGCTCGACCAGGATCGCGCGGATCGCCGCGGCCGACGCCACCAGTTCCTCCGCGAGGCTGAACCCGACCGCGAAATCCTTGAGGTCGGCGGGGGTCGCCATCATCACCGCCTGGGTGACGCCGTTATAGGAGAAGCCGATCGCCACCTCCTCGGCCAGCGACCAGATGGCGGGCGTATGGTGGCCGTCGACGCTGCGAAATTCGCCCTCGGCACGGACCGAGCAGTCGGCCGACTGCCCCATCGAGAGGGAATCACTGCCGGCCGGGCCGTCGAAGGCTGCGGCACGATCCGAGGCCATGCTCATGCTCTCCGACCCGCGCCGCCTTTAGGACCTACTCGGCAGCGACCGTGGCGATGCGCTTCCGCTCCGCATCGTGCTGCCGGAACTCCACCTGCCAGTCCGAAGGCTGGTTGCTCCGCGACACCTGGACCGCAGTCACCTTGTACTCGGGACAGCTCGTCGCCCAGTCCGAGAACTCGGTCGTCACCACGTTCGCGCCGCTCGCCGGGTGGTGGAAGGTCGTGTAGACGACCCCCTGGGGCATGCGTTCGGAGATCTTCGCCTTCAGCGTCGTCGCGCCCTTGCGGCTGGCGATCATGACCAGATCGCCGTCCCTCACCCCGCGTTCCTCGGCGTCGTGGGGGTGGATCTCCAGCACGTCCTCCTTGTGCCAGGCGACGTTCGCCGTCCGGCGCGTCTGAGCCCCAACGTTGTACTGGCTCAGGATCCGGCCGGTGGTGAGGATCAGCGGGTAGTAGCGCGAGGCGCGCTCCTCGGTCGCCACGAACTCGGTGATCATGAAGCGGCCCTTGCCGCGGACGAAGCCGTCGACATGCATGATCGGCGTCCCCTCAGGCGCGGTCTCGTTGCACGGCCACTGAAGGCTGCCGACCGCGTCCAGCTTCTCGAAGCTCACGCCCTGGAAAGTCGGGGTCAGCGCGGCGATCTCGTCCATGATCTCGGCCGCATCGTCGTAATGCATGGGATAGCCCATGGC
This sequence comes from Rhodospirillaceae bacterium, assembly GCA_002721365.1. Lineage (GTDB taxonomy): Bacteria > Pseudomonadota > Alphaproteobacteria. The sequence continues at coordinate 12,130 of PBKC01000072.1, read as the reverse complement.
GGTCGCGAGGCGGCAGACGACTTCCCACTCGGCCAGCCCGGTCTTCGACGCCATCACCGGCCGCACCCGGTTGATGCGGCGCTCGGCATTGGTGAAGGTGCCATCCTTCTCCAGGAAGGACGTACCCGGCAGGAAGACATGGGCGAAGGCCGCAGTCTCGTTCAGGAACAGGTCCTGGACGACGATGCAGTCCATCGCCTCCAACGCCGCCGAGACGTGGTGGGTGTTGGGGTCCGACTGGGCGATGTCTTCGCCCTGGACGAACAGCCCCTTGAAGCTGCCGTCGATCGCCGCGTCGAACATGTTGGGAATGCGGAGACCCGGCTCGCTCAACACCGGCCGGCCCCAGGCGGCTTCGAAGGTCGCCCTGACGCCGTCGTCCGAAACGTGGCGGTAGCCCGGAAGCTCGTGCGGGAACGAGCCCATGTCGCACGAGCCCTGGACGTTGTTCTGGCCGCGGAGCGGGTTCACGCCGACGCCGGCGCGGCCGATATTGCCGGTCGCCATCGCCAGATTGGCGAGGCCCATCACCATCGTCGAGCCCTGCGAGTGCTCGGTGACGCCGAGGCCGTAATAGATCGCCGCGTTGCCGCCGGTCGCGTAAAGGCGCGCGGCGGCGCGCAGATCGGCGGCGGGAACGCCCGTCACATCTTCCAGAGCCTCAGGCGCGTTCCGCGGCTCGGCGATGAACTTCTCCCACAGCGCGAAATCGTGCGGCTCGCAGCGCTCGGCGACGAAGGCGCGGTCGACGAGGCCCTCGGTCACGATGACATGGGCCATGGCGTTGATGACCGCGACGTTGGTGCCGGGCCGCAAGGGGAGGTGGTAGCTGGCCTCGACATGCGGCGTCTTCACCAGATCGATGCGCCGCGGGTCGACGACGATCAGCTTGGCGCCCTCGCGCAGCCGCTTCTTCATCCGCGAGGCGAACACCGGGTGGCCGTCGGTCGGGTTGGCGCCGATGACGACGATGACGTCGGCCGATTCGACGCTCTCGAAGGTCTGGGTGCCGGCCGAGGTGCCGAAGGTCTGCTTGAGGCCGTAGCCGGTCGGAGAGTGGCAGACGCGCGCGCAGGTATCGACGTTGTTGTTGCCGAAGGCGGCGCGGATCATCTTCTGGACGACGAAAACTTCCTCGTTGGTGCAGCGCGAGGAGGAGATGCCGCCGATCGCCCCCTGGCCGTAGCGCGCCTGGATCGCCTTGAAGCGGTCGGCGGCGAAACCGATCGCCTCCTCCCAGCTCACGACCCGCCACGGGTCGGTGATCTTGTCGCGCACCATCGGCGTGGTGACGCGGTCGGCATGGGTGGCATAGCCCCAGGCGAAGCGGCCCTTCACACAGGAATGGCCTTCATTGGCGCCGCCGTCCTTGTAGGGGACCATCCGCACCACGCGGTCGCCCTGCATCTCCGCCTTGAACGAGCAGCCGACGCCGCAATAGGCGCAGGTGGTGAGCACGCTGTGCTCGGCCTGCCCATGCTCGATGACCGACTTCTCCATCAGGGTCGCGGTCGGGCAGGCCTGGACGCAGGCGCCGCAGGAGACGCATTCGGATTCGAGGAAGGGGTCGTCGGCGCTCGCCGCGACCTTGGAGCCGAAGCCGCGGTCCTCGATCGTCAGCGCGAAGGTCCCCTGCACCTCCTCGCAGGCGCGGACGCAGCGCGAGCAGACGATGCATTTCGAGGGATCGAAGGTGAAGTAGGGGTTGCTCTCGTCCTTCACCGCGTCGAGGTGGTTCTCGCCGGCATAGCCGTAGCGGACCTCGCGCAAGCCGACGACGCCCGCCATGTCCTGCAGTTCGCAGTCGCCGTTGGCGGCGCAGGTCAGGCAGTCGAGCGGATGGTCGGAGATATAGAGTTCCATCACACCCCGGCGGAGCTTCTCCAGCCGCGAGGTCGCGGTCCGCACCTTCATGCCGGCCTCGACCGGCGTGGTGCAGGAGGCCGGCGTTCCCTTGCGGCCCTCGATCTCGACGAGGCAGAGGCGGCAGGAGCCGAAGGCATCGACGCTGTCGGTGGCGCAGAGCTTGGGAATCTTGACCCCCAGCTCCATCGCCGCGCGCATCACCGAGGTCCCGGCCGGCACCGCGACCTGCTGGCCGTCGATCTCCAGAGTCACCGTCTGCGGCGACTGCCGCGCGGGCGTGCCGTAGTCGATTTCCTTGATCAGCGTCATGACCACGTCCTCGTCAGCAAATTCGTCTGCCTAGGTCTTGCGGTGGTTTGAAGGGGATCGGAGCCCGCCATCGATGCCGTCGCGCTGCCCACCTCCCCTAACCCCTCCCCCCTCAAAGGGCGGAGGGGGAATGTTAGAGGTGCTGGCCCCCTTCCTCCCTCTCCACCCCTTGGGGGAGGAGAGGGCCGGGGTGAGGTGGGGACCGCGTGGTCCCCGACGACGATCTCAGATCCGCTTACACCCTCCTGCAACTATCCTTGCTACCTGTCACTCCGCCGCTTGCGCCGCGGCGGGGCGGTCGAAATCTTCGGGGAAATGGCGGACGGCGCTCCTGACCGGCATGGGCGTCAACCCGCCCATCGCGCAGAGCGACCCGTCGATCATCAGCTCGCAGAGGTCGTCCAGCACGACGAGGTTCTTCGCCCGCTCCTCGCCGGCGATGATGCGGTCGATGACCTCGACCCCGCGCACCGCGCCAATGCGGCAGGGCGTGCACTTGCCGCAGGACTCCTCGGCGCAGAATTCCATCGCGAACCGCGCCTGCTTCGCCATGTCGACGCTGTCGTCGAACACCACGATGCCGCCATGGCCCACCATCGCGCCGGCGGCGGCGAAGGCTTCGTAATCCATGGGCAGGTCGAACTGGGATTCAGGCAAATAGGCGCCGAGCGGTCCGCCCGCCTGCACCGCGCGGACCGGACGGCCGCTCCGCGTGCCGCCGCCAAAATCCTCGATCAGCTCGCGGAGGGTGACGCCGAAGGCCATCTCGACCAGGCCGCCGCGGGCGATGTTGCCAGCAAGTTGGAACGCCTGGGTGCCCCGCGACCGACCGAGGCCGAAATCGCGGTAGAAATCGCCGCCCTCGGCCAGGATCACCGGCACGCTGGCGAACGAGAGCAGGTTGTTCACGACGGTAGGCTTGCCGAACAGGCCTTTGAGCGCCGGCAGCGGCGGCTTGGCGCGGATCACGCCGCGCTTGCCCTCCAGGCTTTCCAGCATCGAGGTCTCTTCGCCGCAGATATAGGCGCCGCCGCCGACCCGGACCGCGAGGTCGAAGCGCTTGTCGCTGCCCCGGACGCTGGTGCCGAGCAGGCTGCGTTCGTAGCCGACGCGGATCGCCCGCTGCATCGCCCGCACCGCATGCGGGTATTCCGAGCGAATGTAGATCAGCCCGTGCTCGGCGCCGACCGCCAGCCCGGCGATGATCATCCCTTCGATCAGGACGAAGGGGTCGCCTTCCATCAGAATGCGGTCGGCGAAGGTGCCGCTGTCGCCCTCGTCGGCATTGCAGCAGATGAACTTCTCGTCGGCCTCGGCCTCCAGCACCGTCAGCCACTTGCGCCCGGTGGGGAAGCCCGCTCCGCCGCGCCCACGCAGGCCCGACTCGGCGACCTCGTCGACGATGGCGCGCGGCTCCATCGCCAGCGCCTTGTCGAGACCGGCGAGACCGCCATGGGCCGCGTAATCGTCGAGGTCGAAGGGGTCGATGACGCCGCAGCGCCCGAAGGTGAGGCGCGTCTGCCGCGCGAGATAGGGGATCGCATCGACCGGACCGAGCGCAGACGGATGGTCGCCGCCCGCGAGGAACCCGGCCTCGAACAGGGCCGGGACGTCCTCCGGCGCCACGGCGCCATAGCCCAGCCGGCCCTTCTCCGTCGCGACCTCGACCAGCGGCTCCAGCCACAGCATCCCGCGCGTCCCGTTACGGACGATGCGCACTTCGTCGCCGCGCCGCTTCGCCTCGGCGATGATGGCGTCGGCCACCTCGTCCGCGCCGACCGAGAGGGCGGCGGCGTCGCCGGGAACGTAGACGGTGATCGCACTCACGGCCGGCCCTCGCCCACGGTCGAGACCATCAGCCGGTCGAAGCGGTCGGCATCGACCTTGCCGTAGAGGCGGTCGTCGACCATCACCGCCGGCGACAGCGCGCAGTTGCCGAGGCAGAAGACCTGCTCCAGCGCCACCTCGCCGTCTTCGGATGTCTCACCGAAATCGAGGGCAAGGCTGCGGCAGGCGTGATCGGCCAAGTCTTCCGCACCCACCGCCTGGCAGGCCTCGGCCCGGCAGACCCGGACGGTGTGGCGGGCCGGCGGCTCGCGCCGGAAATCGCGGTAAAAGGTGATGGTGCCGTGCACCTCGGCGCGCGACAGGTTGAAGGCGAGCGCGAGGATCGGGACCGCGCCCTCGTCGACATAGCCGAAATGCTCCATCAGCCCATGCAGGGCCGGCATCAGCCCACCGCGCTCACGCCGATAGCCCTCGACTATCGCCGTCGCACGCGACTCGTCCCATGCCTCGTACGGCATTCTCTGTCCCTGCCACTGTGCTCGGTGCGCAGGCCACGGTTCGCAGCCGGCGCACCACCCTGCCTCCCTACTTTAGGCGCGGGCGGATAAGGGACAAATTTAGAGTTTTGATCTTGCGATAGTTATTAGCTATCACTCGGCGCCGCGTCGCTCTTCAGCCTGGCCAGAGCCTCCCGCATCTGACGGGCGAGCACGGCGGGCAACCCCTCTTCCATGACGATCGAGGTCAGGGCCTGTGCCACCGGCGTCGTGGGGGTCCGGTCCGGATAGACGAGCCCCACCATGTGCTGCACGTCGGGGTCGACCAGCGGCAGCGCCACCAACTCACGCTCCGGTGAGAAGACCGTGAGCAGCGGACCCGGAATGACGCTCGACAGGCGCCCGTGGCGGACCTGCGTGTAGAGATTGATGAGGGAATTGGTCTCGATCGCCGGCGCTACTGCGTGCCCGGCGAGGCGGAAGCTCGCATCGACGATGCGCCGGTTCTGCATCTCGGGCGTCAGCAGGCAGAGCGGCAGCTCGGAAGCCTCCGCCCAAGTCACCTCGTCGGCCTCGTCCAACGGCCCGCCGCGCCGGGTCAGCAGGAAGTAGCTCTCCGAATAGAGCGGCACCGACCGCACGTCGGGGATCGGCTCGTTGTCGAGATAGGTGAGGCCGACGTCGATCTCGTAGTCGCGGAGGCCGCGTTCGATCTCGCGGGAGGACCGGGACAGCACCTGGACGGTCGCATGGGGAAAGCGGCTCTCGAACGGCGCCATGATATGCGCGACCACGGGAAGCGCGGTCGGGATCGCGCCGATCCGCGCCTGTCCGGTCAGACCTTCGCGGAGGATACTGAGTTCCTGCTGAAGCCCCTCATGCTCGGCCATCAGCCGCCGCGCGAACTGAAGGATGCGCATCCCCTCGGGCGTCAGCCCATGGAAGCTCTGCCCGCGCTCGACGATCGGCACCTGGAACTCCTCCTCCAGGCGCCGGATGGCATTCGACAGCGTCGGCTGCGAGACGTTGCAGGCGGCCGCGGCCTTCCCGAAATGCCGCTCCCGCGCCAGCGCGACGAGGTAGCTCAGCTTGCGGAGCATCGGTCGACCATCACATGCCCGTTCAAGTTCGGCCCGGAAGAGAACCGTGCCATCCTAGCGACTCCCCTCCCCTGCGACGACACCGCCGAACGCGCTAAGCCCGCGAGCGTTTCGTAAACGAGGTCGCGCGGTAAAGGGACAAGCTCAAGGGATGGTCGATACGACGGAACAGGGTATGGGGACACAGGGCGCGGCCAAGCTGGCGGACGCGGTGCTGGAGCCCTATCGCGGCTACGGGTCGAAGGAAGGGATCGTGCTGCTCGGCCGTCTGTTCCGGGAACCCGGCTTCGGCCGCTCGCTGCCCGCGAACAGCCTGCGGCGTCGCCTCGCCGACCTTGTCCGGCGCTCCCTGCGGCGCGGCATCGACCATGTGACGGTCGAAGGCCGCATCCACGGCGCGACCCTCCGCGCCGAAACCGATAGCTCGGGGTATTTCTGCTTTCGCGAGCCGATCCCGCCCGCCCCGTCGGGCGACCCCTGGCACGAATTGAGCCTTTCGGTACCGGCCGCGGGCACCGACGGTCCCACGGCCGTCGGCAAGGTCTTCATCCCGCCCGCAACCGCGCGCTACGTGGTGATCAGCGACATCGACGACACCGTCATGTTCACCGGCGTCGTCAACAAGGCGGCGATGATGTGGCGCCTGTTCATGCGCGGTGCGCGCAGCCGGGTCGCCTTCCCCGGCGTCGCCGCCCTCTACCAGGCGCTTCACGGCGGCATGTCGGGCACGCAAGGGAACCCGATGCTCTACGTCTCCCGCGGACCCTGGGCCATCTACGAGGTGCTGGACGCTTTCTTCAACATGCACCGCATCCCCGTCGGCCCGATCCTGTTCCTCCGCGACTGGGGCCTGACGCTGGAGCATCCCCTGCCCCGCCGTGCCAAGGACCACAAGCTCGCGCTGATCCAGCGCATGCTCGACCTCTATGACACGCTTCCGTTCGTGCTGATCGGCGACAGCGGACAGGAGGACCCGGAGATCTACACCGGGCTGGTGGAGGAACACCCCGAGCGGGTGAAGGCGATCTACATCCGCAATGTGAGCCACGATGCCGACCGGCAGGAGGCGATCCACGCCCTGGCCGAGCGGGTCTCGGCGGCCGGCAGCACGCTTCTGCTCGCCTCCGACAGCTATGCCATGGCCGAGCACGCCGCGAAGCACGGCCTGATCCCCGAGGAGGCGCTGGCGAACGTCATGACCGAGAAGGTGGTTCAGGACGACACCCGCCATGGCGGCCGGACACGGACCGTCGACTCGGCAGTCGAGGACGGCGCGGTCGAGGAGGCCCTGGAGTTATCCACCGAAGGGGCCGAGCCCCCCAACGTCGCCGTCGAGTCCGAGCGAGGCGGACCCTCGTGATGCGCTGATCCCTTGCAGCCGCCATCACTGCGGCGCCATGTACGCACTATGCTGGCATGGCTGTTCGCCCCCGAGAGGCGTCGCCGGCGCGCACATCGCCACCGTCTCAAGCGGCTGCGCGCCGAGATCGACGAAGCGCTGGAGACGCTGAGGCCGCTCCGCGACGTCATCGACGCGCTCTACCTGACCGAGCGCAAGCCGCTCTCTTTTCCGTTCGACCTCCATCTCAGGCTCCGGATCGTCCGCATCCTGCGGGCGCTGCCCAGCCGGAACTTCGTTGCGGCGGTGAGCGAGGACAGGGCCATGCGGGCGTTCGTCGGACTCGCCGCCAATGCCGCCCCGGAGGACGCCGCGTTCCTGGAACAGGAGCAGCGGCGGCTGTTCGACACGGTGCTGCCGAACGTCGTTCTCTACTCAGGGCTTCTCGATTCGCCCGCCATCCGCCGGACGGTCGCGCGCGGCGTGCGGCGGGGCTACTGGATCGCCCCTTCGGTGCCGGAACGCGACCGCTACCGCGAGGCATCCGACCGCCTGTTCACCCGCCACCCCGGCTGGCGTCCGGGGCCGCCGCCGCGGCGACGGCCCAGACGGGCCGAAACGCCGAAGCCGGCGATCGTCGCCGCACCGAGGCGAAGCCGGTGGTGGCTGCGGCGGGGAACGGTCCTATGGGGCCTCGTCGGGCTGGTCGCCCTCATCGCGCTCTGGATCAGCGCCACCCTGCCGGCGATCGACGAGATCAAGGAGCTGATCGGACGCCCGAGCGTCGAGGTGACCGTCGCCGACGACGGCGAGGTCCTGCTGAGCGAGCATGTCTACCCGGTGCCGGTCTCGCCCCGCACCCTGCCGCCCTACGTCGTCCGCGCCATCGTCGAGACCGAGGACCGCCGCTTCTACAGCCATCCCGGCTTCGATCCCGTGGGCATCGGGCGCGCGGTGGTCGATCAGGTCCGGACGCTGCTCGGCGACCCGCAGCCGGTGTCGGGCGGCAGCACCATCACCCAGCAGGTCGCCAAGAACATGTTCCTGTCGCGCGACCGCACGATGCTACGCAAGGTCCGCGAGCTGATCCTCGCCATCAAGCTCGAGATCCTGCTGTCGAAGGAGCAGATCGCCGGGCTCTACATCAACCGCATCTTCTGGGGCGGAAACATCTACGGCATCGAACACGCGGCCCGGCACTATTTCGGCGTGCGCGCCCCCGACCTCAACCTCTACCAGGCGGCGATGCTGGCCGGGATCATCCGGGCGCCGAACTACTACCGCCCCGACCGCTCGATCGCCGCGGCCCACCGCCGCACCCGGCTGGTCCTCGGCATCCTCGCCAATCGCGGCGTCATCGCCCCGGCGGTGATGAAGCAGGCGCTGGCGCAGTGGGCGGGAAAGCCGCTCGCCGCCCTGCGCACCGGCGACCGCGGCATTCCCGCCGTCGAGTACCGCTATTTCGAGGACTGGATCCGGAGCACGGCGCGCGAGATGGCAATCCCGCCGGGCGAGACCCACCGCATCTTCCTCACCTTGGACCCGCTGGTGCAGATCTACGCGCAGCTTGCCGCCGAGCGGCTGATGCGCGAAGGCCGGCGCCGCGACGTCACCGAGGCGGCGGTCGTCGCCATGAGCCCGGACGGCGCCGTCCGCGCCATGGTCGGCGGCAGCGACTACGCCGGCAGCCAGTTCAACCGGGCGGTGCAGGCGCATCGTCCTCCGGCCTCGGCCTTCAAGCCGTTCGTCTATCTGGCGGCGCTGCGCCAGGGCATGACGCCCGAGACCGTGATCGAAGACGCACCGGTCGAGATCGACGGGCGCCCCTGGCCCGCCAATTTCGACCGTCGCTACCATGGCAGGGTGACGCTGACCGAGGCGCTGGCGCAGTCGATGAACGCCGCCACCGTCCGCCTGCTGGATCGGGTCGGGCTGGAGACGGTCGTCTCCGTCGCCCGGCATCTCGGCATCGCTTCGGCCCTGCCGCGGGAACGCAGCCTGGCGCTCGGCGCCGGCGGGGTCACGCCCCTTGAGCTCACGGGCGCCTACGCGGTCTTCGCCAACGAGGGGCTGGCACCCGACATCCACGGCATCGTCGCCGTCCAGGCCCAGACCGGCCGCATCGTCTATCTGCGGGACGACCAGGAGATGCCGGCGCGACTGGTCGAACGCGACGACGTCGCGGCACTGAACGGCATGCTGCGCGAGGCCATGCGCCGCGGCACCGGCCGCGCCGCCGCCTTCGCCCGCCAGGCGGCGGGAAAGACCGGCACCAGCCAGGACAGCCGCGACGCCTGGTTCGTCGGCTACACCGCCGACCTGGTAGCCGGCATCTGGGTCGGCAACGACGACAACGCGCCGATGGCCGGCGTCACCGGCGGCTCGCTCCCCGCCAAGTACTGGAACAACCTGATGGCCAACGTCTATCAGGAACGGACCATGCCGCCACTCCTGGGGGTGGAGCGGTGAGAGAAACGCCCATCGGGCGTCCTACTTAAACGAAACTCAATATTCTGCGCCCAAGTCAAGAAAGCGTTCAAATCCCCTTAGCGTATTGATCAACCGTGCCGCCTGGATATAGTCAGCCTTTCTATTTTTCGCTGCATATTTCTTTACTTTTTCAGACCGCATCACGTTCCGATCGGGGTCGTAGAAGGTCACATTGCGAACGTGCATGGGCTTAAAGAGCGGCGAGTTAAGGATGCCTGCGGGGCCAGACAGCCAACCCTTACGAACTGCCTCGTAAGCATATAGCCAAGTCCAATCAGTCAGAACTCTATCGGCTGATATATCAGCTTCCCACGCCCCCTTGGGTAAGGGCCTTATGCAAAGCTCCAAATCGCCCATTTCGAGCAAAAGAAGTCGTAACGCGCTAGACTGCACGTCCTCAGAAAGGTCCACGACACGTTTTGCCACAAACGGTTGCTTGAGACCACGCACAGTATACAAAAGCCAAATCACCTCAAATAGGGATCCGTTCTCGATATGTCGCTCAGCAAGAGTAATGAATCGGTCAGCTATTCTTCTTTTCGAAAAGCATCCTGTGCTATGATTTATGTTAAGAATAATTCGACAAATGCGATCTAACGAATTGGGCGCCACCGATGCTGCCTTAAGGAGGAAGGCCTCCACTTCTTCTATATCTTCCGCACGAAATCTATGACCTTCTATGATCGAAAGAGCATAATTGAGAACTGGATCGCCTGGCGTCTGAAGTTGAAGACGAATACACAGCGCGAGAAACTCCTTTAACCGCACACCGATCAGTGGTCCACGACGATGCGAAAGAAAAGATGCGATCTCCGATTTCCAGATCACCCCGCTTGACTTCATAGAATGAGTTACACTAGTTTTTGATCCATTTATTTCTAACCCATACTCGCGATAACATCTTACAATAAGACTGAGAATATGCTCTGCCCTTTCAAGAGATGGAACTCCGACTACCCAGTCATCCTGAAGCCTGTCGACACTTCTAAGCGCTATGTCTTTGAATTTAGCATCTCCATTTGAAATTTTCTCTAAAAAATCCGAGTCAATCCTGGAAGACACCACCTCCGCCAAAATTCGTGATGTTTCTGGACCTATAGGAATCCCGACGGTTTGATTTCGGTTGCAGCTCCTTACTAAAATATCAAGCCTATCAGCCAGAGAACCTTCGTACGATTTAATATTTTCCTTTACATTGTCCTTACCATAAGCTGCCCAACCTAATGAATGAGTGTATATACTTGGATAAAATCGAGTAATATCAGTTTTTACTAGCCAGTCAGATGTTGCTTCTATGAAGCTGACTTTTGCTCTGTGCATAGGGAAGTTGATTCCCTTAATCGCTCGATCATAGGCACCGGATACGACGATTTCATCTTCCGAGAAGGTCTGTCGCGATAGCCATTTCTGAACGATCTGCCAGTTAGCCGCGATCTCTCGAGCAAGAAGTGCTTGTGGGACTGGATGCGTTATATGAACGTTTCTCCGCTCATAAAGACCTTTTGGTTTTGAAATGGTCTCCGGCTCCGCTGTAGGTACCTTCTTAAATCCTTTCTTCCCCCTAAACTTTACTCCTTGGACTTTTGGGAAGTCTGAACCATTCCTGATCTTAAAAACACCGGATTTCTCCCAATCATCCAATATAGAATTAGCTTCTCTTCCGAATTCAATTGTAGTAAATACAGACGGCATTTCCTTTGGGAAGTACCCTTTTCCGAGAAGATTTTGCATAATAAAATCAGAAAGTATTTTCATTGCTTCGGCTCCTATCGTAATATAAACTGTCGTTTAATGTTATAACTTGAATAAGTACAGCGACTGATTCTTGTTACCTGCGGTTTGCACGCCGAACAAAAGACGAAACTGCAATGGAAACGGCCGGTGGATTTCCGCTTGCGCGGGAATGACTAGTGCGGCCACGAGATATGAACGTCGCAGCAGTCTTAACGGCGCATGTATTTCAGCTCAGCAGCCGTGCCAGATACTCCCCATACCCAGACTTCTTGAGGCCCTCCGCCAGACGCTTTAGGGCCACGTCGTCGATGAAGCCCATGCGCCACGCGACCTCTTCGGGACAGGCGATCTTGAGGCCCTGGCGCGCTTCGGCCACCGCGACGAACTGGGCCGCTTCCAGGAGGGCGTCGTGGGTGCCGGTGTCGAGCCATGCGGCGCCGCGCCCCAACTGCTCGACCCTTAAGCTCCCCCGCGCGAGATAGGCGCGGTTGACGTCGGTGATCTCCAACTCGCCGCGCGCAGAGGGAGCGAGGTTACGGGCGATCTCGACGACGTCGGAGTCGTAGAAATAGAGGCCGGTGACGGCATAGCTCGACTTCGGCTTGGCCGGCTTTTCCTCGATGTCGACGGCGCGGCCCTCGGCGTCGAAGCTGACGACGCCGTAACGTTCCGGGTCGCTCACCCAGTAGGCGAAGACGGTGGCGCCGGGTCCGGCTGCCGCCGCCCGCTGCAGACGCTCCGCCAGCCCGAACGAGAAGAAGACGTTGTCGCCCAGGATCAGGGCGACGGGGTCGCCGCCAATGAAGTCCTCCGCGACCAGGAAGGCGTCGGCGATGCCGCGCGGCCGGTCCTGGGTAGCGAAGGAAAGGCGGACCCCCCATTGGCCGCCGTCGCCCAGGAGACGCTCGAACAGCGGGCGGTCATGGGGGGTGGTGATGACCAGGATGTCGCGAATGCCGGCCAGCATCAGAGTCGCCAGGGGATAGTAGATCATCGGCTTGTCGTAG
>PBKC01000071.1 GCA_002721365.1 Rhodospirillaceae bacterium | reverse complement strand
CGGAAGGCCGTCTCGAAAACGACGAGCTGGTGGCGCGCTTCGGGTTCGAGCCGGAATTCCTCGACAGCAAGGTCGGCATCCATTCGCGGCGCATCGCCGGCCCCGACGAGGCGGTCTCGGACATGGCGGTGTCGGCCGCCGAGATCCTGTTCGATCGAGGGGAGGTCCGCCCCGACGAGGTCGATCTCCTGATCATCTGCACCCAGAACCCGGACTACTGCCTGCCGACTACGGCGAATCTGGTTCAGGACCGGCTGGGGCTCCGCGACGACACCGCCGCGTTCGACATCAACCAGGGCTGCTCCGGCTACATCTACGGCCTGTCGGTCGCCAAATCGATGATGGCGTCGGAGGACCTCCGCTGCGCCCTGTTCATCACCTCGGAAGCCTATTCGAAGGTGATGGACCCCAACGACCGCTACACGGTGCCCCTGTTCGGCGACGGTGCCGCGGCGACGCTGATCCGCGCCGGCGGGCAGGGCCGTATCGGGCGCTTCACCTTCGGAACCGACGGCAGCGGCGCCGATTCCCTGATCGTTCGCGGCGGGGGGAGCCGTCACCCGGACCTGCCGCGCAAGGGCGAATCGGCTCTCTATATGAACGGGCGCGCGGTCTACAACTTCATGATCAAGCGCGTGCCGCCGAGCCTCGAAGACTGCGTGGCGCGGAACGGCATCACCTTCGCCGACATCGACTATTTCGTCTTCCATCAGGCCAGCCGCTTCATGATCAACGCCCTGATCAAGCGGCTGAACCTCGACCCTGAAAAAGTGCCGATCATCATGAGCGAGATCGGCAACACCGTCTCCTCGACCATCCCGATCACGATCGAGGCGATGGGCGGCCCGGCGGCCCTGAAGGGCAAGCGCGTGCTGATCTCGGGCTTCGGCGTCGGGCTTTCCTGGGGTGCGACCGTCATCCAGTTCTGACGGTCGGGGAGGCGGCACGCCCCCTTTGCACAACGCCTTGGACGCTTCCTCCACTTCCGACGGTGCGTCGGTCGGTCTCGATTTCGCCGAAACCCATGGCTGGCGCCGGTTCGACGAAGGCCGCACGGCCCTCTGGTTCCGCGGCCTGATCCCCGGCACCTCGCCCGAGGCGTTGGCGCGTGTTGCCGCGACCGAGGGTGCGGAAGGGCTGCTGCGCGACCTGCCCGGCCTCTGCGGTCATTTCGCGCTGGCGGCCACCGGCCCCGGATGGGCCCTCGCGGCGGTCGACCGGGTGCGGAGCACGCCGCTCTTCTTCGGCCGTGGGGAAGACCGATGGCAGGTCGGCCCGGCGGCAGGCCGTATCGCCGACCGCTTGGGACTGGGGCCCGCGGACCGCAGTCCGGATGGGGCCCTCGCCGTCGCCATGGCCGGCTACACCATCGGTGGCGACACCCTCTACGGGGTTCTCGAACAGCTTCGTCCGGGCGAAGCCGTGTCGTTCGGTCCGGGCGGTGAAGCCCGGCATCATCGCTATTCGGTCTACCGTCCGTGGCGAATAGCGGATGTCGACGGCGAGCGGCTGCGGCGGACCCTTCGCGATGTGACGCTGTCGATCTTCGAGCGTCTCATCGCCTCGGCCGGCGGCCGGCCGATCGTCGCACCCTTGAGCGCGGGGCTCGATTCCCGGCTGGTGGTCTCGGCCCTCGCCCATCTCGGCTACCGGAACGTCCGCTGCTTCGCTTACGGCCTGCCTGGGAACCACGAAGCGGAGGCCAGCCGGCAGATTGCTGCCCATCTCGGCTATGAGTGGACCTTCGTCCCGCTGGGCATCGCCGCCCAGAAGCGGACCTTCGCGAGCGATCTGTTCCGCGGCTATATGGCTTACGCGGATGCGCGGTCCTCGACGCCGTTCCAGCAGGACCTCGGCGTCCTCGCCCGGCTGCGCGACGGTGGCTGGGCGCCCGAGGACGCGATCGTCATCAACGGCAATTCCGGTGATTTCATCTCCGGCGCCCACATTCCGCCTGCGCTCCGCCAGCCACCGGTAGGCCTGTCCGTCGCCGCCCGGCGCCAGCGGGTGCTGGAAGCGCTCTATCTCAAGCATTTCGGGCTGTGGCAGTCCTTGCGGACGCCCGAGCACAAGGCGGCGATCCTGGCGCGTCTGGATGCCGAGATCGATGCCGTGGGCGCGCCGTTCGACGATCCTGCCGGCGATCACGGCGTCTATGAGTTCTCGGAATGTCAGGACCGGCAGTGCAAATACGTGATCACCGGCCAGCGGGTTTACGAGTATCTGGGCTTCGACTGGCGGCTGCCGCTGTGGGACCCGGACTATCTCGATTTCTGGGAGGGGGTGCCGCTGGAGTGGAAGGCGGGCCAGCGCCTCTATGCCGAGATGCTGCGGCGAGAGGATTGGGGCGGCGTCTGGCATGACTACGCCGTCAACGCGAAGCGGATCAGGCCCGGCTGGGTCGTGCCGCTCCGCTGGATCGCCAAGGCGGCCTCGGCGCCTGCCGGGCGCGATCGCTGGCATGCGGTCGAGCGGCGGCTGTTCGGCTACTGGATGGACAACCTCTCCAACAGCGCCATCGTGCCCTATGGGCGTTGGGCGTGCGACGGGCGCGGCGCGCGGCATGCCCTCGCCTGGCATACCGAAGCCTACCTCGCCGGGCTGGGCTTCGACTTCGCCGGCCGGCCGGCCGGCTAGGCTCTCCCGAGGCCGCTTGATGGGCCATCGCGTGGTCTTCGTTCTGCCGAGCCTCGCCGGAGGCGGGGCGGAGCGTGTCCTGCTGTTGCTGATGGCGGCCCTGCCGCAGCCGGCCTACGAACCGCATCTGGTTGTCTTCGATTCTGCCGGGCCGCTCAATGCCCCCGCAGGGGTCGAGGTCCACGGCCTTGCCGAGCCCCGCCTGCGTCGCGCGGCGCGGCCACTGCTGTCGATCTTGCGACGTTTCCAGCCGGCGGCCATCGTCTCCACCCTGGGCTATGTGAACCTGGCGCTGCTCGCCATGCGACCCTTGCTCGCCGGACGACCCCGGCTGGTGGTGCGCGAAGCCAACACCCCGTCGCTCAGCCTGCCGCAGGCGCGGTTCGCCGGGGCGATGCGGTTGGGTTACCGACGCCTTTACCCGACAGCGGATGCCGTGCTCTGCCAGTCGCGTCTGACCTTCGGCGAGTTCGAAAGGGATCTCGGCGTTCCCGCAAGCCGGATGCGGCTTCTTCCCAACCCCGTCGACTCGGATGATCTCCGCGCACGGGCAGCGCATCCGGAGCGGCCGGCCGGCGAAGGTCGCGGTTTTGTCGCTGCCGGGCGGCTCACCCGCCAGAAAGGCTTCGATCGTGCGATCGAGGCTTTGCCTGCAGGCAGCCGGCTGATGATTTTCGGCGACGGCCCGGACCGGGCCGCACTCAATGCCCTGGCGGCGGCGGAGGGCCGTGCCGAGCAGGTGCGGATCGCACCGTTCACCCGCGACCTCCCCGCCGCGCTCGCCGGGGCCGATGCCTGCCTGCTGCCGTCGCGCTGGGAGGGCCAGTCGAACGTCGCGCTCGAATCGCTCGCCTGCGGGACTCCGGTGGTGGCGACGCCGGAGGCAGGTGCGATTGCCGAATTGGCGGCGGAGGCGCCCGCCGGGGCGGTGACCATCGCTCCCGCTGGCGCCGCCTATGCTGCGGCCCTTCGGGCGGTGCGTATCGACCCGGTCTCCGCTCCGCGACCGTCGCTTCTCCCCGACCGCTATCGTCTGCCGGCGGTTGCGGCGACGTTCCAGGCCGTGCTGGCGGAGCTTCTCGATTGACCGGCCTCGTCCTTCACGTCATCACCGGCCTCGGGACAGGCGGAGCGGAAGCGCAGCTCGCCGCTTTGGTCGCGGCCGACCACGCCGATGGGCGGCCGGCGGCGGTGGTCAGCCTTACGCCCGGCGGCGGTCATCGGGACCGGCTGCTGGCGGCGGGGATCGACGTGTCCGATCTCGGGATGCGGCGCGGCCGGCCCAGCCCCATCGCGCTTCTCCGGCTCGCGGGCATGATCCGGCGGCTGAAGCCGGTGGTCGTGCAGAGCTGGCTCTATCACGCGGACCTTATGGCGGTCGCGGCCCTGAAGCTCTCGGGCCGGCGCCGGAAGACGCGGCTCTACTGGAATCTCCGTTGCTCCGACATGGACACCGCGCGCTACGGACGCGGCCTCCGGACGACCATCGCCGGCTGTGTGGCTCTGTCGAGCGTTCCCGACGCGGTCATCGCCAACGCCGAGACCGGGGTCGAGGTCCATCGCGGGCTCGGCTATCGGCCCAAGCGCTTCCTCGTCATCGACAATGGGATCGACACCGCGCGTTACCGGCCCGACCCGGAGGCGCGCACCGCTATCCGCAGCCAGCTCGGCATCGCGGACGAGACGCCGGTGCTTGCCTTGGTCGCTCGCTGTGATGCGATGAAGGACCATGAGACGTTTCTCCGAGCCTTCGACCGCCTGTCCGGCGTCGAAGCGCTTCTGGTCGGGGCAGGGACGGAGGCGCTTCCCGCGAAACCTGGTCTTCACCGCCTCGGCAGGCGCGACGACGTCCCGGCGCTTCTCGCTTCAGCCGATGTGATCGTCAACAGCTCGGCGTTCGGCGAAGGGTTCTCGAACGCCATCGCCGAGGGCATGGCGGCGGGGTTGCCGGCAGTCGCGACCGACGTTGGCGATGCGCGCCGCATCGTCGGCGCCGCCGGCCGCATCGTCCGGCCCGGCGACCCGGTCGCTTTGGCTGATGCTATCGCGGGCGTCTTCGCAGACGACCGGCAGAGCCTGGGGCAATCTGCCCGCGCGAGGATCGAAACGCACTTCTCAATGGATCGCATGATCGCTGCCTATCGCGCCCTCTACGACCAGGCGGCACCGTGAGCTCGGTTCCAGTCACCCCGTCGCGGGACGCGCTCCCCTTCTCCTCCCGGGAGGAGAAGGGGCCGGGGGATGAGGAGGGACCGGCGGAATGTCCGGGCACCGCTGTCGCCCGGTCTCTCCGACTGGAGGCCCACCGCCCCTCACCCCTCCCCCCGCAAGCGGGCGGAGGGGGACGGGAAGGCCGGGTCGGACGATGTCCGGTGCGGGAGCACGTCTCCGATGGCACCGGATGGTCCGGGCGCGGAGGTTTTCCATGTGCGGCTTAGCGGGCGTCGTCGATTTTACCGGTATCGATGCTGCCGCGCTCGCCCCGCGCCTGGCCAAGGCGAAAGAGCGCTTGGCGCCTCGCGGTCCCGACGCCGCCGGCCAATGGCAGGACGGCCGCTGCGCCCTGGTCCACACGCGTTTGGCCATCATCGACCTGTCACCGGGCGGTGCGCAGCCCATGGCACGGCACGGCCGGGTCATTGCCTTCAATGGCGAGATCTACAACTTCGCCGCACTCCGCGACGAGCTTCAGGGCGAGGGAGTCGTCTTCGAGTCGCGGTCGGATACGGAGGTGCTGCTCGCCGGCTGGCGGCGATGGGGCGTGGACCTGCTGCCGAAGCTCACCGGTATGTTCGCCTTCGCGCTGTGGGATGCGGCGGCCGGCGAACTCGTTCTGGCGCGGGATCGGTTCGGCAAGAAGCACCTTCTGTATCGCCATGCAAGCGCCCGAACCCTGTTCGCCTCCGACCTCGTCGCGCTCGAACGGCTGAATGAGGGGGGTGCTGCGCTCGACCGCGAGGCGCTCGCTTGGTTGTTCACCCTCCGCTACGTCCCGGACCCGCTGACGATCCACCGGGGCGTCGCCAAGCTCCCCGCCGGGCATCTGCTTCGTGTCACGGCCGAGGGCGCAAGGCTCGAACGTTGGTACGACCTCGCGGGGCAGGCGCCACCTCGGCCGGCGACCGAGGCGGAGGCACGTGCGGGACTGGTCGAGACCTTCGATTCCGCCGTCGCCGATCGTCTCGTCGCCGACGTGCCGTTGGGGGTGTTCCTCTCCGGCGGCATCGATTCGGCGCTGGTCGCGGCGTCGATGGCCCGGCACGGCTCGCGGGTGCGGAGCTTCACCGTCGGTTTCGCCGGAGCCGCCGCCTATTACGAGGAGCGGCCGGCGGCCCGCACCGTCGCCGATTTCCTTGGCACCGACCATACCGAAGTGGCGATCGATCCCGATGCCGCCGCCGCCGCGGTGCCGGATGTCTTCACCGCCTTCGACGAACCCTTTGCCGACTCTTCGGCCGTGCCAACCTGGCTTCTCGCCCGCGAGACCCGCCGGCATGTGACGGTGGCGCTGTCGGGCGACGGGGCCGACGAGGTGTTCGGTGGCTACCGCAAGTATCAGGCGGAACTGTGGGCGGGCCTCTATCGCGGCGTTCCTGCCCCGCTGCGCAAGGGCCTGATCGAGCCGCTGGCGCATGCGCTTCCCGAGAGCAAGACCCATCCCTTGCTCGAACGCGCTCGGCGTCTCCGCCGGTTCGTCGCCCATGCCGGCAAGTCCGATTCGGCGCGGCAAGCAGGGCTCCTTACCCTGCTGCCGCCGGAAGAATTCGGCGCGCTGTTCGCCGATCCGCTGGGCGTGCCGGATGTGGATGCCCGGGTCGCCGGCCTCCGCGCCGGGATCGCCGACCCCATCAATGCGATGCTCGCCGCCGACATCGGCCTCGGCCTCGTCGGCGACATGCTGGTGAAGGTTGACCGCGCCAGCATGGCGAGCGGATTGGAGGTTCGCTGTCCTTTCCTCGACCAGCGCGTGGTCGAGGCGGCGATGGCGATGCCGGGCGGCTGGAAGCTCGCACGCGGTGCGGGCAAGCGAATCCTTCGTCAGGCCTTCGCCGACCGCTTACCGGCCGAGGTGTTCGGCCGGCCCAAGAAAGGGTTCGAGCTGCCCATCGCGCAGTGGCTCACTGGTCCGCTCGCCGACCTCACCCGCAGCGCCATCGACCCGGGGCGGCTGCGGCGCCAGGGCCTGTTCGATCCCGTGCTACCGCAAATGTGGTATAGCGATTTGAAGGCCGGCCGCCGCGACACGGCCGAGCCGCTGTGGACCCTCGTCGCTTTTCAGGCCTGGCTGGACCATCACGCCGATATCGCCGCGATCGCATGAAGATTCTCCAGGTCTGCGCCGTCGACTTCACCCTTTACCACTTCCTCGTTCCGTTGATCGATGGACTGCGGAGCGCGGGGCATGAGGTGGTGGCGAGCTGTTCGGACGGACCGCTGGTCGACAAGGTGCGGGAGCGGGGCATCCGGGTGGAGACGATCCCTTTCCGGCGTGGGTTCCTTCATTTCGGGGAGCACGCGGCGGCCTACCGGCACATGCGGGCGCTGTTGGAAGCAGAAAAATTCGACTTCGTCCACGTCCATACGCCGGTCGCGGCGCTGATCGGGCGGCTGGCGGCATGGCGGGCCCGCGTGCCCACCGTCGTCTACACCGCCCATGGCTTCTACTTCCACGATCGAATGCCATGGCTGAAATGGGCGGTCTATGTCGCGCTGGAATGGCTGGGCGGCCGTCTCACCGACGTTCTCTTCACCCAGGCGGAGGAGGACGCGGCGTCCGGGCGGCGGCTGCATCTCTGCCGGGGCGGCCGGATCGCCGCGATCGGCAATGGCGTCGATGCGGCCCGCTTCACGCCGGACGGCGGTGAGGCGCGGGCACGGATTCGTGGCGAGATCGGCGTCGACGACGCCCGTCCGGTCATCCTGGTCGTCGGCCGCCTGGTGGGCGAAAAGGGTTATCCGGAGCTGTTCGAGGCGATGCGGGCGGTCGATGCCGAACTGTGGGTGGCGGGGGAGCGGCTGACCAGCGACCATGCCGACGACATCGGTCCGCAGATCGAAGCGGTGAAGGCCGATCCGGTGCTGTCCAGTCGTATCCGCTTCCTCGGCTATCGGGGCGACATGCCCGACCTGCTGCGCGCTGCCGATATCTTCACTCTGCCGTCGCACCGTGAGGGCATGCCGCGCTCGATCATCGAGGCAATGATGGTGGGGCTGCCGGTCGTCGCGACCGACATCCGCGGCAGCCGGGAAGAGGTGGTCGCCGAGCAGACCGGCTTCATCGTTCCGGTACGCGCGCCCGACGCCTTGGCGGCCGCTCTGAACCGACTGGTCGGCGATTCCGATCTCAGGGCAAGGATGGGGATCGCGGGCCGGATGCGTGCGGTGGAACTCTATGACGAGTCGGTGGTGATCGCGCGACAGTTGGAACTGCTCGGCCTGTCGGAACGGGCCGTTGTTCAAACGAGCCCGAGAACGCGGGTCAGCGATTCGACGACCCTGTCGACGTCGGCGTCCTCCATGGCCGGGAACAGCGGCAAGGACAGAGCTTGAGAGTAGTACTTCTCGGCGCCAGGTAGTTCCTGAGCGCCGTATCGCCTTATGAAATAAGGCTGCAGGTGCAGCGGGACGTAATGGACCATGCTGCCGATGCCGACCGAGCGAAGGCCCAGAACCACCTCCGAGCGTTCGACCGGCACGGCCTCGAAGTCGATCAACGCCACATAAAGGTGCCAGCAGGGAGCGGCGCCGGGCACCCGTGCGACCGGCCTCACCACCGGCGCGAAGGGTGCCAGCAGTCGGTCATACTTTTCGACGAGGGCGCGGCGGCGTGCGATGAAGCTGTCAAGCCTACGAAGCTGGCTAAGCCCCAGGGCACAATGAATATCACTCACCCGATAGTTCATGCCCGGGACGTGTAGTTCGTAGTACCAGGGGTTGGGCGCCCCCGATCGATCGAAGGCAATCGACCTGCCCTCGAAGGCGATCGGTGTTCGTTCCATGCCGTGGTCGCGGAACCGGCGCAGCCGGGCCGCCAGTTCGTGATCGGCGGTGCAGACCGCGCCACCTTCGCCCATCGCCAGCATCTTGGTGGGATGGAAGGAGAAGACGGTCATGGCGGCGTCTCGGCAACCGCCGACCGCCACGGTTTCTCCTTGCCGCTCATAAGTAGTGCCGAAAGCGTGGGCAGCGTCTTCGATCACGACCGCTCGGATCTCGGCTGCCGCGGCCGCCATGCCCGGCGGATCGGCCGGTTGACCGTTCAAGTCGACCGGACAGATGGCGTTCACCCGTCGATGCTCCGGAAGAGCCGCTTGTAGATCCGCGGGCCGCATCAGTCCGGTGTCCGGATCGATGTCGCACAGGATGACATCCGCACCGGTGGCGAGGAAAGCGTTCGCCGTTGCGAGAGCGGTTAGGCTGGGTATCGCGACCGCGTCGCCGGGGCCGAGCCCTGCGGCCAGCGCAGCGAGATGCAGACCCGCTGTGCCGCTTGCGCAGGCGATCACGTAAGGGACGCCGACACGATCGGCCAGGGCCTCTTCGAACCGCCGGACGGCTGGGCCCGCTGTCAGCCAGCCGCTTCGCAGGACTGCGGCGACTGCCGTTATGTCGTCTTCGTCGATGTCGGGCCGAGCGAAGGGCAGGAAGACCTCGTCATGGTCGGCGCCGTCGCCCATCTCACCTCGTCAGCGGCCGCCCGGATACTTTCGGAAGGCCCATTTGAGGGGCGGCAGGTCGCCGCCGGCTTCCGCCGTCAGGAGGATCTGCTCGGATCGGCGTCGCTGGCCCGCGGCACCGAAATAGACGCTTTCGGTCAGAGTGACCTCAGCACCGGCCGTACGGAAGCGCCACCCCATGCCGCCCGGTGGGCGCAGCAGGATGGTCGATCCGTCGCGGACCTGTGATGCCTGCACGTCCGGATGGAGATGGAAGCGGACCGTCACCCGATAGCGTTCAGGGCTGATCAGGCTGTCCTCGCCACGCAGGTCGTCGCCGCCGGCGGCCAGGTACAGTCGTCGCCGGTGGATCGCGCCGTGAGACGCGAGATAGCCGTCATGCCGGGCGTCGATCCAGACGTCGCCCTCGCTTTCGTTCCGCGCGCACTGGACTTCGCCCGGACGCCGGAGGGCGCCTCCGCCTTCGGCGAAGACCGCACTGTCGGTATCTCCGATGGTCAGGGTCGAATGGGCAGGCGTTCCGGCTAGCGCCCGGCGCCATTGAGCATCGCCTCCCGGCATCGCGCCGCAGTTGACCACCAGACGCTGACGTCCGGCGCTCATCTCGAAGCTTAGAGTGCCGGCATGGGCGACATCGCCCAAGGTCGGCGGAACGCCGGCATCGACGAGAACCAGGGTCCGGCCCGCCGACAAGCGCTGGAACCCCGAATGCGGGGCGCCCGAAAGCGCGCGGCCGCGGGCGTCCGCCAGCGTCAGGACCTGTTCGACCGATTCGGCGCTCATTTCGGTGGCGCCGTTGAACAGCGCCAGCCCGCCGTCGCCATGGCGGAAGGTTCGCAGCATCGGCGCCATGCGGTCGATGGCGCTGATCAGGGCTTCCGACGGCAGCCGATTCGCATCGAGCAGCAGCTTCCGCGTCTCGGCGAGATCGGCCAGCACCATCGCTTGGACCGCCGGCGACCGCTCCACATGCCCGCCATCGGCGAGAATCTGGCGGCGAAGCTCGGTGTCGAGCCGCTTCAGAACCGCGTCCAGGCGCTTTTCCCCGCGCGGCAGGCAGACACAGGCGTAAAGCATCCCCTTCAGCGCCGCGATGCGGCGCGCGCCTGCCACGTTCTCGACGCCTGTGCGGCCGAGATGGCGCGCCTGCCGGGCCAGGCAGTCGAAGAACATGGTACGGAAGGACTCGTCACCGCCATTCAGCAGGAAAGCTGCGTTCTGGAGCCAGGACGCGATCCGGTAGCCGAGGATGTCCGGCCGCCACATCACCGGGTGCCAGGTTCCGTAATGACTGATCCAGTCGCCGACCAGGGCGCGGGCATGGCGGCGCGCCGTCTCGCCGCCATTGGCACGGAAGTGACGCAGCCAGCCGAAGGCATGCATCTCCTCGATCCAGGGCGGCGGTGCGCCCACCGGCTCCCACAACGGCCGGTTGGGGGCGACGATATCGTATCCGGCGAAGGAGAACCGCCCTTGGAACAGGGCATCGCCGCGCAGGGCCTCGCCGGGATAGGGATCAGCCGGATCGAAATCCAGCGAATCGGGAACCCGGCCACCGAGGGTCAGGCGATAGAGCGCGCTGCCGAAATAGGCGGTCTTGAGGCCGGAAACGAAGGAACGGGCGCCTGTCCCCGGTCCCGCCGCCTGCCGGTAGCCCCGCCGCGGCATCGCACCGCTACCGCGTGCCTGATGAGCGAGAGCGCCGCTCACCGACCGTCCTCTGCGTCGCGGAGGAGCCTCATGTTGGCCGCATAGGCCTCCGGTCCACCCCGGAAGGTCGCCGTTCCCGCCACCAGCACATCGGCGCCCGCAGCGATCACTTCGCGTGCCGTCCCGGCATCGACGCCGCCATCGACCTCCAGGTCGACGGGATGATCCAGGGTGTCGATCCGCGCCCGCAGACTGCGGATCTTGTCGAGTTGACTGCGGATGAATCTCTGTCCGCCGAAACCGGGATTGACCGACATCACCAGCACCAGATCCACTTCATCCAAAAGATGATCACATGAGCATACAGGCGTAGCGGGGTTCAAAGATATACCCGCCTTGATGCCTCTCGCTTTGATCGCCTGGATGGTGCGGTGGACGTGCGGGCCGGCCTCGACATGGACCGTCAGAATATCCGCGCCGGCATCGACGAAGGCGTCGATGAAAGGATCCACCGGCGCGATCATCAGGTGGACATCGAAGGGCAGTGCGCTGTGCGGGCGCAGGGCCTTCACCACGCCCGGACCGATGGTCAGGTTGGGTACGAAATGCCCGTCCATGACGTCGATATGGACGTAGTCGGCGCCGGCTTCCGTGATCGCGCGAAGTTCTTCGCCGAGCTTGGCGAAGTCGGCGGAAAGAATGGAGGGAGCGATACGGACCGGCTGTTGCATGCGGTCTGGTAACAGGTCAGGGAAGGCGCCGCAAGCGAGCCGCGAAGAAGCCGTCCATGCCGCCGAAATCCGCCAGATGGCAGGGCAATGTCCTGAGGTCGCCGCGCGGACCGATCGCTTCCGCAAGGCCGTCGACTTCCGCCGCGGTAACCGGAACCCGTTCGAGATCCGGGGCCTCGGCCAGTTGTTTCTCGACCAGTCTTTCGCCCTCTTCGGCTTCCAGCGAGCAGGTGACGAAAACGATCAGCCCGCCCGGCGCGACCATCGACCGGGCCGCGCGGAGAAGCCGGGCCTGCACGCGCGCCGTTGTCTCGATGTCGGCCGCCTTCTTCAGATACGCGATGTCCGGATGACGGCGGATGGTGCCGGTCGCGGTGCAGGGAGCGTCCAGAAGAACCGCTTCGACCGGCGCATCCGGTCGCCAGTCGGCGGCATCGGCCTCGACCACCTCCGCTTCGAGCCGGAGGCGGGCGAGGTTGGTGCGCAGCCGTTCCGCACGGCGCGGAGTACGCTCCACCGCGACGACCTGGGCCCCGGCGGCGGCGAGCTGGGCGGTCTTTCCGCCGGGCGCGGCACAAAGATCGACGACGCGCTTGCCGCCGACGTCACCCAGCAGGCGGGCCGGCAGTGCCGCCGCCGCGTCCTGGACCCACCAGGCCCCCTCGTCATATCCGGGCAAGGCCGGGATTGCGCCGGCATCCGACAGGCGTACCGTCCCGGTCGGCAACAGGGTTCCCCCCAGCCGCTCGGCCCATCCGCCGACATCGTTCGGGACCGTCAGGTCGAGCGGCGGTTCGTTGAGATGAGCGGCGGCGATGGCGCTGGCCGTCGCCTCGCCATAAGTGGAGACCCAGCGCGCCCACAGCCAGTCCGGCGTGTTCAGGCGCCCGGCTTCCAGGGGATCGCACGGCGCGGCTTCCTCGCGCGCAACGCGGCGGAGAACGGCGTTGACCAGTCCCTTGAAGCCGCCGAGTCCCGTCGACCGGACCAGTTCCACGGCGGTGTCGACCGCGGCATGGGGTGAGCTTTCGAGGAAACGGATCTGGGCCACGCCCAGGCGAAGGACATCCTCGACCGCGCCCGCTTTGCGGGGCAGCGGGCGGTCCAGGCAACCCGCAACGATCCCGTCGATCTCCCCCAGCCGTCGCAGCGTCGTCCAGACGAGGCTGCGGACGAAGGCGCGGTCACGCGGGTCCAGGTCGCCGATATCGGAGTGGCTCTCGAAGCTCTCATCGAGCGGCCGATGCCGCCGCAACACGCCCGACAGGAGATCGAGGGCGATCCCGCGCGCCGGGAGACCGGCCGGTGCGCTCCGGCCGGTCCGCTTGCCCTGCGGCTTCAGCCCCAAGGACCGGCGGCGCCAGCCATCTCGCGAAGCCTGCGGATGCGGTCCTCGGTGCTCGGGTGAGTGCTGAACAGGCCCCGGGCGGCGTGGGCGTGAAGCGGATTGATGATGAACATGTGCGCCGTCGCAGGATTACGTTCGGCGTCCGCGTTGTCCACGCTCTTGGCGGCCCGATCGATCTTGGCCAGCGCCGCCGCCAGCCACAGGGGCTTGCCGCAGATTTCGGCGCCGCCTTTATCGGCTGCGTATTCGCGGGCCCGCGAGATACCCATCTGCACCAGCATCGCGGCGAGCGGCGCCAGGATCATGATCAACAGGCTGCCGACGATGCCGAGCGGGTTGTTGCGGTTGCCGCCGAAGAACAGCGCGAAATTGGCCAGCATGCCGATCGCGCCGGCGATGGTCGCGGTGATCGTCATGGTCAGGGTGTCACGGTTCTTCACATGGGCGAGCTCATGGGCCATGACGCCGGCGATCTCTTCATAGGAGAGCGCGTTCAGAAGGCCCGTGGTCGCCGCCACTGCCGCATTCTCGGGATTGCGCCCCGTGGCGAAGGCGTTGGGTTGCGGATTCTCGATGACGTAGACCTTGGGCATGGGCAGGTCCGCCCGCGCCGCGAGCTGCTGGATTAGCCCGTAGAACTCGGGTGCGGTCCCGGCGTCGACCTGGCGCGCGCCATACATGCGCAGCACCATCTTGTCGGCGTTCCAATACGCGAATGCGTTCATCGCCACGGCGAAACCCAGGGCGACCACCATGCCACCCGTCCCGCCCAGCATGTAGCCCACGGCAAGGAACAGACCGGTCATGGCGGCCAGCAGCAATGCCGTACGCGCGAAGTTCATTTCTGCTCTCGTTCAATGGGTTGAAGCGGATATATGTATGGGGCGCCTTACGCCGGCTTCAATAGTGGCCGGCAAGGGCACGGTCCGAGAAAGGAGGCGGCATGAGCAAGACCGAAACCGCGAAGCCCGCCGAGGACGAACCGGCGGCGGATGCGAAGACGCAGCCCGAATCTGCTGTCGCGAGCGACCAGCCGTCGGGGGAAGTCGGCGGGCCAAAAGGCCCGGAGCCGACCCGGTACGGCGACTGGGCTTTCAACGGTCGCGTTTCCGACTTCTGACAGCGCCGGCGAGGGCGCGGCATCCGGGCCGCGCTAGCCGGTTCCTTCGGCAAGGCTGGCGGCCTTTCCGCCGTTCCGCTAGGCTTTCCCCGGGACGGGGATAAGGAAGAACGATGCGGCGCGCGCACGTCATGCTACGCATGCTGGTGGGGCTCGGTATTGCCTGCGGAATCGCCGGCTGCGCGAACGGCCCCAACCTTCGGCTGGGCGACTATTTCGAAGCGCTCGAGCGCGAGGCGCGAGAGGGCGATCCGAATGCTCAGACCGCTCTGGCCCAGCTCTACGAAAGCGGCGGAGTCAGCATCGATGCGGACCCTGTCGCGGCCCGCACCTGGTACGAGCGCGCGGCGGCGGCCGGTTATGCTCCGGCCCAGTATTTTCTCGGCCAGATGCTCGAAGAAGGGCGCGGGATCCCGGCGGACTACCCGCAGGCGGCGGCGTGGTACCTGCGGGCGGCCGAACGGGGCGAGCCGGCGGCACAAGCCGCCCTCGGCCGGCTTTACGAACAGGGCCTCGGTGTGCCGCGCAACTACGATCGCGCGGCGCAGTGGTATCAGCAGGCGGCGCAGCGCTGGCGGGAAGACTCGGATGGCGTGCTGGGCGTCCTTCCCCGTTCCGGCAATCATGTTCCGGTCGCGGCCGACGAGGCGGCGAAATGGATGGAACACGCCGCTGAACTGGGCGTCGCCCAGGCGCAGTACGATCTCGGAGAAGCCTACGAAACCGGTCGCGGTGTCGTCCGCGATCTCGACATGGCGGCGAAATGGTACGAGTCCGCGGCCTTGCGCGGACATGTTCCCGCCCGCGAAGCGTTGCAGCGGCTGGGGATCGACATCATGGCCGAGCGCGCGGCCGAGGTGCCGCCGGCGCAGCAGAAGCCCATGCGCCTGGGCCCGCCGGGAGACGACACGGCCGCACTGCCCGCACCGAACGAGAAGCAGACGCCGAGCGTCCTGAAGCGGGGGTACCGGTTGCATCTGGCCTCATACCGGACGATCGAGGACGCGGACGAGGGGTGGAGCCGGATGCTCAAGCAGTACGGCGATCTTCTGGCTGGGCTGCAGGTTGAGATCTCCCGCGTCGACCTCGGTTCGCGCGGCGTTTTCTGGCGCGTGCAGGCCGGCCCCGTGTCCAGTCCCGAACAGGGGCGCAAGATCTGCGCCGAATTCATCCGTCGCGGCGGTTATTGCCAGGTGATGGCACCCGAGGAAACGGGATGATCAGCCGCCGGCGTGCACGTCTTTGACCGGAGGACGGGCAGGGGCCCTGGTCGGCGTCGACTGGGGAACGAGTGGGTTTCGGGGGTATCTGCTCGCAACCGACGGAACCGTGCTGGACTGGGTCGCGAGCGAAGACGGCATCCTCGCGGTCGAGAACGGCTCATTCGGTGCCGCGCTCGACGTGAACGTCGGCCACTGGCTGGCCGCTGCCCCGCTTTCGCCGGTGATCATGTCGGGAATGATCGGCAGCCGGCAGGGCTGGAAGGAAGCGGACTATCTGGATTGCCCGACCGATATCGGCGTCTTGGCCGGTCGGTTGACCGAAGTCGCCGGCGACAGCGGCCAGGTCGCGCATATCGTTCCGGGAATTGCCCGCGTCGATCCTGACGATGTGCCCGACGTCATTCGCGGCGAAGAGACACAGATCGCCGGCGCACTGGTCGGGCATGGGACAGAGATCTTCGTGTTGCCCGGCACTCACAGCAAATGGGCGATCGCCGAGGACGGGCGGATCGTCTGGTTCGCGACCTTCATGACCGGAGAGCTGTTCGCCATCCTGTGCCGGCACAGCATTCTCGGCCGGACGATGACGGGGGACGAGCACGACCCGGCCGCGTTCCATCGTGGGCTCAACTACGGTCTTGCAGCCGGCGAGGGACGGGGCGGACTTCTCAAGCGCCTGTTCAGTGCGCGCACCCTGGCCCTGTTCGGCAGCCTGCCCGAGAGCGGGACGCGGTCCTACCTGTCCGGCCTCCTGATCGGGTGCGAGATCGCTGAGGCTCGGCAGGCCGCTGCGGGCCGGTTGACGGATGATGCGTCGATCGTGGTCCTCGGCGGAGCGCGGCTGTCGGCGGCGTATGTCGATGCCCTCGCGCGTGCCGGCATGGAGGCGAGCGTCGGGCCCGCCGACTGTGCGGCGCACGGTCTGGTGCGGATCGCCCGTGCGGCGGGGTTGATCGGCGGATGACCGGCCGGCTTGTCGCGGACGTCGTGTCGCCGTTGCCTCTTGTGGCGATCCTGCGCGGGCTCGTGCCGGAACGGGCCGAGGCGGTCGGCGATGTCCTCGTCGAAGCGGGGTTCCGAATCATCGAAGTGCCGCTCAATTCCCCTCGACCTTTCGATAGCATCGATTGCCTCGCACGACGGTTCGGTCCCGAGATCCGCGTCGGGGCCGGCACGGTACGCGATGCGGGGTCTGTGAGAAGACTTGCCGAGGCCGGCGGCACGCTCGTCGTCATGCCCCATAGCGATCCCAACGTCATTGCCGCCGCGAAGTCGCACGGCATGCTCTGCATGCCGGGCGTCGCGACACCGACGGAGGCGTTCGCCGCGCTGGATGCCGGCGCCGATGCGTTGAAGCTGTTTCCGGCGGAGGCCCTCCCGCCGCCGGTGGTGAAGGCGTGGCGGGCGGTGCTGCCGCAGGATCTTGCGTTGCTCCCGGTCGGCGGGATCACGCCGGGGGCGATGGCGGCCTATATGGCCGCCGGGGCGAGCGGATTCGGTCTGGGGTCGGCTCTGTTCAAGCCGGGAATCGACGACGCGACCCTCGCCGCCAATGCGCGGGCCTTCGTCGACGCTTTTCGGGAGATCCCGAACTGACCGTGAAATTGCCGCTGCGGCTTGACGCGGTGGATATCGTGGGGCAAGCGTTCGCCCGAGGGGCGCATGGAGATGGGCTATGCCGGAACAGGCTTTGAAAGACAAGGTGACGCTGGTCACCGGGGGCGCGGGCGGAATCGGAACGGCGATCTGCCAACATCTCGCTGCGGCCGGGGCGACGATCGTCGTCGGCTATCGCGGCAGCAGAGCGGAAGCCGAGGCGCTGGCCAAGGCGCTGCCGGGGGAAGGCCATATCGCCATGCCCGCTCTGGTGGAGAGCAGCGATGCGCTCGATACTCTGGCGGTCGAGATCGAGGACCGGCTGGGCCGGCTCGACATCCTGGTCAACAACGCCGGAACCACCCGGTTCGTCCCGCATAACGACCTCGATGGGTTGGACGATGCCTTGATCGATCAGATATTCCGGGTGAACTGGCGGGGACCCTTTGCCTGTGTTCGCGCCTTCCGCAGCCTGCTCGAAGCAGGCGAGGGCGGGCTGGTGATCAACATCTCCTCGATCGCCGGCGCAACCGGCATGGGCAGCAACATCGCCTATTGTGCGTCCAAGGCCGGCCTCAACACGATGACGGTGTCGCTCGCCCGGGCGCTCGCACCGAAGATCCGGGTCGTTTCGGTGTCGCCGGGGGTGGTCGAGACCGACTTCACGCGGAGTTTCGACGAAAGCTGGCGGCGCGAGCAGGAGTCGCGGACGCCGCTCGGCCGCCTCGGCCATCCGGACGACGTCGGCAAGGCATGTCTGGCGGTCGCGGCCTCGCTGACCTTCACCACCGGGTCGATCATTCCGATCGACGGGGGGCGGCCGCTCACCTGACGGCCGGCCGCCGCCGGAGGGGGCATCCATGTCGCCGCGGCCCGCGCCCGAGGGTCGTTGGCAGGACGTATTCCTGGTCTTCCTTCGCCTGGGGCTCACCGCGTTCGGCGGGCCCGTCGCCCATATCGGCTATTTCCGCGAGGCCTTCGTCGTCCGCCGCCGATGGCTCGACGACCGGGCTTTCGCCGATCTCGTCGCCCTCTGCCAGTTCCTGCCCGGCCCCGCCAGCAGCCAGGTCGGCCTCTCGGTCGGTCTGATTCGGGCGGGCGTTCCGGGCGCGCTCGCCGCCTGGACGGCCTTCACCCTGCCGTCGGCGATCCTGATGGTCGTCTTCGCCTATGGGGTCGGTGCGTTCGGGGCCACGGCCGAAGCGGGGTGGCTTCACGGGCTCAAGGCGGTCGCGGTCGCCGTCGTCGCCCAGGCGGTGTGGGGGATGGCGCGAAACCTGGCACCCGACCGCGAGCGGGCGACGATCGCCGTCGCCGCGGCGGTGCTGGTGACCCTGGTGGATGGTGCCTTGATCCAGGTCGCGGCCATCATGCTGGCCGGCGCGGCCGGTTTTCTGCTGACCCGCGAGCGGACGGCAGAGACGATGGACCATGCCGCCATGGCCATGCCGTTGTCGCGTCGGGCAGGCCTCCTGTGCTTGGGGCTGTTCGCCATTCTGCTGGTCGGGGCGACGGTGCTGGCGGCGGTGACCGACGATGTGATTCTTGCCCAGGCGGCCGCTCTCTATCGGACCGGCTCGCTGGTGTTCGGCGGCGGCCATGTCGTTCTGCCCCTCCTCCAGGCCGAGGTCGTCGATCCGGGCTGGGTGACGGAACACGATTTCCTGGCCGGCTACGGGGCGGCCCAGGCGGTGCCCGGCCCGTTGTTCACCTTCGCCGCCTATGTCGGTGCGGTCATGCAGACAGGCGCGACAGGGGTTTTCGGGGCCGTCCTCTGCCTCGTGGCGATCTTCCTGCCGTCGTTCCTGCTGGTGTTCGGAAGTCTGCCGTTCTGGGACCGGATTCGCCGGCGCAGCGGCGCCCGGACGGTCATGCGCGGCGTCAATGCCGGTGTCGTCGGGCTGCTGGCAGCGGCCCTCTACGACCCCGTCTGGACGGCGGGTGTGGCGACCGCCGCGGACTTCGCCGTGACCCTGGTCGCATTCCTGCTGCTGATGGCCTGGAAGACACCGCCCTGGGCGGTGGTGGTGCTCGGCGCGGCGGCGGGAGCCGGCATCGATTGGGCTGGCTGGGACGGCCGTTGAAGCAGGCCGTCCCTTCCGTGCCCTATCGCGGGAGGTCGGTGCTTCCCATCAGATGGGCGTCGACGGCGCGGGCCGCCTGACGGCCTTCGCGGATCGCCCACACGACCAGCGACTGCCCGCGCCGCATGTCGCCGGCGGCGAACACTTTGGGATTCGACGTCTGGTAACGGTTGGTGTCGGCTTCGACATTGCCCCGCGCGTCGAGCTTGATGCCCAGGGACTCGATCATCCCCTCATGCACCGGGTGGACGAAACCCATCGCCAGCAGCACCAGATCGGCCCGAATGTCGAATTCGCCATCCGGGGCCTCGACCATCTGCATGCGGCCCGAATCATCCTTCTGCCAGTCCAGACGCACGGCATGCAGGGTGTGCACGCGGCCGTGGTTGTCGGCCGAGAACGACTTCGTCGCCACCGCCCAGTCGCGGTCGCAGCCTTCCTCGTGGGAGGACGAGGTCCGCAGCTTCAGCGGCCAGTAGGGCCAGGTAAGACCCTTGTTCTCCTGCTCCGGCGGGCGAGGCATGATTTCGAGCTGCGTGACCGAGGCCGCGCCCTGCCGGTTCGAGGTGCCGATGCAGTCCGATCCGGTGTCGCCGCCGCCGATCACCACCACATGGCGGTCCTTGGCGGAAATGACTTCGCTCTCGGGGATGCTCTGACCGGCGACCCGCTTGTTGTTCTGGGCCAGGAAATCCATCGCGAAATGGATGCCGTCGCTGTCGCGTCCCGGAACCGGCAGGTCACGCGGCTTTTCGGAACCGCCGGCCAGCAGCACCGCGTCGAACGACGCCAGCAGTTCGTCGACCTTCAGGTCGACGCCGACATGGACGCCGGTGCGGAAGGTGACGCCTTCCGCCGCCATCTGCTCCATGCGGCGGTCGATCTGCCACTTCTCGAACTTGAAGTCCGGGATGCCGTAGCGCCCCAGCCCGCCGATGCGGTCGGACTTCTCGAACAGGGTGACGTCGTGGCCGGCGCGGGCAAGCTGCTGTGACGCCGCCATGCCCGCCGGACCCGATCCCACCACCGCCACCTTCTTGCCGGTCTTGCTCTTGGGCGGCAGAGGGACGATCCAGCCTTCCTCCCAGCCGCGGTCGACGATCGCGCATTCGATCGTCTTGATGGTCACCGGCTTGTCGTTGATGTTGAGGACGCAGGCTTCCTCGCACGGTGCCGGGCAGATGCGGCCCGTGAACTCCGGGAAGTTGTTGGTCGAGTGCAGGCTGGTCAGCGCGTCCCGCCAGCGATCGCGATAGACGAGATCGTTCCAGTCCGGGATCAGGTTGTTGACCGGGCATCCCTGATGACAGAACGGGATGCCGCAATCCATGCAGCGGCTGCCCTGGTCGCGCAGCTCCGTTTCCGGAAGCGGAACGACGAACTCATTCCAGTTCCGGACACGCTCGGCGACCTTGCGGTACGACCGGTCGTGGCGCGTGGTTTCCAGGAAGCCGGTAACCTTACCCATCGGCACTGTCCTCAATTCGATCGGCGCTATGCTCGGCGACGTCCAACTCGCTGGTCGGGTCGATCTGCATTTCGTTGAGCGCCCGGCGATAGTCGGTCGGGAACACCTTCAGGAACTTGGGCAAATACGCATCCCAATTGTCGAGGATGCGCCGTGCCCGTGCGCTGTTGGTGTAGTGCAGGTGACGTTCGATCAGGTGGCGGAGGCGCGGCGCGTCGTAGCGCGTCATGTCCGCCATCAGGGCGCCGCCGCCATTGCCCATCGGTGCCGCTTCGCCCGGCTCGACCGGCTCGAGATCGACCATCGCCATGTTGCAGCGAAGCTCGAAATCGCCCGCTTCGTCGAGGACATAGGCGATACCGCCGCTCATGCCGGCGGCGAAGTTGCGTCCCGCGGGGCCCAGAACGACGACGATGCCGCCGGTCATGTACTCGCAGCCGTGATCACCGACACCTTCGACGACCGCGGTGGCGCCGGAGTTGCGGACGGCGAAGCGTTCGCCGGCGACGCCGGAGAAATAACACTCACCGGTGATCGCGCCGTACAGCACCGTGTTGCCGACGACGATGTTCTCGTCGGGGATCGCCGGGCATTCGGCCGGCGGATAAACGACGATCCGCCCGCCGCTCAAGCCCTTGCCGACATAGTCGTTGGCGACGCCCACAAGCTCGATCGAGACACCATGAGCCAGCCATGCACCGAAGCTCTGGCCACCGACGCCACGGGCCTTGATCGAGATCGTATCCTCGGGCAGGCCCTTGTGGCCGAAACGGCCGGCGACCTCGCCGGACAGCATCGCGCCGACGGTCCGGTTCACGTTGCGGACGGCAACGTCGATCTTGACCGGCGTTCCCTTCTCCAGCGCGGGCTGGGCCTGCTCGATCAGAACATGGTCCAAGGCCTTGTCGAGGCCATGGTCCTGGGTCTCGACATTGCGGGTCGCCACCTCGTCCGCCACTTCGGGACGGTAAAGCAGGCGGCGCAGGTCGACGCCCTTGGCCTTCCAGTGGTTGATCGCCCGGCGCATGTCGATGCGGTCCGAGCGGCCGATCATCTCTTCGAAGGTGCGGAAGCCGAGCTCGGCCATGTAGCCGCGGACTTCCTCGGCGACGAAGAAGAAGTAGTTGATCACATGCTCGGGCTTGCCGGTGAAGCGCCGGCGCAGTTCCGGGTCCTGGGTGGCGATGCCGACCGGGCAGGTGTTCAGATGGCATTTGCGCATCATGATGCAGCCCTCGGCGATCAGCGGCGCCGTCGAGAAGCCGAACTCGTCGGCGCCCAGAAGCGCGCCGATCAGGACGTCGCGACCGGTCCGGAGGCCGCCGTCGACCTGGACCGCGATCCGACCGCGAAGCCGGTTCAGGACCAGCGTCTGCTGGGTCTCCGCGAGACCGATCTCCCAGGGCGAGCCGGCATGGGTGAGCGAGGTCAGCGGGCTCGCACCCGTACCGCCTTCGTAGCCGGATATCGTGACATGGTCAGACTTGGCCTTGGAGACGCCCGCCGCGACCGTGCCGACGCCCACCTCGGAGACCAGCTTGACGCTGATCCGCGCCCGCGGGTTCACGTTCTTCAGGTCGTGGATCAGTTGCGCCAGATCCTCGATCGAATAGATATCGTGATGCGGTGGCGGCGAGATCAGGCCGACGCCGGGGGTCGAGAACCGCACCTTGGCGATGGGGCCGTTGACCTTGTGACCGGGCAGCTGGCCGCCTTCGCCGGGCTTCGCACCCTGCGCCATCTTGATCTGGATGTCGTCCGAGTTCGCCAGGTACTCGGCCGTCACGCCGAAGCGCCCCGATGCCACCTGCTTGATGCGCGAGCGCATCGAATCGCCGTTGTCCATGGGCGTGTAGCGGTCGGACTCTTCGCCGCCCTCGCCGGTGTTGGAACGGCCGCCGATCCGGTTCATGGCGATGGCGAGCGTCGTATGCGCCTCGCGTGAGATCGACCCGTAGGACATCGCCCCGGTCGCGAACCGCTTGACGATCTCCTTCGCCGGCTCAACCTCCTCCAGCGGAATCGGCGTCTCGGCCGGCTTCAGCGCGAACAAGCCGCGCAAGGTCAGCAGGCGTTCGTTCTGGTTGTTCACCAGATCGGCGAAAGCCTTGTACTCGTCGGACATGTTGCCGCGCGCGGCATGCTGCAGATGCGCGATCGAGTCCGGCGTCCAGACGTGGTCTTCGCCGCGCAGGCGATAGGCGTAGTCGCCACCCGGATCCAGCATGTCGCGATAGATCGGGGCGTCGCCATAGGCCAGCTTGTGGCGACGGACCGTCTCCTCCGCGACCTCGGCGACCCCGATGCCTTCGACCATCGTCGCCGTGCCGGTGAAGTACTTGTCGATGAATGCGCTCGACAGGCCGACGGCGTCGAAGATCTGGGCACCGCAATAGGACTGATAGGTCGAGATGCCCATCTTGGACATCACCTTGAGAATGCCCTTGTTGACCGCCTTGATGTACTGCTTGTTGACCGTGTCGACGTCCATCTCTTCGTCGAACCGCTCACGCAGGGCGTCCAGCGTCTCGAAGGCGAGATAGGGGTTGATCGCTTCCGCGCCGTAGCCGGCCAGGGTGCAGAAATGGTGCACCTCGCGCGCCTCGCCGGTCTCGACCACCAGCCCCACCTCGGTGCGAAGGCCGAGGTCGATCAGGTGATGATGGACGGCGGAGGTGGCGAGCAGCGCCGGAATGGCGATGCGCTCGGCCGACATCGACCGGTCCGACAGGATCAGGATGTTGTAGCCGGCCTTCACCGCCTGATGGGCGGAGTCGCAAAGCTCCAACAGCGCCGCCTGCATACCGTCCACGCCTTCCGCCGCCGGCCAGCAGGTGTCCAGCGTGCAGGTCTTGAAGGCGTCGCCGACGAGGTCGGTGATGTGGCGGATCTTCACCAGATCGTCGTCGGTGAGGATCGGCTGGCGCACCTCGAGCCGCATGTGCGAGCCGACCTCGTCGAGGCCGAGCAGGTTCGGCCGCGGGCCGATCAGGGATACCAGCGACATGACCAGCTGCTCGCGGATCGGATCGATCGGCGGGTTGGTCACCTGGGCGAAGTTCTGCTTGAAATAAGTGTAGAGCAGCTTCGGCCGGTTCGACAGGACCGAGACCGGCGTGTCGGTACCCATGGACCCGACCGGATCGTCGCCGCCGCGCGCCATCGGCGCCAGGAAGAAGCTCAAGTCTTCCTGCGTGTAACCGAATGCCTGCTGGCGGTCGAGCAGCGACTCGGCCGATACGGCCGGTTCCTCGTGATGCGGTTCCAGGTCTTCGAGGACGAACTGGCTGCGATGCAGCCATTCCTCGTAAGGATGGGCCGCCGCGATCTCGGCCTTCAGTTCGGCGTCGTCGATGATCCGGCCCTGTTCGAGGTCGATCAGGAACATGCGGCCGGGCTGAAGCCGCCACTTCCGCTTGATGCGCTCCTCGGGGATGTCGAGCACGCCGTGCTCGGAGCCCATGACCACCATGTCGTCCTCGGTGACGAGATAGCGGGCCGGACGCAGGCCGTTGCGGTCCAGCGTCGCGCCGATCTGGCGGCCGTCGGTGAAGGCGATCGCCGCCGGGCCGTCCCACGGCTCCATCAGCGCCGCATTGTACTCGTAGAAGGCGCGGCGCTTTTCGTCCATCAGCGGGTTGCCTTCCCACGCCTCCGGAATCATCAGCATCATCGCGTGGGACAGCGAATAGCCGCCATGCACCAGGAGTTCCAGTGCGTTGTCGAAGCTCGCCGTGTCCGACTGGCCTTCGGGGATGAGCGGCCACAGCTTGGCGAGGTCGTCGCCCAGAAGCTCGGACTTCATCGACTGCCGGCGCGCGGCCATCCAATTGATGTTGCCGCGCAGCGTGTTGATCTCGCCGTTGTGGCAGACCATCCGGTAGGGGTGTGCGAGCCGCCAGGACGGGAAGGTGTTGGTCGAGAAGCGCTGATGCACCAGGGCGATCGCGCTCACCAGCCGTTCGTCCTGGAGGTCGAGGTAGTAGCTTCCGACCTGGCCGGCCAGCAGCATGCCCTTGTAGACCAGGGTACGCGACGACATCGACGGGATGTAGAAGTCGTCCAGGCCCTCGAAACCGCGGTCGCGGGCGATGTTCGCCACCTGCTTGCGGATAACGTAAAGCTTGCGCTCGAAGGCGTCCTGGTCGGCCGTGCCGGCGCCGCGCTGGACGAAGACCTGACGGATCGCCGGCTCGGTCGGCTTGACGGACTCGCCCAGGTCGGAGCTGTCGACCGGTACGTCGCGCCAGCCGAGAAGGGTCTGCCCTTCCTCGGCGATCACGTCTTCGATCAACGTCTCGCAGGCTGCGCGCGCGGAGTCCTTCTTCGGCATGAACACGATGCCGACGCCGTACTCGCCTTCTGCCGGCAGGGTGATCCCCAGTTCGGGCGTAACGGCACGCAGGAAGGCGTCCGGCATTTGAATCAGGATACCCGACCCGTCCCCCGCTTTCGGGTCGGCGCCGACGGCGCCGCGGTGGTCGAGATTGACCAGGATCTGAAGTCCGTTGCGGACGATTTCATGGCTCTTGCGGTTCTTGATGTTGGCGACGAAGCCGACACCGCAGGAGTCATGTTCATTGTTCGGGTCATAGAGACCCTGCTTCCCTGGCAAAGCCATCGCAAACTTCCTTGTCAGGTCGCGCCGCACCGTCGTGATCCGACACCGATCCACGCGATCGGGCCAGGCCGACGACAGCCTGAGCGGGCCCCCACTTATTGGCGGAGTTACCCCCGAGTCAAACGCTTCCGGGCCGGGGCCTCGGGGCAGCCGGCCTCCTTGAGCCCGTAGATCCGGCCTTTCGGCATGCCAAGTGGTTGTCCCGCTAGGGATTTTTCCACTTCTCCGCATGCCGAGCGAAGGGCGATCATACACGGCCCGGTGCTGTCCTGCCAAGAGGTGATGACCGTCACATGTGCTCGCTCGCCGGGACTTGGCGGGAAGACGACCGTTTCCGCTGATTCGTCTATTGTCGTTCCGGATCGGAATGGCTTCGGGCCGGCAGGGCCGGAAACATGGTCGGTGTCCTATGGTTCGGCCGTGGCTTCCCTGCTGCCGGCGATGTGCTCCAGGGACTCCGGCCCGTCGGGAGCGTCGTCGGCCATGACGATGCGCCGCCGCGGCAGCCATGCACCTGTCTCGTGATCGCGGAGGAAGGCCATCAGATGCTCGCGGACCTTGTTGTGCAGGCGCCAGCTCGCCCGTGAATCGACGCCTGCGATCCAGATCCACAGCAGCGCGCGGTCGACCGAAACCTCCACCATCTCCACATGTACCGGGTCGCCGGTCCAGTCGGCGTCGTCGGCCACGGCCTCGGCCGCGTGCTCCCGGATGATACCGACGTCCGCCCGGTAATCGACCGGAAGGGCAACGATCCGCGTTACCGCCTCGCCGCCTTTCGACCAGTTCTCGAACGGCTTCGACAGCAGCTCCACATGCGGAACGATGAGGCGAGTGTCGGTCCAGGTCCTCAGGACGACATAGGAGAAGGTGATGTCCTCGACGACCGACCATGTTTCGTCGAACACCACGACGTCGCCGACACGGACCGGATCGGTGAGGGCGATCTGCAGGCCCGAAACCACATTCCCCAGCATCGGGCGGGCGGCGATCGCGACCAACACGCCGGCCGCGCCGGCGGATGCCAGCAGCGACAGTCCGATATCGTCGAACAGACCGCTCGCCACCAGGGCCTCGGAGAGCACGTAGCCGAGGCCGGCCAGTCCGATCACGGCCATCGCGGTCCGGCGGATGACATAGACCTGCGTCTTGAGCTTCCGATTGTCCGGCCGGTCCTGCCCCAGCGGGACGATATAACGCTGGCTGACCGCCAATGACACATCGCCCAGCAGGCGGACGATCAGCCACACCCCGGCCAGCACCGCGATGAACGTGGCTGTGCCGCCCAGATAGACAGTGACGGGCCCGGTCAGCATCAGGCGATCGGTCGCGATGCGAAAGACGGCGGCAGCGATCATCGTCGCGGCCAGGGGCGCGCCGCGGGGGACGAGATGGCGCCACCGCCGCGGGACCGCGAGGGTCAGCAGCCGCGTGGCGTAGTAGGCGATGACCCAGACGACGATCGCGATCAGCAGGAAGACCGCGACCGCAGTCCATTCCCACAGGGAAGGCTCGCCCACCATATCGACGCGCTCTTCGAGGGAGGGGTGGTCCTCCACGAACGGAATCCAGGCGCGTAGCGAATCGTCGCCCGTCGACCGGTACAGCGCATCGATGCGCGTCACCGCATAGGGCGAGAACAGCCATGCCGCCGCCCCGTCCTCGGGCTGGAACCGTTGCAGGGCGATCGGAACGGCGGGATCGCTGCCTGTCTTAACCTCGCCGAGCGTTACGGTGCGCCGCTTGTAGGGCGGCGTCTGGTTGGCGCTGTTCGGCAGCACCCGCGCGTCAGGCTGATCGGGGAGGTTCGCCCAATCGACCAGACCGTAGCGCCGCAGCAGGAATGCGAGCTTCAGGGCGAGACCCGCCGCGCGCTCGGCCTGCCGGTCGGTGGGAAGGTGGTTGAGGTTCAGGATATGGGCGGCGCGCGCGTAGTCGTTGCGGTCGATCGTGTCCAGGAAGGTTTCCATCGCCGCCCGTGGCGAGTCGCGCTGGATCGGCTTCCCGGCGCCCGGCAGGCCGGCATTGATCGCCGGAACCCGAAAGGCGAGGGCGCCGGACTGTTCGGCCGCTTCGGAGGACGGCGCTGGAACTGTGCAGATCAGAAACGCCGCTGCGACCGCCCGTACGCCCGCCCGCATGGACAGGCGCGGTCGCATGACTCGTCCGAAGATCGGTCGAAGGCCCAGCATGCTTCGCTAACGGGTCCGCGACTTCCGAAGTTCCCTTCGCTTGGTAGCCGGGGCAGCCGATCGGATTCGCTTTCCGGCCGGCCGGGCCTGGACTAACGTCTTCGGAAAAGACGCGATAAGGGAGGAAACAGATGCCGCTGATCCGCAAGATTCCGGACACCGTCGCGCCGCCCATGCCGGCGGCCAAGTACAGCCACAGCGTCGAGGTGCCGCCGAACGCCCGCTGGCTCTATGTCTCCGGCCAGCTCGGCGCCCGCCCCGACGGCTCGGTGCCGGAAACCTTCGACGAGCAGATCGAATGGTGCTGGAAGAACATCGTCGCCGTCCTCGCCGCTTCCGACATGGGGATCGAGGACCTGGTGAAGATCACCACCTTCCTCACCGACCGCAGCCAGCGGGAGAAGAACTCGGAAGTCCGCGGCCGCTATCTCGGCGACCACCACCCGACGCAGACGCTGCTGTTCGTCTCGGGCCTGACCCTGCCGCCCTATCTGGTCGAAGTCGAAGCGATCGCCGCCAAGGCGCCGTGATCTAGGCGCTCCGCCGGCTGACCGCGCCGCCGCCCTTCTTCCAGGCGTCGAGGCCGCCCTTGATGTGGCAGGCGGCGGCGAGGCCGGCTTCCTGGGCGGTCTGGACGGCCATCGCCGAGCGCTCGCCATAGGCGCAGTAGAAGACCAGCCGCTTGCCGGTCGCGCGGGCGAGCTCATAGAGCATGCCGCCGGGATGCACCGCCTCGTCGAGGTCCGGATAGGGGGCGTGCACCGAGCCGGGGATCTCGCCGTGGCGCAGCCGTTCGCCGCGGTCGCGGAGGTCGACCAGGATGATCTCCGGCCGGCCGACCATCGCCGCGCAGTCGGTCGGGGCGAGCGACCAGCCATGGCGGTCGACCTCGTCCTGCACCAGGCCGACCTTGCGGTTCGCCGGGACGGCGACGTCCATCATTTTCGGGTTCGGCAGGTTGAGGCCGTTCATGATGTCGACGTACTGCTGCACCGACGATACCTGGAGGCGCGGATTGCAGGCGCGCTCCTCGGCGATGGTGCTCACCGTGTCGCCCTTGTAGTCGTGGGCGGGGTAGACCAGCGTCTCGTCGGGCAGCCTGAGCAGCTTGTTGAAGATCGAATCGTACTGGGCCTCGGCGCTGCCGTTCTGGAAGTCGCAGCGGCCCGAGCCCCGGATCAGCAGCGTGTCGCCGGTGAACACCCGGTCGTTCATGCGGAAGCTGTAGGAATCGTCGGTGTGGCCGGGCGTGTAGATCACGTCGAGCGACAGGCCTTCGATGTCGATCCGGTCGCCCTCGGACACGCGCATCGACACGACATCGACGGCGGCCTGCTCGCCCATCACGGTGATGCAGCGGGTTTTGTCGCGCAGTGCGCCGAGCCCGGTGATGTGGTCGGCGTGGATGTGGGTGTCGACGGCCTTGACCAGCTTGACGTCGAGTTCGTCGAGCAGCTTGACGTAGCGGTCGACCTTCTCCAGCACCGGGTCGATGATCACCGCCTCGCCGCCGCGGCGGCTGGCGATCAGGTAGGTGTAGGTGCTGGAAACGCTGTCGAACAACTGCCGGAAGATCATGGGTGCCTCCCCTCAGTCGCTGTTATCCGTGCAACGATCCTATGCGAATTTCCGAAGGCTGCGTAGCCCGGATGGAGCGGAGCGCAATCCGGGACATCCCTGCGATGGCGTCCGCCCCGGATTGCGCTCCGCTCCATCCGGGCTACCTCAACTCGCTACCTCCACCCATCCATCCATCTTTCATCGTCGTCCTCCGGTCAAGCCGGAGGACGACGGCCTTTTGACGATGAAGGGCCCTTAAAGCCGTAATCCCTCTCTGCCGCCTCAGCACTCACCAGTCCGTCGCGGATGTCGGCGGCGAGTGCGGCGGGATCGCGGTCGTGGGGGTCGCCATAGCCGGCACCACCCGGCATCTCCAGGATCAGGCGGTCGGCGGCCGGGATCGGGGTGCGGCCCTTGGGCGGGATTTGGGCGCCCGAGGCCAGGTGGACATCGCCGACCGTCCCTTCACTGCCGCCGGCCCGGCCGCGGGGCGCGTGGCGGCAGCGGTCGAACATCGACGACAGGGCGAAGGGCGCGCCCTCGATATTGCCGATCTCCATGATCTGGCCGAGCCCGCCGCGCCATTTGCCGGCGCCGCCCGAATCGGTGCGGTACTCCTTCCGCCAGACGACGATCGGGGCGATGGCCTCGTTGATCTCGACCGGCGTGTTGCGGACGCCCGAGGGAAACGCGGTCGCCGACAGCCCGTCCTTGTCGGGCCGGGCACCGGTGCCGCCGTTGTGGAACAGCGTCACTGTGAAGGGGGTGGCGTTCGCCGCCCGGCCGCTGCCGGCGATGCCGTGGCCGCCATAGAGAACGAAGTTCCACAGACAGGAGGTCCCCTCGGCCGGGGCGATGCCGTCGACCGCCTGGTGCAGGCAGCCCAGCACCACGTCGGGAAGCATCTGGCCGATGGCGTGGCGGGCCGCGACCGCGCAGGGCGGCGGCGCGTTGAGGATCGAGCCTTCAGGGGCCGTCACCCGGACCGGCGCCAGCGACCCGGCGTTGTTGGGGATCGCAGAGCCGACCACGCAGCGGATGCCGAAGGTCGCATAGGCCTGGCTGTAGGTCAGCGGCACGTTGATGCCGCGGTCGGAGACGCGCGAGGTGCCGTCGAAATCGACGTCGATGCCGGTCTCGCCGATCGTCATCTTCGCCACGAGGTCGATGGGATCGTCATAGCCGTCGATCCGCATGCTGTTCTCGTAGGTCCCGAACGGCAGCTTGCGGATTTCCTCCAGCATCGCCTGCTCGGACCGCGCGACGATATCGGCGCCCAGGGTCCCGATTTCGTCGAGCCCGAACTCCGCCATCATCGCCACCAGCCGCTTCGCGCCCATCTCGTTGCAGGCGGCGAGCGAATAGAAGTCGCCTTCCAACTGCACCGGCTCGCGGACATTGGCGCGGACGATGTCGAGAAGCGACTGGTTGACCCGGCCCTCCTCGAACAGTGCCATGATGGGGACGCGGATGCCCTCCTCGAACACCTGCCGCCCGTCGGGGCCGAACCCCAGCCCGCCCACGTCGACGACATGGCTGGTGGAGGCGAACAGGGCGACGACGCGGCCGTCGCGGAAGGCGGGGCTCACCACGGTGAAGTCGTGCAGATGCCCGGTCGCCTGCCAGGGGTCGTTGGTGATGTAGACGTCGCCTTCGCGCATCCGCTCGACCGGGAAGCGCTTCAGGAAATGCGCGACCGAAGCCGCCATCGCGTTGACGTGGCCGGGCGTCCCCGTCACCGCCTGGGCGAGCATGCGGCCCTGGATGTCGAACACGCCGGCCGACAGGTCGCCGGCCTCCCGCACGGTGTTGCTGAAGGCGGTGCGGATCAGCGTCTGGGCCTGCTCCTCGACCACCGCCAGCAGGCGGTTCCACATGATCTGCCGGTCGAGCCGGGCGAGGGCGTCCTCATGCGGCATGGGACGGCGTCTCCTTCCTGCGTTCCAGGACGATATAGCCCCGGGTGTCGATACGGCCATCGAAGCCGGCGGGGACCACCGTCGTGGTTTGTGACTCGACGACCAGTGCCGGGCCGGCGAATCGGGCGCCCTGCCTCAGGTTCTCGCGGCGATAGACCGGCACTGCCGCGAAGGCGCGCGCCGCGAGGGCGAAGACCTGCTGCTCGCGCACCGGCGACGCTGGGGCTTCGGCCGGTTCCACACCGGCCGGCGGCGCGGCGGCGGCCGGGGTGGCGCTGCTCAGCATCCAGCTCAGGATCTCGCCCTCGGCGTCCGGGATCGTCCGGCCGTAATGGGCGGCATAGGCGTCGTCGAAGGCGGCCTGGATGACCCGGCGGTCGTCGGCAACGAGGTCGCGACCGGGCAGGGCGACGGCGATCTCGTGCCCCTGGCCGACATAGCGCATGAAGGCGGTACGCTGGACGACGAAGTCGGCGTCCGGCGCGGCCTGGCGTACGACCGCCAGGGCCTCCGCTGCCATCTCGGCGAACAGGGCGTTGGCTTGGGCGGCGTCGAAGGCGCCGAGACGCATGTAGCGGCTGCGGACGACCTCATAGGCCACGGGGGCGCGGAGGAAGCCGATCGCCGACCCGACGCCCGCGCCGGTGGGGACGATCACCCGCTCGATCCCCAGCTTCTCGGCGACCCGCGCCGCGTGAAGGGGGGCAGCGCCGCCGAAGGCCAGCAGGGTGCGGCCGACGACGTCCTTGCCGCGCTC
This sequence comes from Rhodospirillaceae bacterium, assembly GCA_002721365.1. Taxonomy (GTDB): domain Bacteria; phylum Pseudomonadota; class Alphaproteobacteria. The sequence continues at coordinate 3,249 of PBKC01000071.1, read as the reverse complement.
GATCGCGTGGACCCGCGCCGCGTTCGCCATGTTCTCGTCGACCATCTCGGAAACCGCGAACGCCGCCAGCGACTCGTCCAGCCCGAGCGGCCTTCCCACATGCCTGGTGAGCGCCGTGGCGGCCGCTCCGCCGTCCAGCGGCATGGTTCCGCCGGCGAAGTCGTCCGGTGCGATGCGGCCGAGCACGAGGTCGGCGTCGGTCACTGCCGGCCGCTCGCCGCCGCGTCCGTAGCAGGCGGGGCCGGGCTCCGATCCCGCGCTTTCGGGGCCGACCGCGACCCGGCCGAGGCTGTCGACGCCGGCCAGCGATCCGCCGCCCGCGCCGATCTCCACCATCTCGATCACCGGAATGCGGAGCGGCAGGCCGCTCCCTTTGGTGAAGCGGTACATGCGCGCGACCTCGAAGCTCCGCGAGGTCTGCGGCGCGCCGTCGTCGATCAGGCAGATCTTGGCCGTCGTTCCGCCCATGTCGAACGACAGCAGGGCATCGATCCCGCATTCCCTGGCGACGCCGGCGGCGAGGATCGCGCCGCCGGCCGGTCCCGACTCGACCAAGCGAATCGGGAACCGCGCCGCCGTCTCCAGCGTGGTGAGGCCGCCGCCGGAGGTCATCAGGAGAATCGGGCAGGCGAAACCGCGCTCATCGAGCGCACGGTCGAGATTGCCCAGATAGCGCGCCATCAGCGGCCGGACATAGGCGTTGGCGCAGGCCGTCGACAGGCGCTCGTATTCCCGGATCTCGGGGCAGACCTCCGACGACAGGGTCAGCGAGACGTCGGGGAGGGCGCGGGCGACGATCTCCGCGACCCGCTGTTCATGATCGCCGTTGGCGTAGCCGTGGATCAGGCCGATGGCGATGCTGGCGACGTCGTTCCCGGCGATCTCCGGGATCAGCGCCTCGACGGTCCCTTCGTCCAGCGGCAGCAATATCTGCCCCTGGGCACCGACCCGTTCCCGAACCGGCCAGCGGAGATGGCGGGGGACCAGCGGCGGCGGCTTCTCGATGCCGATGTCGTACTGCTCGAACCGGTTCTCGTAGGCCATCTCGACCGAGTCGCGGAAGCCCTCGGTGGTGATCAGCGCGGTCTTCGCGCCCTTGCGCTCGATGATGGCGTTGGTGGCCAGCGTGGTGCCGTGAATCACCAGCGCGACGTCGGCGGGCGTCAATCCGGCTTCGGCGACGACGGCGCCGACCGCCTCGATCACCGCCCGCTCGGGCGCGGCGTGGGTGGTCAGCACCTTGCGCGTGACCAGCCGCTCGCCGACCTCAAGCGCTACGTCAGTGAAGGTGCCACCGATATCGACGGCCACCCGCGCCGCCTTGCCCGAACCTGATCGCATGCGTTTCCTCTCCGGGCGACAGGCTATGCGCGCTTGGGCAAAGCCGGCAAGAGAGCGCATTTCGAGCATATGCGAGGCTGATCGACAACCGTTCGGACCGGACGTACTCTCCGTCCTAATAAAATGCCGTTTCGGGGAGTTGCGCCTATGTGTCGTTGGCTCGCCTATGCCGGTCCGTCGATCGAGATCGGAACGCTGCTGTTCCAGCCCACCAATTCGCTCGCGCGCCAAAGCCAGGCGGCGCGGCGCACGGTCTACACCACCAACGGCGACGGATTCGGGGTCGGCTGGTACGGCGACCGGCCCAATCCGGGGCTCTACCGCGACATTCTGCCGGCCTGGAACGACAGCAATCTCAGAAGCCTCGCCGAACAGATCCGCTCGCGCCTGTTCCTGGCCCATGTCCGGGCATCCACCGGGACCAGCGTCAGCCGCGAGAACTGCCATCCCTTCCGCTACGGCAACTGGCTGTTCGTCCATAACGGGCTGATCGGCGGCTATCGCGAGCTTCGCGCCCGTATCGACCGGATGATCGCGCCCGAACTCTACCAGTACCGCCTGGGCAGCACCGACAGCGAAGCCTTCTTCTACATGCTGGTCGGCAACGGCCTCGCCGAGGACCCGACCGTGGCCTTCGGCCGCACGGTCGGCCAGATCTGCGACGTGATCGACGAGGCGGCGCCGGGCGAGCCGTTCCACATGGCGGCGGTCGCCACCGACGGTCATCGGCTGATCGCGCTTCGTTGTTCCAACGATTCGAACTCGCCCAGCCTCTACTATGCCCAGGGCGCCGAGATCGGGGTCAGGGAGGGGCGGATGCATTTCAGCGACGGCCACGGCGCGGTACTCGTCGCCTCGGAGCCGCTGGACCATGACGATCTCGGCTGGACCGAGGTTCCGGACGCGCATTTCCTGATCGCCCAGGGCGGCAGCGTCACCGTCGTGCCGCTCGATTCGCCCCATCCGGCCGCGGCGGCCTGAGCAGGCCGATATGGCGAAGGTGCTGGTCGTCTATTATTCCCTGGGAGGCACGACCAAGCGGGTGGCCAGCGCACTCGCCAAGCTGACCGGCGCCGACATCGAAGTCGTGCAGGAAGTAAGGCCCCGCTACCGGACGCCCTGGGGCTATTTCCGCTGCATTCTCGATTCGCTGCGCAAGCGGCACGCGCCGATCGAACCGCTGCATCACGATCCCGCCGCCTACGACGTGGTGGTCGTCGGCACCCCGGTATGGGCCGACCACATCTCGTCACCCATTCGCACGCTGCTTGCCGACCGGATGGCGGGCGCCAAGCGCATCGCTGCCTTCTGCACGCTCATGGGGCCGAAGGCCGAGATCGCCTTTGCCGAAATCACCACCCTCTGCGGCCAGCCACCGAATCCGTTGACCAGCTTTCGCGAAAAGGATGTCGAGAGCGGGTCGGCGAGCGAGGCGATCCACGCCCTGGCGCGCGAGGTGTCCGAGGATGCCGCCTGAGGACCTCTCACGCGATTGCCCGGCTGGAACGGGCAATCTATGGTGCCGCGGCACCATAAAGCGGTGACGAGCTAGTCTGAGAGAGCGAGACCATGGCCAACCTTGTCGATTTCACCAAGCGCGGCGCCATCGGCGTCATCACGGTCAACAACCCGCCGGTCAACGCGCTCTCGGTCGGCGTCCCGCAAGGGATCATCAGCGGCATCGAAGCCGGTCTCGCCGACGCGGACGTGAAAGCGATGGTGCTGGTCGGCGGCGGGCGCACCTTCATCAGCGGCGCCGACATCAACGAGTTCGGCAATCCGCCACCTCCGGGCAACGCCAATATCCACGACGTCATCAAGGCGCTCGAAGCCGCAGGAAAGCCAGTCGTCGCGGGCGTTCACGGCACCGCGCTCGGCGGCGGTCTGGAGGTGGCGATGGGGTGCCAT
>PBKC01000070.1 GCA_002721365.1 Rhodospirillaceae bacterium | reverse complement strand
CTCACCCTTCCCATCGAAGCATCCGCTTCGACGGGCCCCTTCCCTCTCCTCCCCTCAGGGAGGAGAGGGAAGGGATGAGGTGAGGGACTCGAAGACTCTGCGAAGACCCTACAAAGCCGGCACCCGCCCCTGCGGCTCCTCGCCACGGGCGACGCGGGCGACGTTGTCGAGGGCGAAGCGGAAAGCGCGGGCCTTGGCGTCGATCGCCTGGCCGGCAATGTGCGGCGACAGGATCAGCCGTTTCCTGGCATCCTCCGGCAGCGCCAGGAATGGGTGGTCGGTCCGCATCGGCTCCTCGTCGAACACGTCGAATCCGACCCCGCCGAGCCGGCCTGCCGCCAGCGCCGCCGCGACCGCCGCATCGTCGACGATGCCGCCACGCGCCACGTTGACCAGCACCGCATCGTCCTTGAGCAGTCCGACGCGACGTGCATCGATCAGCCCGCGGGTTTCGGCCGTCGCCGGCAAGGTGACGACGACCACGTCGCTGGTCGACAGCAGCTCGTCGAGGGCAAGTGCGGGGACGTTCGGATCGTCCTGGCCCTTCCGCTCCAGCCGCACGACCTCGACGCCGAACCCGGCGAAAATCTGGGCGGCGCAGCGGCCGATCTTCCCGTAGCCAACGATGCCGACGCGGCCGGTTAGTTCGCGGCCCGGCAGGTTGCCCTGGCGCGCAGCCACCCAGGCCTCGCGCCCGCCGCCTTCCAGACGCACATGCCCGCGCCGCAGCGTGAGCGCGAACAGCACCGCGAGCTGTGCCACCGACGGCGCGTTCATGCCCGGGCAATAACAGGCGGGGATGCCGCGCTCGGCGCAGTACGCCCGGTCGACGGTGTCGTAGCCCGCTCCGGTCAGCTGCACGAGGCGCAGGTCCGGGGCACGTTCCAGCAGCGGGCGGTCGATCTGGCCGAACCCGGACGCCGCGACCAGATAGTCGGCGCCGGTGACCGCCGCCTCCATCGCCGCGCGGTCTCCGCCGCGAGCAAAACGCATCTCGTATCCCTCGGGCGGCTGAACGCCCGAAAGGCGGAAGTCTTCCTCAGGCCAGAAAAAGGCAATGACCGGCATCTTCTCTCCTGCTGCCATCAGGCCGCCTCGGCGGGCTGGCGCCAAACCACCGGAAACAACTCGCAGTCCATCCGGTCCCCTGCCTTCAGCCCTGGATCGCGGATGATTTGCGGCACCGCCTCGCGCACGGCGTAGCGGACGTCATCGCCCAGCCATCGGGTTGCGAGTCCGCGCCGGCGCCCATTGCTCGCATTGGCCGGCGCACCGTGGATGACGAGGGCCTGATGGACGATGACGTCACCCGGCTCCAGCGCGAAGCTGGCGATGTCGTACTGGTCGCGCGCGGCATCGATATCGGGCATCTTCTCGCCGCCCGACCGGTACTCGCGGTCGCTGCCGAAGCTCGCCGGGTCGTACCACTTACCCCAGCGATGCGAGCCGCGGATATATTGCGGGCTCACCTCGGCCGGCACCGGGTCGAGCGCCAGCCAGATGCTGATCACCTGCCAGCCGTCGACGCACCAGTAGGGCTGATCCTGATGCCAGGGCGTCGCTTCGGCCGTTCCGGGCTCCTTCACCAGCAGATGATCGAAGAAGAAGTTGACCTTCTCCGATCCCATCAGCCGGGCCGCGATCGCCGCGCCGGGGGAGTCGAAGACGAAGGCCCGGAAGTCGTCGTCGAAGGTCCACATATACTTGTCGCCGTGGAAGCGCCCCGGCTGCCCCGGCTTGGTGAAGGTCTGGGACAACGGGCCGGGATTGGCGAGATTATGCTCGACGGCGCCGCGCAGCCGCTCGATCCAGCCGGCATCGAAAGCGCCTCTAAGGCAGACGACGCCGTCGCGGTCATAGGCGGCGACGTCCGCGTCTGAAATGTCGATGACAGGCTCTGCCATGGCGGTGTCTCCCTGTTCGCACCTTTTGGCGTGATCGTCACGCGCCAGGCAGCCTAGAGCAAGAGCCCGACCGCATGAAGGATGGAGAAGGGCTCGCGCGCCCCTCGGTTCCGTCGCGGCGCGTCAACGAACAACTTTCCAGCGAGGCTATCCCGTGAACTTCGCATAACGGCTGCAACGCGCCAGCGGCCCGTCCGAGATCATCCCCGCATTGACAGCAAGCAATTCGGACGCTATCGGCAGCTATAGACATACTCCAAAAGAATGAGGCGTCCCTTGCAGCCGCTGACGGGTCTTCGCGTTCTCGACTTCTCGACCCTTCTGCCCGGACCGCTGGCGACGCTGATCCTCGCCGAAGCCGGCGCCGAGGTTATCAAGGTCGAGCCCCCGGAAGGGGGCGAGGAGCTTCGGAAGCAGCTTCCGCGCTTCGGCGATTCCGGCGTGCTGTTCGGGCTGTTGAACCGCGGCAAGAAAAGCGTGTCGATCGACCTCAAGGCCGAAGGTGCGCTGGACCGCATCCGCCCGCTGGTCGAGAGCGCCGACATCCTGGTCGAGCAGTTCCGCCCCGGCGTCATGAAGCGGCTGGGGCTCGACTACCGGGCGGCCAAGGCGATCAACCCGCGCATCATCTACTGCTCGATCACCGGCTTCGGCCAGATGGGCGAACGGTCGGGCGACGCCGGCCACGATCTCAACTACATGGCGCTCAGCGGGCTTCTGGCATTGAGCCGGGGAAGCGACGGCGCCCCGGTCGTCCCCCAGGCCCAGGTCGCCGACATCGGCGCCGGCAGCTATCCGGCGGTGATCAACATCCTGCTGGCACTCCGCGAGCGTGACCGCACCGGGGAGGGCTGCGCCCTCGACATCTCGATGACCGACAACCTGTTCCCCTTCCTGTGGATGGCGGCCGGGCTCGGCCACGCGACGGGCCGCTGGCCGACGGGGAACGACCTCGTGCTGAACGGGGCCTCGCCGCGCTATGCCGTCTACAAGACCCGCGACGGCGAATGGCTGGCGGTCGGCGCGCTGGAGGATAAGTTCTGGGCGACGTTCTGCGAATGCATCGGTCTCGACGAAGCGCTCCGCGACGACCGCCCCGACCCCGAGGCCACCCGCGCCGGCGTCGCCAAGCGCGTCGCCCGCAAGACCGCCGCCGACCTGAAGGTGCTGTTCAACGGCAAGGACGTCTGCGCGACCATCGTCACCAAGCTCGCCGACGCCGTCCACGACCGTCACATCCGCGGCCGCGGCCTGTTCGACCGGACGCTCACCCAGAACGGCCTCAGCATCCCGGCCGCCGCCGTGCCCCTCGCCCCGCGCTTCCGGCCGACGGAGAAGGACGACACCTATCCGGAGCTCGGAAGCGCAAATGCGTTGATCGGAGACGAGGGCTGACGGCGTCGGCCCACGACTGATCTCACGAGTCATCACCCGGCCTGTCCGGGTGATCCACGACTTTGCGACGCCTGCCGCGCGACGAGGCCGTGCCGCCAAAAGTCGTGGATGGCCCGGCTGAACCGGACCATGACGAAAGCGAAGAGTCACGGATTGCCGGGTCGCGGGTGCCGGTGACAGACTGGAGCTTGGGCCACGCGGAGACGCGGCGTAACAGGGTAGTGACATGACCCGGATTCTCCTCATCAACGGCGCCAATATGGAGTGGCTCGGGAAGCGCGAGCCCGAGTATTACGGGACGACGACGACCGACGAGCTTGACGCGCTGCTGCGGGATCATGCGGCGGCCAAGGGCTACGACATCGACATCGTCTACACCAACCATGAGGGCGAGGCGCTCGACCGCATCTATCGCGGGGCGCGCGAGGGTATGGATGGGCTGGTGATGAACCCGGCCGGCTTCACCTTCGGCAGCGTCGCCCTTCAGCACTGCATCAAGGCGATCAAGCCGATCCCCTATGTCGAGGTCCACATGACCCAGATCGAGCAGCGGGGCCTGCACTCGGTGATCGCCGAGGCGGCCAAGGGCGTCGTCTTCGGCTTCGGCACCCAGTCCTACATCCTCGGCCTCGACGCGATGCTTCATCTGATCGACCATAGGATGCCCGCGCCGAGCTGAAGAACGCCCCGGCTCGTGGCCGGAGAGCCCCTCTGCTATAAAGCCTGTCCCTTCACCCGAGCGCAGAAACAGACGCATGCCTAGCCCGACGCCGCGCCCCGGCATCCTCGACATCGCCCCTTACATCCCCGGCAAATCCAAGGCGGCGGGGGGAGGCCGGGTCATCAAGCTCTCCTCCAACGAAACGCCGTTGGGACCAAGCCTCAAGGCGATCGCTGCCTATCGCGAGGCGGGGGACAGCCTGCATCGCTATCCCGACGGCGGTTCGGAGGTGCTGACCCAGGCGCTGGGCCGGCATTACGGGCTCGATCCGCGAGGGATCGTCTGCGGCAACGGCTCGGACGAAATACTCGCCCTGCTCGCGCGCGCCTATGCCGGGCCGGGTGACGAGGTGCTCTATACCGAGCACGGGTTCCTGGTCTATCCGATCGCCGCTCTGTCGGCCGGCGCGACACCCGTGGCGGCCCCCGAAACCGATCTCACCGCCGATGTCGATACACTGCTCGCCAGGGTGACCGAGCGCACGAAGCTCTGCTTCATCGCCAACCCCAACAACCCGACCGGCACCTATATCAGCGCCGAAGCGTTGCAGCGCTTGCGCGACGGGCTTCCGGACGAGGCGGTGCTGGTCGTCGATTCGGCCTATGCGGAATACGTCACCCGTAACGACTACACGGCCGGCGCCGAGATGGTCGAGGCCGGCGACAACGTGGTGATGACGCGGACCTTCTCGAAGATCTTCGGCCTCGCCGCGCTACGCCTGGGCTGGGCCTACTGCCCGCCGGCGATTGCCGACGTTCTGCACCGGACACGCGGCCCGTTCAACGTCAATGCGGCCGCCCAGGCCGCCGGCCTCGCCGCGCTGGGGGACGTCGCCTTCACCGACGCCGCCCGGCGCCACAACGACATCTGGCGGCCGTGGCTCGAAGAGGCGATCGCCAGGCTCGGCTATCGGGTCCGCCCCAGCGTCGCCAACTTCATCCTGGTCGAATTCCCGCGCGAGGCCGGGCGCGACGCGGACGCGGCCTTCGCCTTCCTGATGGAACGCGGCATCATTCCCCGCCAGATCGGAGGCTACGGGCTGCCCCACTGCCTGCGCTTTACCGTCGGGCTGGAGGAGGAGAACCGGGCGGTGGTCGCGGCCTTATCCGAATTCGCCGCGTGATCCCCGGCCGCTCGCGACAGCTGGGCCGGCTCGCGGCTTTCCTGGTCCTCGGGCTGGGCCTCTCGGGTTGTTTCGAAAGCAAGGAAGAAGCGGCCCTCTCCGCGTATGAAGACCGGGACTTCGGCCGTGCGGCCGAACTGGCGGCGGAACTGGCTGCTGAGGACAATCCGCGCGGCTATGAGCTTCAGGCGTTGCTCTCGGCTCAAGGTATCGGCCGCCCCCTCGACTTCACGGACGCCATGGCGCTGATCGACAAGGCCGTGGCGCTGGACCCCGCTCTCGAGCCGGCCCGCCGAACCATCCTGGACCGGGTTGCGATCGCCGAAACCCAAGGCGAAAAGGCCTTCGCTGCCGAGGACTACGACCGCGCCCTGCGTCTGGCGGAACCGCTTGCCGCCTATGGCAGCGCGGTGGGAGCGGATCTGCTCGATCGCCTCTACGCCGGTCACTACGTCCTGCTGCCCGAGTCTACCCTCACTTGGCGATCGTTCTGGAGCCGCTGCAGCGGCAGCATCCGCGACGAGGACGAAGCCGAGGGGGAAGCCCGCTTCTCCGACGAATGCCTGAACAAACACGTGGTCTGGGAAGGCACGCTGGTGCGCCTGCGCGGAAAGGAAGCCTCGATCAAGATGTCTCCTGGCCGCAGCCGAGCCCCCGTCGACGTAGCCCTTGCCCTTCCCGAAGTGCCGGCGGACGACCCCATCGAGGCATTCGGCCGCAGAGTGCGCTTCGGCGGTACGATCGCCGCGCGCGGAACGGTGGTGCGCCCGGACAGGTTGAGCGAGGCTGCCATCATCGGCCCCGCCTACCAGACCCAGGCCGACCGCGACGCCGATCAGGTCGCGCAGATCAAGGACGTGCGTGCCGCCTGCATCAACCTTCTGACCAATCTCTACAAGACCAGCCACGCACCGGAATGGGTCGAAGCGGCGCGGCAGCGGGCGAAGGAAAACAACTGGCCGGCTCAACCGATGGCCTTCTCGATCCGCCTCACCACCCCGGACACCGCCTTCGAGAAGCAGAACGACGGAAGCTGGGTAGGCCATGTCGAGGGTGTCGCCGAGATCATCCTGGCACGGGTGAAGCCGGGGCATTTCACGTCAATTGCGTTTGCAGGCCAATGCCGTGTCGAGCGGCTGGACACGAAGAAGCCCGAGGAAATCGGCACCGCCGATATCGCCAGCGAAGAGGTCCAGATCGACTTCGAAGGGTGAGAGCCGGCGTCCCGCTCCTTTCCGGTTGGAAGCGCCCGATGCCGGGCTTACCTTCGAAGGAAACGCTTCGAAGCGAGAAGCGACGGAGGACGCACCATGAAGAACTGGCTGTCGATGCCGCGGGTCGAAGGCACGGCCTCCCGTCAGGCGCATGCCGACCTGCCCGAAGGCACCTATGAGCGGGAACTGGGAAAGGAAGGTTTCTTCGGCCCCGCCACCCACATGCATCATCGCCATCCGCCGACGGGCTGGATCGGCTTCGAAGGACCGCTGAAGCCCCGCGCCTTCGACACCACTCATATCGACCGCGCCCAGCCCTCGCCCTGGGATGCGACGCTGCTGCTGTCGAACGCCAGCGTCCGCTTCCGGCACTGGAACGCCGCCGGGTCGATGGACCATCTGGTGCGGAACGGCGACGGCGACGAGCTTCTGTTCGTCCACGCCGGGGCAGGCGCATTGTTCTGCGACTATGGGCATCTGCCGTTCGGCGAAGGCGACTACATCCTGATCCCGCGCGGGACGATGTGGCGGGTCGAATGCGTCGAGCCGGTGACCGCGCTGCTGATCGAAGCGACCAACGACAGCTACCGCCTGCCCGAGAAGGGGCTGGTCGGCCGCCACGCGATCTTCGATCCGGCCGTGCTGGAAGCACCGAAGATCGACGAGGCCTTCCTCGCCCAGCAGGACGAGACCGAGTGGCGGGTCCGGGTGAAGCGCGGCCAGCAGATCAGCACGATGATCTACCCGTTCAACCCGCTGGATGCCGTCGGCTGGCATGGCAACCTGATGCCGGCCAGGCTCAACTGGCGCGACATCCGGCCGCTGATGAGCCATCGCTACCACCTGCCGCCTTCGGCGCACACGACCTTCCTCGCCAACCGGCACGTCGTCTGCACCTTCGTTCCGCGGCCGATGGAGAGCGATCCCGGCGCACTGAAGGTACCGTTCTTCCACAACAACGACGACTATGACGAGGTGATCTTCTATCACCGCGGCGCGTTCTTCAGCCGCGACAACATCCACCCCGGCATGATCACCATGCACCCCTGCGGCTTCCCCCACGGCCCCCACCCCAAGGCGTTCGCCGCGGGCGCCAAGTCGGCGAAGAAGGAAACCGACGAGGTCGCGGTGATGATCGATACCCGCGACGCGCTCGAAGTCGGCCCGCTCGCCGAGGCGATCGAGTGGCCGGGCTATGTGCGGTCGTGGATGCCGCGGCAGGAGGCCGCCGAGTAATGAAGCTCGCCTCGCTGAAGGGTGGCGGGCGTGACGGGGCGCTGATCGTCGTTTCCGACGACCTCACCTACTTCCGGCTGGTCCCCGATATCGCCCGCACCATGCAGGCGGCGATCGAGATCTGGGACGAGGCCGCACCGCGCCTGGCCGCGGAGTCGGAGCGGCTCAACGGCGGCGACATCGACGGCGCGTCGGTATTCGACCAGACGGTTCTCGCCTCCCCCCTGCCGCGCGCTTTCCAGTGGGTCGACGGCAGCGCCTATGTGAACCATGTCGAGCTGGTGCGGAAGGCCCGCGGGGCGGAACTTCCCGAGAGCTTCTGGACCGATCCGCTGATGTATCAGGGCGTCTCGGACGGCTTCCTCGGCCCGTACGATCCTATCCCGGCCGCGACCGAAGACTGGGGCGTCGATCTCGAAGGCGAGGTCGCGGTGATCACCGACGACGTGCCGATGGGCGTGGCGGCCGAGGGCGCCGGCAAGCACATCAAGCTCATCATGCTGTGCAACGACGTCTCGCTCAGGAACCTGATCCCGGCCGAGCTCGCCAAGGGGTTCGGCTTCCTGCGCGGCAAGCCTGCGAGCAGCTTCTCCCCCGTCGCAGTGACGCCGGAGGCCCTCGCCCCCTACTGGGACGGCCGCAAGCTGCACCGCGCCCTGGTCGTCCACCTGAACGGCGCCCAATTCGGTCATCCGGACGCCGGCGAGGATATGACCTTCGACTTCCCGACCCTGATCGCTCACGCCGCCAAGACCCGTCGCCTGGGCGCCGGTACGATCATCGGTTCGGGTACGGTCTCCAACACCGACCGCAGCGTCGGCTCCGCCTGTCTGGCCGAGAAGCGGATGCTGGAGACCATCGAGACCGGCGAACCGACAACTCCGTTCCTGCGCTTCGGTGACCGCGTCCGCATCGAGATGTTCGACGACTACGGCCGCTCGATCTTCGGCGCCATCGACCAGGAAGTGGTGCAGTGGCAGGGGTAAGGAGCTCTTTAACCGCCGCATAGACGAGTCACTGTCGGGACAGCCCGGCTCATGCTAACGTCTTACGTTCCCGCGATCGATAAGAGGTTCGTCATGTCATCCGGCGTCACCGCAAGACTGTCGAGCAAGTTCCAGATCGTCATTCCAAAGGCCGTGCGCCGCTCTCGCCAGTGGCAAGCAGGCCAGGAGTTCGCCTTCATTCCGAAGGGCGATGGTGTCCTGCTGGTGCCTGTACCGAAGCGGGACACACTCGCTGGCTTGGCGCGAGGCGCTAAACGGGAAGGCTATAGGGACCGCAACGACCGCGTCTAATGCGCCTCGTCGACACTTCGTCCTTCATCGAATGGCTGATTGGCTCGGCGATCGGCAAACAAGTCGCCGTTGAGCTTCCATCCCAAGACGACTGGCTCGTCCCCACGATCGTCCAACTGGAACTCGCCAAATGGCTGACGCGGGAAGTGGGCGAGGATAAAGCCGACCAAGTGATCGCGTTCACCGAAACCTGCGTCGTTGCCGATCTCGACACGGCGATCGCATTGTCGGCTGCGGACATTTGTCGCCGCCATAAGCTCGCGACTGCCGACGCCGTCGTCTACGCCACAGCCCTGGCGTATGGTGCCGACATCCTGACCTCCGACAAGCATTTTGCAGGGCTGGAAAGCGTCCTGTTCATCCCGAAAACTGGCGAAGAACAGTAGTCGGCTCAGTCAACATAGTGGCGAGCCTCCTGCCAAGGGAGATCCAGCCCCACTTCACCCGCCGAACAGGCGTTCGCTCGCGATGCGGGCTCCCTCAGACAGGCTTTTGAGCTTGGCCCAGGCGACGCTGGAAGCGACGGCGCTCATGCCGGCGGACGTGTCGAAGCCGCAGTCGGTGGCGGCGATGATGCGGGTCGGGTCGCCGACAGCGCGGGCGATGCGCTCGATGCGGCCGGCCACGGCCTCCGGGTGCTCGACGAAATTGGTCGTGGTGTCGATCACGCCGGGGATCAGGACGCGATCATCCGCGAGACGCGGGTCGGCGAGCAGCGGATATTCGTGCTCGTGCCGGGGATTGGCGAACGGCAAGACGATGGCGCCGACATCGGCTTCCGCTACCGCCGCCAGGATGTCGGCGAGCGGCACGTCGCAGTCGTGGGGGCCTTCGTAGTTCCCCCAGCACACGTGCAGGCGGACGCTGTCCCGCGGAATGCCAACAAGCGCCCCGTTGATCGCCGCGACCACCCGCTCGACGAACCCCACGAAGTCGGCGGTGGATCGGTCGGCATAGGAGACATGGCGTTCGAGCGCGAGGTCCGGCGCATCGATCTGCAACAGGAATCCTTGCTCGACTATCGCCCGGTATTCGACCGCCAGCGCCTCGGCGAGCGCACCGAGATAGCCTTCCTCCGTCATGTAATACCGGTTGGGCACAGCCGCGGCGATGATTCCCGGCGACGGGGCGGTGAGGAAGGTTTCGGTGAAGGGCTCGACCGACGTCAACGCTTCACGGAACTCGGCGCATTCGGCCAGGATCGCGTCCGGATCGAGATAGCGGATCGGCCCGATCACCGCCGGCGGCGCGGTGTTGCTCACCGCGCGGCGGGTTCCGTACTGCGCTGCCCGCAGCGCCGCGAAATCGGGATAGGCCGCAATGTCGGCGAAGGGCTTGCGGCCGCCGGTTTCGCCGAAGCCGCTCATGCGCCTTCGGACGTAGAGAAAAAACGCCTCGCGCGGCTGTTCGCCATTGTTGGCGATGTCGATTCCGGCTGCGTGCTGGCGCCGGACGACGTCGCGCACGGCTTCGGACGCCGCCGCTGCCAGAACCGCCTCGTCCACGGCTTCGCCGGCGACCCGCCGCGTATAGAGCTCCACCAGTTCCGGCGGCCTGGGCAGACTACCGGTATGGGTGGTCAGGATCCGATCGCGACTGGTCTCCATCGCGCGCGCTAAACGCGGTCCTTCATCGTCGCCGCCATCAGCTCGGCGAACTCGTCGAGGCCCCGCACGTGGTAATAGGGATCGAAGCCCAGCGTTTCGAGATGGTGGCCGGCCTCCGGACGGTCGATCCACACCCCCTGGAAGCCGTAGCTCTCGGCGCCGGCAATGTCCCAGGGATGCGCCGAGACCAGGATGATCTCATGTGGTTCGAGTCCGAGCCCTTTGCGAGCCATCTCGTAGACCTCGGGGCGCGGCTTGTAGGTCTCGACATCCTCGGCGCTGAACTTGTGCTCGAACTTGTCGGTCAGATTGTTAGCGGCCAACGCCGAGTCCACCATGTCGTGGCTGCCGTTGGTGAGCACCGCGCGGGTCATGCCGAGCGCACCGAGCGCATCGAGTGCCGGCGCTGCGTCGGGAAAGGCCGAGACCGTCTTGTACGCAGCGATCAGGCGCTCCCGCAGTTCGGTATCATGGGCCCGGCCGTACACCGCGAGCGCCGTATCCAAGGCATCGAAGGTCACGCCCGAAAATCGGCGGAAGCGGCCCATATTGCCCCTGAGCCAACTGTATTCGAGCTGCTTGCGGCGCCAGAACTTGCCGAACTCATCCCCCTCCTCGCCGAACGCGTCACGGCACGTCCCGACGACGGAATCCACATTGAAGATGGTGCCGAACATGTCGAAGGCGCAGGCCTTCACGGCCTCTATGTCTTTGGTCATCAATCCCTCCCGATAGAGCGTCGCGCGGCCCGCTCGGGCACGGCCCGACGCGCTAACGTACTGGTAGCGAGCAGGTCATCTTCGATCGGGTGATTTCACCTCTCCGAAGACCGCCCCTCTGTCCGGGGCAGTGTTCCGGGCGGGCCGCCAGCGTGCAAGTCAAAACACCCCCGGCAAACCCGCATACGCAATCGCATTGGGAAAATCCTCCACCGGCCGTATGATGCTGCGGTGCAACAGCTGCACCAGAAGAGGGCACCTTGGGCATGGGCAAATCCGCCATCATCACCGGCTCCACCAGCGGAATCGGGCTCGGCATTGCCGACGCTCTGGCCGGCGCCGGACACAACGTGGTCATCAATGGTTTCGGCGACGCGGGCGAGATCGAAAGGACCAGGACGGACCTTGCGGCGAAGTACGGTGTCGAAGCGCTCTACTCCAATGCCGACATGCGCCGGAGCGAAGATATCCACCGAATGATCGACGAGACGGTCGCAGCCTTCGGTTCGGTCGACGTGATCGTCAACAACGCCGGTATCCAGCATGTCGCGCCGGTAGACGAATTCCCGGCAGAGAAGTGGCAGGCGATCCTCGATATCAACCTCTCGGCCGCATTCCACACCACCCATGCCGCGCTGCCACATATGAAGGCGAAAGGCTGGGGGCGCATCATCAACATCGCGTCCGCGCACGGGCTGGTGGCCTCGCCCTACAAGTCGGCCTATGTGACGGCCAAGCACGGCATGCTGGGGCTGACCAAGGTCGTGGCGCTGGAGGTCGCGCAACAAGGGATCACCTGCAACGCCGTTTGTCCCGGCTACGTCCTTACCCCTCTTGTCGAGGGGCAGATCGACGACACGGCCAAGGCCCGCGGCATCAGCAGGGACGCCGTCGTGCGGGACGTGATGCTCGCCACCCAGCCCACCAAGGAGTTCGTGAAGGTAGAGCAGATCGGCAGCCTCGCAGTGTTCCTCGCCAGCGACGCAGCGGCCTCGATCACCGGCGCCGCCCTGCCGATCGACGGCGGCTGGACCGCGCAGTAGCGGGCGAGGCGACCACGGTGCCGCCGAAGCCGATCAACCTCGCGCTCCAGGGCGGGGGCGCCCATGGCGCCTTCACCTGGGGCGTGATCGACGCCCTGCTCGAAGACGGACGGGTCGTGATCGAGGGGGTCAGCGGCACCAGCGCCGGCGCGATGAACGCCGTCGTGCTGGCGGACGGCATGGAAGTCGGCGGGCCCGAGCAGGCCCGGCGTTCCCTGCACGACTTCTGGCTGGCGGTCAGCGAGGCTGCCCGCTTCAGCCCCATCCAGCGCACGCCGTTCGATGTTCTCACCGGCAACTGGAGTCTCGATCACTCCCCGAGCTATCTGTTCTTCGATCTGGTCAGCCGGGTCGTGTCGCCCTACGCCACCAACCCCCTCGACATCAATCCGCTGCGCGATCTTCTCGCGACCCGCGTCGATTTCAATCGGGTCCACCGCTGCGCTTCGATGAAGGTCTTCGTATCGGCAACCAACGTTCGCACCGGCCGCGCCCGGGTATTCCGCGAAACCGAGGTGACGCCCGAGGCCGTCATGGCCTCCGCCTGCCTGCCGAGCTTGTTCCGAGCGGTGGAGATCGATGGCGAGGCCTATTGGGACGGCGGCTATATGGGCAATCCCGTCCTGTATCCGCTGATCTACGAGTGCGGAAGCCGCGACATCGTCATCGTCCAGATCAATCCCCTGGTCCGGGACGGCGTGCCGATAACGGCTCAGGAGATCAACAATCGGATGAACGAGATCACCTTCAACGCCAGCTTGATCGCCGAGCTGCGCGCCATCGATTTCGTCACCCGGCTGCTGGACGAAGGAAGCCTCGACGGCACCCGTTACAAGCGGATGCTGATCCACGCCATCCGTGGCGACGAGGAAATGACAACCCTCACCGCCTCCAGCAAGTTGAACGCCGAATGGTCGTTCCTGTGCCTCTTGCGGGACATCGGCCGGCGCGCGGCGCAAACCTGGCTCACGCACCACTTCGACGACCTGGGCCGGATGTCGACGATAGACGTCAAGCGGACGCTGGCGCAGAAGGCGGAAATGGAAGAGGTGGAGGAGAGCTAGTCTCCTCCACCTCTCTCATTGTCATGGGCGCGCTCGACGCGCGCATCTCGCTACTTCGAAGACCCTCGTGTCGAGCACGAGGGCAACGACCAGCTTAGTCGTTAGTCGAGGGCGCGGACGATCTCCTCGACCATCTTCTTCGCGTCACCGAACAGCATCATCGTGTTGTCACGGTAGAACACCGCATTGTCGATGCCGGCATAACCGGGCGACAGGCTGCGCTTGACGAACAGCACCGTCTTCGCCTTCTCGACGTCCAGGATCGGCATGCCGGCGATCGGGCTGGCCGGATCGGTCCGCGCCGCCGGGTTGGTGACGTCGTTGGCGCCGATCACGAAGGCGACGTCGGTGGTCGAGAAGTCGCTGTTGATCTCCTCGAGCTCGAACACCTCGTCATAGGGCACGTTGGCTTCGGCCAGCAGGACGTTCATGTGACCGGGCATGCGCCCCGCCACCGGGTGGATGGCGTAACGGACGGTGACGCCTTCCTTCTTCAGTTCGTCGGCCATCTCGCGGAGCGCGTGCTGCGCCTGCGCCACGGCCATCCCGTAGCCGGGGACGATGATCACCGAGCTGGCGTTCTTCATGATGAACGCGGCGTCGTCGGCGCTGCCCGGCTTCACGGTCTTGTCGCCGGTCGATGCCGCCGCCGCCTCGCCCGACTGGCCGAAGCCGCCGAGGATGACGTTGAAGAACGACCGGTTCATCGCCTTGCACATGATGTAGGAGAGGATCGCACCGCTGGAGCCGACCAGTGCGCCGGTGATGATCAGCGCGGTGTTGCCCAGGGTGAAGCCGATTCCCGCCGCGGCCCAGCCGGAGTAGGAGTTCAGCATCGAGATCACCACCGGCATATCGGCGCCGCCGATCGGGATGATGATCAGAATGCCGAAGGCCAGCGCCAGCAGCACCATCAGCCAGAACACGAAGTGGCTCTCGCTGGCGGCGAAGATGATGATGAGGCCAAGCACCACCAGCCCCAGCACCAAGTTCAGCATGTGCTGGCGCGGGAAGATCACCGGCGCGCCGCTCATCAGCTCCTGCAGCTTGGCGAAGGCGATGATCGAGCCGGTGAAGGTGATCGCGCCGATGACCACGCCGAGCGACATCTCGATGCGGCTGGCGGTCTTGATCGACCCGGCATAGCCGATGCCGTAGGTCTCAGGCGCGTACAGCGCGGCGAAGGCGATGAAGACCGCGGCCAGGCCCACGAGACTGTGGAACCCGGCGACGAGCTGCGGCATCGCCGTCATCTGGATTCGCTTGGCGATGATCGTGCCGATGGTCCCGCCGATCAGGATGCCGATGATGATCCAGGTGTAGCTCACCACCTCGGGATCGAGCAGGGTCGTCAGCACGGCGATCACCATGCCGACCATGCCGAAGATGTTGCCCTGGCGGGCCGAGGCCGGCGACGACAGCCCCTTCAGCGCCAGGATGAAGCACACCGAGGCGATCAGATAGGCCAGGGCGGTTGCGTTTTCTCCCACGTCCAGTCCCCCTGCCTATTTCTTCTTCTTGAACATCTGCAGCATCCGCTGCGTGACGATGAAGCCGCCGAAGATATTGACGGAGGCCAGTGTCACGGCGAGGAAGCCGACGAATTTCGAGAAGTTGAAACCGGCCGGGCCGGCGGCGATCAGCGCACCGACGATGATCACGCTGGAGATCGCGTTGGTGACCGCCATCAGCGGCGTATGCAGGGCCGGGGTGACGGCCCAGACGACGTAGTAGCCGACGAAGACGGCCAGCACGAAGATCGTCAGATCGACGACGAGCGGATCCATTACGAGCCTCCTTCCCCGGTGAGAGCGGGATTGACGACCTTGCCGTCGCGGGTCAGCAGGGCGCCCTTGACGACCTCGTCCTCCCAGTCGATGGCCAGTGCCTTCTTCTCCTTGTCGATCATCGGGGTGATGAAGTTCAGCAGATTGCGGGCATAGAGCGAGCTGGTGTCGGCAGCGATCCGGCCGGGCAGGTTCGCCGGCCCGATGATCTTCACATCGTGCTTGACCACCGTCTTGCCGAGTTCGCTCAACGGACAGTTGCCGCCGGCCTCCACCGCCATGTCGACGATGACGGCGCCGGGCTTCATGTCCTTCACCATATCCTCGGTGATCAGCACCGGCGCTGGGCGGCCGGGAATGAGAGCGGTGGTGATGACGATGTCCTGGGACTTGAGCGTCTCGTGGATAAGCTCGCTCTGCTTGCGCTTGTAGTCCTCGCTCATTTCCTTGGCGTAGCCGCCCGCCGTCTCCGCGTTGGCGGCGTCGTCGCTCTGCACCTCGACGAACTTGGCGCCGAGACTCTGCACCTGCTCCTTCACCGCCGGGCGGACGTCGAATGCGGACACGACGGCACCCAGCCGGCGCGCCGTGGCGATGGCCTGAAGGCCGGCGACGCCGGCGCCGAGGATCAGCACCTTGGCGGGCGCGACGGTGCCCGCAGCGGTCATCATCATCGGCATCGCCTTGCCGTATTCCGAGGCGGCGTCGATCACCGCCTTGTAGCCGGCGAGATTGCTCTGCGACGACAGCGCATCCATGCTCTGGGCACGGCTGATGCGGGGAATCAGCTCCATCGCGAAGGATGTGAGCTTGTGCTTGGCGTATCCCTCGACCTGCTCCCGATTCGAGAGCGGCGCCAGGAGCCCGACCAGCACCGCACCCTCCGGCATCATCTCGACCTCGTCGGTCCCCTCGTCCGCCGACATCGGCCGCCGCACCTTCAGGATGAGGTCGGCGTCGGCATAGGTCGTCTTGGCGGTCCGGGTGATCGAGGCACCGGCGTCGCGAAACACGCTGTCAGGCATGTTCGCGCCCTTGCCGGCCCCTTGCTGGACAGCGACGTCGATGCCCATGCCGACGAACTTCTTGACCATGTCCGGTGACGCGGCGACCCGCGTCTCATCGGCGCGGACCTCCTTCGGCACGGCGATTTTCATAGCGCAGCCCCTGTTGCGAGCATTCCACCCCCCTGTAAGCGAGGTAGCACCATGCCCGTTTTGCTCCACCTTGCCAAGAGGGCCAATGTTGCGGCGCGGTATGGAGAGAAAACGGGCCAGCCGTCCCCGATCAGGTCACCCACTGGAAGCCGTCGACACGGATAGCCTCACCATTGACGAAGCAGGTCGGGCTCGTGGCGAGAAAGGTCACCACCGCGGCGACGTCCTCGGGCGTGCCGAGACGGCCCATGGCGATGCGTCCCGCCAGTTCCTCCTCCCGCCCTCGGGTGAGCGATTCGACGAGTTCGGTGCGAATGATACCGGGGCAGACGGCGTTGACGCTGATCTTCGGGCCCAGCTCCTTGGCGAGCGCCCTGGTCAGCCCCAGGATGCCGGCCTTGGCCGCCGCATAGGCCACCTTGCTGACGGCGCTGGTGACACCGCCGTTCAAGGCCGAAAGCGACGACATGTTGACGATTCGCCCGCCGCTCTCCTGGTCCAGCATCACCGGCGCCACGGCGCGGCACCAGTTGAAGCAGCCCTTGAGATCGACGGCGAGGGTTCGGTCCCAATCGGCTTCGGTGAGCTCCAGCAGGCCCTTGGGCTGGGAAATGCCGGCATTGTTGACGAGGACATCGATCCGCCCCGTCTCCCCGACGATGGCCGCCACGGCCCGTTCCGCCAGGCGGAAGTCGGCGACGTCGGCGATATGGACGGACACCGCCTGCGGAGCGCAGAGCCTTGCGGTCTCTACCGTTCCCGCCTCATCAAGGTCGATAAGCGCCAGGTCGCAGCCGGCGGCGGCGAGACCCGTCGCGCAGGCCCGGCCGATGCCCCGTCCGGCCCCGGTGACGATGGCGAGCGGTGCGTCGCTCACGCGCGTAGAAGCCTGAGGGCGGTAAGCGCCGCCGCCTGTGCCCGCGGCACGATGGTCTCGACTTCCAGGTATTCGTCGGGCGTATGGACCTTGCCGCCGACAGGGCCGGTGGCGCAGAGAGTCGGCGCGCCCACGGCGGCGGTGACACCGGAGTCGGCGCAGCCGCCCGTGGCCTCGCCGTCGACGGCGAAGCCCAGGTCGCCGGCCGTCTGCCGGTAGCAGTCGAACACCTGCCCGGACTCAGGGGTCGGCACGAACGGCAGGAACTCGCCTCGGATCGAGAGCCGCGCCGACGTCCCCGGTACGGTCGTCCGCTCGGCGATACGTTCCATGGCCGCCAGAATCTCCGCCCGATCGGCGGGCATCGCGTAGCGGAAGTCGATCTCTCCTTCGGCATGGGGCGCCGTGGTGTTCACCGACTGCCCGCCCTTCACCAGACCGACGTTGATCGTGGTCCCGCGCTCGATATCCGTGAGGCCGTGGAGCGCGACGATCTTGTGGGCGAGTTCACCGATGGCGCTGGCGCCGTCACTGAAATTGGCACCGGAGTGGGCCGCCTTGCCGGTGACCTCGAGCCTGAGGAACACGCCGCCCTTGCGGCGGATGACGACATTGCCCGAGACCCGGCCCGGCTCGGCGTTGAGGACGGCGCGAACCCCGCGCGCCGTTTCCTCGATGAACCGGCGGGAATAGGGCGACGCAATCTCCTCGTCGCAGGTGAACAGACCGACGAGCGGGGCGTCCTCGATTCCGCAGTGGTGGAAGGCGGCCAGCACGAAGGCGTTCATCACCAGCCCCGCCTTCATGTCGGCGACACCCGGCCCGTAGGCGCGGCCGCCGTCGATCCGGAAGGGCCGCCGGCCCGCCTCCCCCCGCGGGAACACGGTGTCCATATGTCCGCATAGCAGAACCGGGGGCTTGTTGGCGGTCTCGCCGACGACAGCGCGCAACAGGTTGCCCGACTCGGTCGTCCCCTCGCTGGTGGCGGTGCTGATTCCCTGCTCGGCGAAGAACGCCTCCAGCCGGGCCGCGACCGCATCCACCCCTTCCTTATCGTAGGAGCCGCTGTCGATGGTCACGATATCGCCCAGCAGGCCGATCATCGCCCCGTATTGGCGCCCCAGCCAATCGGCGACGCGGGCCTCGTCTCCCCGCAATTCAGTCATGAAGCCATCCCTCCTGCCGCCGCAGGGGCGGTCGATTCGAACCGGCCGAGGTTGAGCGCCGTTTCGACGGCAAGCGGCGCGAACCGGCGCTCGAATTCGTCCAGCGCCCAGTCGCCGAGCGAGCCGGCGATGTGGACGGCGGCGAGCGGCCGACCGTCGCCGTCGCGCACGGCCGCGGCCACCGTCAGTTCGCCGATGGTGCTTTCCTCCGCACTTACCGTATAGCCGGCGACCCGCGCTTCGGCGATCTTCGTCATGATCGCCGCCGGATCGATGATGGTGCGGGCGGTGAGCGGCTTCAGCTCCGAGCGGGCGACGATCTCTGCGGCCTCTTGCTCCGGCAGACAAGCGAGCATCGCCCGCCCTCCGGCGGTACAGAAGGTCGGCATGCGGCGGCCGATCAGGGAACTGTAGAAATATTCCCGCCGCGCCCGCTCCCGGATCACGTAGATCAGCGTCGTGCCATCGAACAGGCTGAGATTGACCCGCTCGCCGCAGCTCCGCCGCAGCTCGACAAGGGTCGGCGTCGCCGCCTCGACCAGCGGATGGGTGCGGAGGAAGTTGAAGGCGAGATCCAGCCCCTTCTGGCCCAGCGCCAGCCGCCGGGTCTTGGGACATTTATCGAGAAATCCCAGCCGTTCGAGGGTGTAGGCGAAACGCTGCACCGCGCTCTTGTCGAGGCCGGTGCGGGCTGCGATCTCCGCCAGACCGAGAAACCGTTCGCTGCCGTCGAAGGCGTCGAGGACCCGGAAGGCCTTCTCCAACGACTGCACGAACAGCGGGCTGGTTTTCAAAGGGTCCCTCCCACACCGACGGACGAAGCCGGCCGAAGAGTTGACCACCTCCACATATCACAATACACTTTTGCGTATTGTATTCCAATACGATCTGCAGTGCCGCGGCAGCGCCGCCCGCAGAGGAAGCCGGAGGGCGAAATGCCCAGACATATCGCCTGCCTGACCTTCGACTTCGACGTCTGGTCCGGATGGACGTCACGCAGTCTGACCACCCCGACTCCCATCTCGCGGGGCGAGTTCGGCCTGATCGGCGCCCAGCGCATCCTTTCGCTGCTCGCCGAGCACGACATCCCCGCGACCTGGTTCATTCCCGGCGTCGTCATCGACTCGCATCAGGCCGCCTGCGAACAGGTGGTCGCGGCCGGCCACGAGATCGGCCATCACGGCTATTCCCACGTCCCGCCGGCCGCGATGCCGCGGGAAAAGGAAGAAGCGGAGATGATTCGGGCGCGGGAGTGCATCAAGCGGATCGCCGGCCGCTATCCGCGGGGCTATCGCTCGGCGGCCTGGGACCTCGGCCCCAACACCAT
>PBKC01000069.1 GCA_002721365.1 Rhodospirillaceae bacterium | reverse complement strand
GGGGAGCCGCTGCCTTCCCGGCGCCGGCGATCGCACAGCAGCGGTTCGAGTGGAAGATGCTCACCACTTGGCCCAAGAACTTCCCCGGCCTCGGCACGGGCGCGCAACGCCTCGCGGATGCGATCACCGCGGCGTCGGACGGACGGCTGACGGTCAAGCTCTATGCCGCGGGCGAACTGGTGCCGGCTTTCGAGGTCTTCGATGCGGTGCGCCAGGGCAACGCCGAATGCGGCCATGACGCCGCCTACTACTGGGTCAACAAGAACAAGAGCACGCCCTTCTTCTGCACGGTCCCCGGCGGCCTCACGGCGCAGGAGCAGAACGGCTGGCTCTATTACGGCGGCGGACAGGAGCTCTGGGACGAGCTCTATGCCGAATTCGGCCTCCGTGCCTGGGCCGCGGGAAGTTCCGGGTGCCAGATGGGTGGCTGGTTCCAGAAGGAGATCAACTCGATCGCCGACTTCAACGGGCTGACCATGCGCATTCCCGGCCTCGGCGCCGAGGTCATCAACCGGCTCGGCGCGACCGCGGTGAACATGCCGGGCGGCGAGATCATGCCGGCGCTCCAGTCCGGCGTCATCGACGCGACCGAATGGGTGGGACCCTGGAACGACCTCGCCTTCGGCTTCTACAAGGTCGCCAAGTACTATTACGGCCCCGGCTTCCACGAACCCGGATCGACCCTGTCGCTGATGGTCAACCTGGAGGCCTACGAAAAGCTTCCGAAAGACCTGCAGGAGATTGTCCGGCGCTGTGCGGCGGCCGAGAACACCATCACGCTGTCAGAGTTTTCCGCTGCCAATGCCAGAGCGCTGGACACCTTGGTGAACAAGCACAACGTCCAGGTCAGGCATTTCCCCGACGACGTCTTCCGGGCCATGATGAAGCACAGCCTCGACGTCGTCGCCGAGACCGCCTCGGAAGGCGACATCAACAAGCGCATCTACGAGAGCTGGATCAAATTCCGAAAGGAATCGATGAGCTGGGCGCCGCTCGCCGACAACGGCTACATGAACAACCGGGCGCTCCTGTCGGCGTGACCGCGGCGTGAACGGGCGCAGCCGGCTCGGCCGCGCCTGCTTCCTTTCAGGCGAGGCAAGGATGTGGCGGTTGACGGCTTTGTGCCTTCTGGCCTTCGAACCGGCCGCCGCGTTCGCGGATGAAGGCTTCTCCTGTGGAGGCGCCGATGTCCGATTCGCCTTCGAGAAGCGGACCGACGGCGGCGCGTTCGTCGAGTCCGTCGTGACCGTCGGCCAGGATGACCGGGAGACGGTCCTCCGTTACGAAAGCGCCATCGACTTCATCGGCGGCGTCTGCACCGAGGATGGACGCGGGCGGCCGGTCGTGGTGTTCCAGGCCTATTGCGGCGGGTCGGGCTGCTACGACCTCGACAACTGGGGGATCGTCGACCCCGGCGACCTCCGCGTCCTGCTGGTGCCCAACGACTGGAATCGGGAGGACGCGGAGAAGATCCTCGGCCGCCCGGTTCCCGATATCGGCCGCCCGATCTCCATCAGCGACGAAGCCCGGAGACTCGGCCTCGACTGGTGAGGCGACGGGCCGCCGGGCGTTCGTCGTCGCGGTCCGGCCGACCCGCTATCCGCCGTAAAGGAGGTCCGGCAGCCAGGTGGCCAGCGCCGGGAACAGCGCCAGGATGCCGAGCATCGCCACCTGCAGGACGACGAACGGCACGATGCCCCGATAGATCGCCATCGTCGTCACCTCGGGCGGCGCCACGCCGCGCAGATAGAACAGCGCGAAGCCGAAGGGCGGGGTCAGGAACGAGGTCTGGATGTTGATCGCGATCATGATCGCGAACCACACCGGGCTGATGTCATGGGCGAGGATCGCCGGGCCGATGATCGGCACCACGACGAAGATGATCTCCAGGAAGTCCAGGAAGAAGCCCAGGACGAACATCACCACCATGGTGAGGATGATCGCCGTGACCACACCGCCCGACAGCCCGGTGAAGAACTCGTGCACGGTGTCGTCACCGCCGAATCCGCGGAACACCAGCGAGAACATCGCCGCGCCGATCAGGATCACGAACACCATCGACGATACCCGCGCGGTCTGACGCATGACCTCGGTCAGGTTGGCGCGCGTCAGCTGTCCGCGGAGTGCCGCCAGGATCATCGCCCCAATGGCGCCGACGCCGGCCGACTCGGTCGGCGTCGCGAGCCCCACCAGGATCGACCCCAGGACGGCGACGATCAGCACCAACGGCGGGACCAGCGCTTTCAACACCCGGCCGTAGAACGCCCGCCCCGCTATCGCGTCCAGCTCTTCCCTCGGAATCGACGGCATGCGGCTGGGATAGAGCGAGCCGTAAATGATCTGCCAGGTGATGTAGAGCACCACCAGCGCAAGACCGGGGAGCAATGCGCCGACGAACAGGTCGGCGACCGATACCGGCTCGGGCGCAAAGTTTCCGGCTGCGAGCTGCGCCTGCTGGTAGGCGGCGGAAATCTGGTCACCGAGCAGAATCAGTACGATGGACGGCGGGATGATCTGGCCGAGCGTGCCGGCGGCGCAGATCGACCCGGATGCGATCGCCGGATCGTAACCGCGCTTGAGCATGGTCGGCAGGGAGAGCAGCCCCATCGTCACGACGGTCGCGCCGACGATCCCGGTGGACGCCGCGAGCAGGGCGCCCACCAGCGTCACCGATATACCGAGGCCGCCACGGACTCTGCCCATCACCAGCCCCATGGTGTCGAGCAGTTCTTCCGCCAGCTTCGAGCGCTCCAGCATCACGCCCATGAATACGAACAACGGCACCGCGATCAGCAGGTCGTTGGTCATGATGCCGTAAATGCGGTTGGGCAGAGCGGCGACGAAGGCCATCTCGAACACGCCCATGGAACTTCCGATCAACGCGAAAGCGAGCGCGACGCCGGAGAGGGTGAAGGCGACGGGGAAGCCCAGCAGCAAAAAGCCGCACAGGGCGGCGAGCATGAGAACGTCGAGGGTTTCGGCCATCAGAGGACGGGCTCCTCTTCCTCGTCGTTCAGATGTTCACGGCCCGTGAGCGTCGCCGTTCCGTGGATGACCCGTGAGACGGCTTGCAGGATCATGAGCACCGAGAAGGCCCAGATCGTCGTCTTCAGCAGGTAGACCGCATGAAGGCCGCGCTCTTCCAGCGATCCTTCGAGCTGGGCCCACGAGTTGAGGACATAGTCCCAGGAGTAGAAGAGAATCGCCGAGCAGACCGGGATCAGGAAGAAGATCGAACCGAAGATGTCGACCATCGCCTTCCTACGCTCGGACATCTTCAAATAGAAAATATCCACCCGGACATGCCCGTTATGCAGGAGCGTATAGCCAGCGCACAGCAGGAAGACGAATGCGTGCATGAACCGCACGGATTCCTGCATCCAGATGAAGCCGACATTGAAACCGTACCGCAGAACGACGATGACGACGGTGACCAGGACCATGATCAACGTGAGCCAAGAGACGGCGCGGCCCACCCAATCGTTCAACCTGTCAATGCCGCGAGCCAGAGCGCGCAACTGCTGCAATTTCCCCCCGCATCATCTTGTCGTTCTAGGACAGCCGGACTCGTATAGGACATCGCCGGGCACAAACCAAGCGATTCCGTGACTTTCCAGGCAGTTCGCGAACAGCGCGGCACGGCGGAAGACAGTTGCAACCGCGGATACGGCCGATCATCGACCCGCCGCCTCGAGCAGGTTGCATGGCCAATCAGAATACAGCCATGCACTTAACGCATGGCTTTAGGACTGGATATCAATCGATCGTTTGATTACTTCCTGAGCAGGTTGATCAACCAGTGAGCACACAACGACATCCTGGAAGGGAGATCGAACATGCGAAATTCAGTAATCGCGACGCTGGTCGCTGGTGTCTTGTCGGCCGGTATGATTGCGGGTGCCCAGGCTTCGCCTCCGCAGCGCGTCGACGCCTATATGGGTCAGCCCGCCTTCAACTCGGGGGCGTCGGTTCAGACCGTTGAGGAGGCCGCGTTGGGTGGCCGTCAGGTCAGCACCAACCGTGGCTATTGGCGTCCGCAGGCCGTCGTCGCCGAACCCCAGAGCGAAAAGGGCCGCAGCGTCCACGTTCCGTCCTTCGGACGTGTCCCGCAGGGTCCGTACGGCAGGATCGGCTGACGACTCACCGGCTCGCTCCGACACGATGACGTAATGGACCGCCGGGCCGGCAACGGCCCGGCGGTCTTCGTCTGCACCGTCAGTTACGCCCGCCGTCGAACCGGTTACTGGTCGGGAAGCCCCTCGGTGCCAAACGTCCCGCATTGCCGCGACGACCGATCCAGGCGTCGAGTTCGGTCACGGTCCTTACGCCCTCCCCCCGACGCCATGTGAGACCGTCTTCACGTTTGATGACCTTGGCGTCGGCGAGGCCGCCATCCTTGAATTTCTGGAGGATGACTCCGCGTCCACGGCCCATCGTCGGCAGTTCGTCCGCGGGGAACAGCAGCAGCTTGTGATTGTCGCCCACCACGGCAACCGTATCGCCCTCCCCCTCGATACAGAGCGCGGCCGTCCCGCCAGACGATAAGTTCAGCACCTGCCGTCCCGCGCGGGTCTGAGCAATGATCTCATCCTCCGAAACGAAGAACCCGCGTCCATCCTTAGCCGCGACCAGAAGGCGCCCGCCCGGGCGATGAACGCGGAGCGCGATGATGTCGGCTTCCTGCTCCAGGTCGATCATCAGCCTCAGGGGTTCCCCGAAACCGCGGCCCCGCGGCAGTCTGTCGCACGGCACCGTGTAGAAACGGCCGTTCGTGGCGAAGATCAGCAGCTTGTCGGTCGACTGCGCATGAAGGTGGAAACGCCCTTCGTCGCCCGCCTTGTATTTGAGATCGCCCACATTCTCGATATGCCCGCGGGTCGATCGGATCCATCCCATCTTCGAGCAGACGACGGTGATCGGCTCCCGCTCCACCATCGCTTCGAGAGGTACTTCCGTCGTTTCCGGAACGTCGCCCAGCGCAGTCCGACGGCGCCCGAGCGCGGTGTTGCCGCCGAACCGCTTGTCGATGTCGGCGACCTCGTCCGAAATCGTCCGCCATTGCAGATCCTCGTCCCCGAGAAGGGCCTCGAGCTGGTCGCGTTCTTCGCTGAGCCGGCCGTGCTCGCTCTTGAGCTCCATCTCCTCCAGCTTGCGAAGATTGCGGAGGCGCATGTTGAGCACCGCCTCGGCCTGAACCTCGGTCAGGTCGAAGGTCGCCATCAGGGCGGCCTTCGGCTGGTCCTCCTCGCGAACGATGCGGATCACCTCGTCGATATTGAGATAGACGACGAGATAGCCTTCGAGGATCTCCAGCCGCCGGCCGATCGTCTCCAGCCGGTGGCGGGACCGGCGGCAAAGAACCTCGCGGCGATGGTCGAGGAAGGCCTGCAGCACCTGGCGGAGGTTCATCACCCCCGGCACCGTGTGCGCATCGACCACGTTCATGTTGAGCGGGATGCGGACCTCGAGGTCGCTCACCCGGAACAGCGCTTCCATCAGCGCCTCCGGCTCGACGGTCCGGCTCTTGGGTTCCAGCACCAGCCGGACGTCTTCGGTCGACTCGTCGCGAAGGTCGGCGAGCCAAGGCAGCTTTCGCGCGGCCAGAAGCTCCGCGATCCGCTCCACGATCCGCGACTTCTGGACCTGATAGGGAATCTCGGTGACGACCAGCACCCACTGGCCGTGCTTGAGCTTCTCGACCTCCCACCGCGCCCTGAGCCTGAATGCCCCGCGGCCGGTGGAATAGGACTGGACGATGCTTTCCGGCGGCTCGACCAGCACGCCACCGGTGGGGAAGTCAGGCCCCTTGATGTAGCCGACAAGAGTCTCGATCGATGCGCCGGGGTGCTTGATCAGGTGGCGGAGCGCGCCGCAAATCTCGCCGACATTGTGCGGCGGAACGCTGGTCGCCATGCCGACGGCGATGCCGGTCGAGCCGTTGGCGAGGAGGTTCGGAAACCGTGCCGGCAGCACCACCGGCTCCTCCTCCTCCCCGTCGTAATTGGGGCGGAAGTCGACGGTATCCTCGTCGATGCCGACGAGAAGCGCTTCGGCCACCTCGGTCAGCCGCGCTTCCGTGTAGCGCATCGCCGCCGCGTTATCGCCGTCGATATTGCCGAAATTCCCCTGACCGTCGACCAGCGGGTATCGTACCGCGAACTCCTGGGCCAGCCTTACCATAGCGTCGTAGACTGCCGCCTCACCGTGGGGGTGGTAGCGGCCGATGACGTCACCGACGACGCGCGCGCACTTCTTGAAGCCCGAGCGCGGGTCGAGGCGAAGCTGGCGCATCGCAAAGAGCAGACGGCGATGGACGGGCTTCAGGCCGTCCCGGACGTCGGGCAGCGACCGCGACACGATGGTCGACATCGCATAGGCGAGGTAGCGCTCGCTCAGCGCTTCGGCGAAGGGGGTCGGGCGAATGTCTCCGGCGGGCGTATCTTGGTTCATGCGCCTTCTTTATCACAAGATTTTGTGGCTTCGCGAGCGAATGCATCCCATAAGCGGTCTCGTGCCGCCGGCAGGCCCCGCTCGCCTGCCGGAATGGCGCGCGCCAGGAAGAAGCCGGTCAGCTTGAGGCCGTCGCGGATCGCCACGGCGCCTCCCTCGCCTTCGCCCCTCAGGAACGCGGGTAGCGGCAGCAGCTTCTCGCTATAGGGGGCACCGGCCTCCGCCGAAACCGCCCGCCCGGTGCGCGGCGAGACATAAATGAGATCCTCGACCGCGCCGGTGGCGGCGCAGGCAGAGAGGTCGAGGCCGAAGCCGAGCTCGGCCAGGAGGCCGATCTCCCACCGGACATAGGCTTCGCCCCACAGGTCGGACCCTTCGAGAGTATTCAGCAGGGCCGTGAGTCCGGCATGGACCGCCGGGTGGGATTCGCGTTCCGGCAGAACCGTCTCGACGACGGCGCAGGCGGCCGAAAGGCCGGCGAGGCGCAAGCGGTCGTCGAGCAGACGCGCGGCCCGGCTCCGCACCAGTTCACAGGTCAAAGTCCCGAGATGGTCGGCAAGCCGCGCCCGCCAGTTGGCCGACACTTCATTTCCCACCTGATAGATGCCGCGCTGGCGCCGCGATGCGCCACCCCGGACCAGCCCGGCATGGCGCCCGTGCTCACGGGTCAGCAGCATCGCCAGCAGGCTGCTTTCCCCATGCGGCCTGACCGAAAGGACGATGGCCTGGTCGGTCCAGTCCATCGTCCGTCAGCGCCTCGTCAGGAGAGCCGGATCGATCAGGGGCAGCAGATGTAGATGCAGTTCTGCGGGCGGGGCGAGTCGAGGACCTCGACCTGGTTGAACCCGGCCGCCTTCACCATCTCCGTCGCCTTGTCGATTCCCCAAACCGTGCCGAGGCCGGCGCCACCGCCGGCCAGCGACACCGTCATGCAGTGCAGGATGCTGATCCCGTAATGCATCGGTGCGAACGGGTTGCCGATGTTGTCTTCGATCGCGCTGCGGAACTTGAAGTCGATCATCAGGAAATAGCCGTCGTCCTTCAGCGCACCACGGATGTTGTCGAGCACGCGCTGGGGCTCGAACTGATCGTGGATCGAATCGAAGGCGGTGATGACGTCCCATTTGGGCTCGGTCGGCAGCCGCGTGACATCCATCATCTCGAAGCGGGCGTTGGCGAGACCTTCCTCCTCGGCTGCCGCATTGCCGGCCGCGACCCCGGCCTCGCTGAGGTCGTAGCCGACGAACCGCGACTTGGGGAAGGCCCGCGCCATGACGTTGATCGCATGGCCGTCGCCGCTGCCGATATCGAGGACATCGGCGCCGGCGTTCAGGCGGTCATGGAGCCCCTCGACCCGGCCGAGAAAATCGTCGACCAGATGGTTGTCGTAGATACGGCGCCAGACGTCGGAGGAGAAACAGGTGAACTCCGGCCAGTATTCGGAATAGGGCACGCCGCCGCCGTGGCGGAACGATTCGATCACGCCGGGAACATGCTTGCCGAAATGGTTGAGAATGCGGCTGACCGGAGCGAGGTTGCGGGCCGAGCCGCCGGTCAGGAACGCGGCATGTTCCTCCGGCAGGGAAAAGATCCCCGCTTCCGGCCGGTAGTCGAAGATCTCTGCCGTGACCATCGCCCCCAGCCACTCGCGGACATAACGTTCGGTAAGGTTGGTCCGTTCGGCGAGCTCCTGGCAGGTTGCCGGTCCTTCCGCCGCCGCCTCGAACAGGCCGGTCTCGTAACCGATATGCAGCATGTTCGTCAGCATGCTGCCCGTGTAGATGTCCCTCAGGCGCTCCGCAAAAGGGCGCTTTGCCACTAGGCCGTCGTCCATCGCTACCTCCCAGTCCGCATCAGCCGCCGGCGGTTTCGCCGCCGATCGGGCCATAGAAGATCACCCATGTGCCGAAATCGTCCGAGAACTCTTCGAAGCGGTGCTCGACGTTCGCCGGAACGAACAAAATATCGCCAGCCTCGAATCGTTCGCGGCTATCGCCGTTGACGAACCAGCCCTCGCCCGACATCACGACGTAGAGCTCATCGCGATCGTGGGGCGTCTGGGCATCGACACCCCGCGGCGCGTACCAGCGCACCTCCATGCTGCCATGGGCAAGCACTTGCGCCGACCGCCGGCCTTCGGGCACCGGGAGCGCCCTGGCGAGCGCGACACTGGCATGCCGACGTCCGTTTTCCACGTCCCGCCTCCTCGCCGGTCAGACGTTGAATTCTAGGCCGAGGTCCCGATAGCGCTCGGGATCGTTGCCCCAGTTCTCGCGCACCTTCACATGCAGGAACAGATGGACGCGCCGTCCGAGCAACCGCTCCAGCTCCGTGCGCGCCGCACTGCCGATCTTCTTGGCCATCGCACCGCCCTTGCCGAGAACGATCGCCTTCTGCCCTTCGCGCTCGACATAGATGGTCTGGTCGATTCGCACCGAGCCGTCCTTCCGCTCCTGCCACATCTCGGTCGAAACCGCCGTGGCGTAGGGAAGCTCCTGACTTAAGAGCAGATAAAGCTTCTCGCGGGTAATCTCGGCCGCGAGGACGCGGAGCGGAATGTCGCCGGCCTGATCCGGCGAATACATCCACGGGCCCTCCGGTGCCGACGCGGCGAGGCTGTCGCGAAGCGTATTCACGCCATCCCCGGTGAGCGCGGAAATCATGAAGATCTCGTCGATGACTCCCGTCGCGTCGAGGGCCTCAGCCAACCGCAACAGCTCGGGCTTCGGTACCAGATCGATCTTGTTGACCACGGCCGACGCTTTCCGGCCGTTTTGGCTCAGGCCGTCGAGGATACGCCGGGTATCCCGGCAGATGCCACGCTTCGCATCGATCAGCAAAAGGACCCGGTCGGCGTCCGACGCACCGCGCCAGGCCGCCTGGACCATCGCCCGGTCGAGGCGGCGCTTGGGCTCGAACACGCCGGGCGTGTCGATCAGGACGAGCTGAGTCTCGTCCGCCATGGCGATCCCCACCACCCGGCTGCGGGTCGTCTGGACCTTGGGCGTCACGATCGAAACCTTCGATCCGACCATGCGGTTGACCAGGGTCGACTTGCCGACGTTCGGGGCGCCGACCAGGGCGACGAAACCGCAGCGCTGTTTCTTTTCTTCCAAACTCAAGACGACACCTTAGCCAGCAGAATCTCGGCTGCCGCCTGCTCGGCCGTCCGCTTCGACGGACCGGTGGCGATGGCGGGCTCCAGGTCGGCGATGCGGACCTCGACCTCGAACACCGGGCTGTGCGCCGGTCCGGTGCTGGCGAGGGTCCGATACTGCGGCAGCGGCTTGCCGAGTCCCTGGGCCCATTCCTGAAGAGCGGTTTTCGCGTCGCGCGGCGGCTTGCGAGCCGATTTGAGCTTGGGCAGCCAGTGCGCCTCGATGAAGGCGCGTGCCTTTTCGATGCCGGCATCACGGTAGAGCGCCCCGATCAGCGCTTCGCAGGCATCCGCGAGGTTGGCGGGATTGTCGCGCCCGCCGCTCTCATCCTCGCCACGCGCCATCAGGAGATGGTCGCCAAGGCCGATGTCGTGCGCGACGTCCGCCAGGGAATCCCGACAGACCAACGCGGCATAGCGCTGAGCGAGCTTCCCCTCCGCTTCGTTGGGAAAGGCTTCGAACAACAGGTCTGCGACCACCAGCCCCAGAACCCGGTCGCCCAGGAACTCCAACCTTTCGTAACTCGACCCGACGTCACGCCGGGTTACGACGCTGGGGTGGGTCAGGGCTGAACGCAACAAGGCGCGATCCGAGAACCGATGGCCGAGCGCCTCCCCCACCTCTTCCGCGATGTCGCCGTTCGCCTCGTTCACAACGTATTGCCGAAGCGGTCGAAGCGGATGGCGAAGGGCCACTTCCAGATCTCCCACAAAGCGGCACTGCCGTTCGTCGAGAAGAACAGAACCTCGGCGCGCCCGATCAGGTTTTCCGCCGGGATGTATCCGACATTATCGAGGACGCGGCTGTCGGAGGAGTTGTCCCGGTTGTCGCCCATCGCGAAATAGTGGCCGGGCGGGACTTCGTAGACCTCGGTGTTGTCCAGGATCCCGTTCGAGTCACGATCGAGCACGTAGTATGAAACGTCGTTCGGCAGGGTCTCGCGATAACGGCGGACACGCTCGCGGTTGCCGAAGCGATCCTCGATCACGAAGTCCTCGACGCGCTCGCGCGGCACAGCTTCTCCGTTGATGTAGAGGATGCTGTCCTTCACCTGGATACGGTCGCCCGGCAAGCCGACGATACGCTTGATGTAATCGGTCTTGTTGTCGCGCGGCAGCTTGAAGACGACGACATCGCCCCGTTCGGGCGCCGATCCTAAAACACGCCCTGAGAACGGCGGAAAGCTCAACGGAAACGAATAGCGGCTGTAGCCGTAGGCGTATTTGGACACGAACAGGTAATCGCCGATCAGCAGTGTCGGGATCATCGACCCGGACGGGATATTGAACGGCTCGAACGCGAAAGTGCGAACGAGAAGGGCTATCAGAACCGCGTAGACGACCGTCTTGACGGTTTCGAGAAAGCCGCCCTTCTTTCGCTCCGCGTTGACGTTTTCTCTAGAAGCCATTGATCCAGATACACCTAATGGACATGGGTATTATCGTAGGAAGGCATGACGGCGACACGGCTCTCATAGAGGCGGAACCGCTGATATGATGACGATGGCGTAGGCCATCCCGGCGTCGTCGGTGATGCTGAGGTCGATCCGGGCCTCCATCCCGGACGGCGTCAATTCGGCCAACCGCAGCGCCGCCCCGCCGGTCAACGCCAGCGTAGGCTTGCCACCCGGCAGGTTGACCACACCGAGATCCCGCCAGAACACCCCGCGCCGAAAGCCGGTTCCCAACGCTTTCGAGCATGCTTCTTTCGCGGCGAAACGGCGGGCATAGCTTGCAGCCCGGTTCAGTCGCCGATCGGACTTCGCCCGCTCGATGTCGGTGAAGATACGGCCGACGAATCGGTCACCGAAACGCTCCAGGGTTCGCTCGATGCGGCTGGTGTCGCAGATATCCTGACCAATTCCCAAGATCATCGCGCGCAGGCCCCGTGCCTCATACCGCGACCGTTCCGCCGCCTCCGCTTCGCGCGTCATCCATAAGCGCGCGCATGCGGTGAATGGTGCTGTCGAGGCCGGCGAAGATCGCCTCGCCGATGAGGAAATGGCCGATGTTCAACTCCACCACCTCGGGGATTGCCGCCACCGGCCGAACGGTTTCGAATGTCAGACCGTGCCCGGCATGCACTTCGAGCCCGAGGGCCGCTGCGCGCTTCGCCGCGCTTCGAAGCCGTTCCAGCGCGTCGGAGCGGTGGCCTTCGACCGCGTCACAATAGGCGCCTGTATGCAGTTCCACCACCGGTGCGCCCAGAGCATGAGCGACGGCAATCTGCACCGGATCCGGGTCGATGAACAGCGAAACGCGGATACCGGCATCGCTCAACGCCTTGATGACCGGCCCCAGATGACCGTGATTGGCCGCAACGTCGAGGCCGCCTTCGGTGGTGAGTTCCGCGCGCTTTTCGGGAACCAGGCAAGCCGCAAGCGGGCGTGTCGCCAGCGCGATGCCCAGCATCTCGTCCGTGGCCGCCATCTCCAGATTCAGCGGCAGGGCGATCTCTGCCTTCAGCCGGCGAATGTCCTCTTCCGAGATATACCGCCTGTCTTCCCGCAGATGCGCGGTGATCCCGTCTGCGCCGGCGTCGGCTGCCAGGCGAGCGGCCCGGACGGGGTCCGGATGGCGGCCACCGCGAGCATTTCGAATGGTCGCGACGTGATCGATGTTGACGCCGAGCCGCAGCGGACGGTCAGTCATTTCTCTACCATGGAACCGGAAGCAGCGACCCGTTTTCGCGCCGCCTGACGTTTCTTCGCTCTGATCTGCTGATAGCGCGCGACAATACGACGCAACGGGTAAAATGTCGCGAACCAACTGGCGATGCCGATCGGAATGCCGCCGACCAGGGTCGGCCACACGATGGGCCAGACATCGGCCACTGCGGCGACAGGATCGTGCCAGACGGTCTCACCGATATGGCCGAAGGCCCGCATCAGTTCGGTCGCGCTCAGCCCGTCGAACCCCAGCAGCCATTCACCGACCCGGTAGCTCGCCAGCCACATGAACGGAAAGGTCCACGGATTGCCGACCGTGGTGCCGATGAACGCCGCCAGAACGTTCCCGCCGATGATCCAGGCGAGAAAAATCGACATCGCCGAATGCAACCCGAACAGCGGTGTGAACGAGACCGCCACACCACAGGAAAGCCCGCTGGCAATGCTGTAGGGCGAGCCCGGCAGACGCGCCACCCGGTGCGCGATATAGGTGACCGCACGCCTCCAGCCGCTTCGCGGCCAAAGGAAATTGCTGACCCGAAGATGGACCGGGCGGCGCCTACGGCGTCCGAACACGGTGGCGCTGCCGGCTCATCGGGTCTCCGTCACCCACGCGCTCTTTCCACCTGATAGATGGCCGGATCGGCACGAAGCGCCGCGATGAGGCTGGTCAGGTGGGCGAGATCGCTCACTTCGACATCAACGAGGATCTCGAAGAAGTCAGGCGAGCGATTGGTGATGCGTAGATTCGAAATATTGCATCGGCTGCGCGCAATCGTCGTCGTCAACGCCCCCAGACTGCCCGGTTCGTTGTTAATAACGGCGGCGATGCGGCCGACATGAATTTCGTGAGCGTCGCCGTCGATGTCCCAGGAAACGTCGACCCACAGTTCCGGCGTGTGGCTGAACTGCTCCAGGATCTCGCAGTCGATGGTATGGACCGTGAGTCCCTTGCCTTCCGTGACGAGCCCGACGATCCGGTCGCCCGGAAGCGGCGTGCAGCAGTCCGCGAGGTGAACCGCCATGCCGGCGGTCAGGCCACGGATCGGCACCGGGTTCTCTCGTTTCGCCCGCTGGCTGGCGCGTGCGCGGGTCAGCGGCACGACCTTGCGCCGACCGTCACCGTTCTGGTCGCCGGGGATAACCGCTTCGAAGACCTGACGCCCGGTCACATTGCCCCTGCCAACCGCGATGAACAGCTCGTCGGCGTTGCGGAGCTTGAACTTGCCGAGAGCCGGCGCCAGCGCACCGTCGTGCAGCGCCCTCTCCTCCGTCGCGAAGGTTTTCTCGACGATCGATCGCCCGAGCCGCAGATACTCGGCCTCCTGTTGTGACCTTACGAAACGGCGAATGCGGGCGCGGGCTCGGCCGGTGACGACGAACGATTCCCAGCTCGGCTGCGGCGTCTGTCCACTGGATCGCAGGATTTCCACCTGATCGCCGCTGGCGAGCGGCGTCCTGAGCGGGGCGTGACGACCGTTGATCTTGGCGCCGACGCAGGTATCGCCGACGTCGGAATGGACCGCATACGCGAAGTCCACCGCCGTCGCGCCGCGCGGAAGGGCGATCACCTCGCCCTTGGGCGTGAAGCAGAAGACCTGATCGGAGAACATCTCGAGCTTGGTCTGCTCAAGGAACTCCTCGGGCTCGGCCGCGTGCTCGACGATCTCCAGAAGCTCCCGCAGCCACTGATACTGCTTCCCTTCGTGGACGGCAGGCTTACCGTCGGAGGTCTTGTAGGCCCAATGGGCGGCAAGGCCGTATTCCGCCACCTCGTGCATCTCGGTGGTGCGAATCTGGACCTCGATCTTCACCTTCCGCGGCCCCATCACTGCCGTGTGCAGCGACCGGTACCCGTTCCGCTTGGGAACGCTCACATAGTCTTTGAAGCGCCCGTGAACGGCCTGATAGTGCGTGTGGATCGACGCCAGGGCGCGATAGCAGGTGGGGATATCGGCGACGATCACGCGGAAGGCGACGACGTCGGCAATCTGCTCGAAGTCGACGTTCTTCTGCTCCATCTTCCGCCAGATGGAATAGGGCCGCTTCTCGCGCCCCGACACCTCGGCTTCGATGCCGTCCTGGTCCAAGGTCGTTTCCAGCTCGGAGAGGATGTCTGCGACCTGCCCGGCGCCGCGCTCGCGGAGAAACTCGAGGCGCTTGGTGATCGTGTCGTGCCATTCGGGCCAGAGCTCGCGGAACGCCAGATCCTCGAGTTCGTCCTTCATCCCCTGCATGCCGATCCGTTCGGCCAGCGGCGCGAAAATGTCCATCGTTTCGCGAGCGATGCGCTTCCGCCGTTCGGGCCGCTTGACGTAATGCAGGGTCCGCATGTTGTGCAAACGGTCGGCGAGCTTGACCAGCAGGACGCGGATGTCCTCGGACATCGCCAGCAAGAGCTTGCGGAAGTTCTCAGCCTGCCGCTGGGTATCGGACTGGAGTTCGAGCTTGGAAAGCTTGGTGACGCCATCGACGAGGCGGGCGATATCCGCGCCGAAGGACTTCTTGATCTCCTCGCGCGTCGCGACCTTGTCCTCCACCGTGTCGTGGAGCAGAGCGGTCACGATCGAGGCGGAATCGAGCTTGAGCTCGGTCAGGATGCCTGCGACTTCGAGCGGGTGCGAGAAATAGGGGTCACCCGACTCGCGGGTCTGTGAACCATGACGAACCATCGAGAAGACATAGGCACGGTTCAGCGCCTCCTCGTCCGCCTTCGGGTCATATGCCTTGACCCGCTCGACCAGTTCGTACTGACGGATCATTGCCCTAAACCTGACCGACTCCAACAAGGGCGCTTCACCGTCCCGCGCCTGCCGGATCGGGCGGCGGCTGACCCGCCTGAGCTGAAACGTTCTTCCGACGGCGCGGATCGCCTCGTCACAGGGGCGAAAGGCGACGTCCGGGGCCGAACCGGGGGCAGGCTTCGCGGAAGAGCCCGGTTATCCCCCGGAATAACGGCTTATTCTTAATTAATTCGTGTCGTCGCCCTCGCCGGCCTCGGGCGCTTCACCCATTGCCGAAATATCCTCGGCCTCTTCACTGCCGGCGCTTTCGTCATCCTGCTCTTCGTCCTGAGGCGCGAAAACCCGGCGGCCGGTCTCGATCCCATCGGACGGCTGGATCTGCTCCATGGCATCGGAAGACATATCATCGTCCTCCTCCGGCTCGTCCACTTCGGCATGCTTCTGGAAGCCGTGAATGAGGGCGTGACGCAGATCGTCGAGGCTCACCTCTTCCTCGGCGATCTCTCGCAACGCGACGACCGGGTTCTTGTCGTTGTCGCGATCCACGTTGGGGCGTACGCCGGCAGAGAGGTCACGCGACCGCTGCGCCGCCAGCATCACCAGCTCGAAACGATTGGGAACCCGGACAACACAGTCTTCGACAGTTACGCGCGCCATACTCGAATCACTCCGCGATCTTCGGAAAAAAGAAAGTTGGGGAAGATATACGCACTCGATTACAGGTTCAACAAGACCGCACGCTGCCAGCGCGCCGGAAAAAGTCGCCGAGGACGACTATCTTTCATCGAAAGGCAGGGCCGTCTGGTCCGACGGCAATGCCGCGAGCAACCTGTCGACGCTCTGCCCGGAGCGCGGGTCGCGCCAGTCCGGCGCCACATCGGCCAAGGGCTTGAGCACGAAAGCGCGTTCGTAAAGACGCGGATGGGGTAACACCAATCCCGCCGCCGTGTCTGTCTCGGCCGTCACGCGGTCGTCCCATGCGAGAAGATCGAGGTCGATCACCCGAGGCCCCCACCGCTCCAATCGCCGCCGGCCCATGGCCGCCTCGATGCTCAGCAAGGCATCGAGGGTGTCCCGGGCGTCGAGGGTCGTCTCGATTCGCGCGACTCCATTCACGAACCA
This sequence comes from Rhodospirillaceae bacterium, assembly GCA_002721365.1. Classification (GTDB taxonomy): domain Bacteria; phylum Pseudomonadota; class Alphaproteobacteria. The sequence goes on along the minus strand of PBKC01000069.1, from coordinate 23,934 downwards.
GGGCTGATCCGAGGCGGGAACCGGGGCGGTGCGATACCAGCGGGACAGGTCGACGACGGTCATGCCGACTTCCGGGAAGCGTGCGAGCGCCGCGCGGCAGACCCCGATCGGTTCGCCCCAAGGCGCCGCGGGAAGGTTGCTTCCCAGTCCGATTAGCTTCAACCGCTTGTCTCCCCTGCCCCCCTTGTGTAAGTCCCTTCTGGAACTAACTTCATAATCACGCGACGAACGGCCCCATCGTTAAGGTATTTTTTCGGCATTCACTGCCGCGACGGCGCCGGCGTTCATTCCGCGCAACTAAAGGACTGCTATGAACAAGTTCTATCCTCAGGAAAGAATTGCCCTATTTATTGATGGATCCAACTTATATAACGCGGCACGGGCGCTGGGTTTTGATATCGACTATAAACGTCTGCTCGAACTTTTCGCGAGTAAGGCGAATTTGGTGCGAGCGTTCTACTATACCGCGCTGCTCGACGATCAGGAGTACTCACCGATCCGCCCTCTGGTCGACTGGCTCGACTATAACGGCTACACGATGGTGACCAAGCCGACCAAGGAGTTCACCGACTCCTACGGCCGGCGGAAGATCAAGGGCAATATGGATATCGAGCTGGCGATCGACGTCATGGAGATCGCCGATAAGATCGACCACATCGTCCTCTTCTCCGGCGACGGCGACTTCCGCCGTCTCGTCGAAGCGGTCCAGCGCAAAGCCGTCAGGGTTTCAGTGGTCAGCACCGTCCGCTCGCAGCCGCCGATGGTTGCCGACGAGCTTCGCCGTCAAGCCGACATGTTCATCGAGCTCCAGGATCTCGAAAGCCTGATCGCCCGCGAAGGCCACCACCATCGCGATAGCGACCACCACCGCGATCTCGACGTCGGCAACGACGACGCCCGCTTGGCGCGGGCCGCCAACTTCCGGACCGATTGAGCGTGGCCGATACCGGGCAAGAAGAGCCCGGCCCCGCACACGACTGCCCGCTCTGCCCACGTCTCGTCGACTTCCGCAGAGAGAACCGCGCGAAGTTCCCAGATTGGTACAATGCGCCGGTGCCGGCCTTCGGTGCTATCGGTGCGCGGCTTCTGGTTGTCGGATTGGCCCCCGGCCTTCGCGGGGCCAATCGGACCGGCCGTCCGTTCACGGGCGATTACGCGGGGGACCTGCTTTACCCGACCCTACTCGACCACGGGTTCGCGGAAGGTGCATATGGTGCGGCCGCGGACGACGGGTTGCGGCTGGTCGACTGCCGGATCACCAACGCCGTCCGCTGCGTTCCGCCGGAGAACAAGCCGGTGGGCCGCGAGATCGGCGCCTGTCGCAGCTATCTCGAGGACGAGATCGCGGCAATGCCCAATCTCAAGGTGATCGTCGCCCTGGGAACCACAGCCCACGACTCCGTGGTCCGGACCTTGGGACTCCGGCGCGCCGCCCTCCCCTTCGGGCACGGGCGCTTTCATGATCTACCAGATAGTCAGGTGCTGGCCGACAGCTACCACTGCTCGCGCTACAACACCAATACCGGCCGCTTGACGCCGGCGATGTTCGACGCGGTCTTCGCGGAGATACGGCGCCGGCTCGACGCGCTCAGCGCGGCAGCACCGCCTCCACCGCGGTCGTAACGTCCTCCGACGTCGGCGTGACGCGGGAAGGCCAGGTTCCGGCCAATGACCCGTCCGGCGCGATCAGGTATTTGTGGAAGTTCCACCGGGGCGCCATGTCCTCGCCGAGTTCGTCCGAGATCCAGCGATAGAGCGGATGCGCCTCGGCGCCGATCACCTGGACCTTCTCGGTCAAGGGAAAGTTCACGTCGAACTTGGTCTCGCAGAATTCCTTGATTTCCTCCGAACTTCCCGGCTCCTGCTTGCCGAAATCGTTCGACGGCACCCCGAGCACGACCAAACCGCGATCGCGATAGGTCTCCCAAAGCGACTGAAGTCCTTCGTACTGCGGTGTGAAACCGCAGAAGGACGCAGTATTGACCAGCAGCACCGCCTTGCCGTCGAACGACGCCATGGGCAGTTCGGCCCCGTCGATCGAACGAAAACTGAAATCATGCGCTGTCATGGCCAACCCCATCGATGTGGTCGATCCGAGAAACGCCGCCGCAAGCATGAAGGCCGTCGTCAACCACCGCAATGACCGCATTCGCCGTTCCTCCCTCGAGGTCGTTCAGGCGTCCTGCTGCAGGATCCGCTGCTTCTGCCGGTTCCAGTCGCGCTCCTTCTCGGTCGCGCGCTTGTCGTGGAGCTTCTTGCCCCGTGCGAGGGCCAGCTCCACTTTGGCAATGCCCCGGTCGTTGAAATAGAGCGACAGCGGTATAAGCGTACTGCCCTTCTTCTTCACCGCGCCGAGCAGGCGATCGATCTCCCGCTTGTGGAGCAGAAGTTTCCGCGGGCGCACCGGCTCGTGATTGAAGCGCCCGGCCGGCCCGTACTCGGGGATATGGGCGCTCATCAGGTAGATGTCACCATCCCGCGGTTCGGCGAACGCCTCGTTCAGGCTGCCGCGCCCGGAACGAAGCGACTTCACCTCGGTGCCGACGAGCTGAATGCCCGCCTCGACCGTATCCTCGATGTAGTACTCGTGCCGTGCCTTCCGATTGCGTGCGACGACGCCCTTACTGATCAGCTGGTTGCTCGCCACGCTCCACCTTCGGCAGCCAGAAGGCCCACCTCTTCCATAGCCTGACGAACGCGCTGCTTGGTGGCGTCGGTCACCTCGACCATCGGCAGACGGAGTTCCGGCCCGCACAGACCCAGCAGGGTCGCCGCATACTTCACCGGCCCGGGGCTGGTCTCGACGAACAGCGCGTGATGCAGCGGCATCAGCTTGTCGTGGATCGCCAGGGCACCGGCGGCATCGCCCCGCATCCAGGCCTCGTGGAACGCGGCGCAGAGCTTCGGCGCGACGTTCGCCGTGACCGAGATGCAGCCATGGCCGCCATGGGCCAGGAAGCCGAGGATCGTGCCGTCCTCGCCCGAAAGCTGGCAAAAGTCGTTGCCGATCGTCATGCGGGTCAGGCTCGGCCGGGTCAGGTCGGCGGTCGCATCCTTGACGCCGACGATGTTCGGCAGCTCGGCCAGCCGCGCCATGGTCTCGACCGACCTGTTCACGACCGAACGGCCCGGGATGTTGTAGATGATGACCGGCAGATCGACCGCGTCGTTGATTGCCTTGAAGTGCTGATACTGCCCTTCCGGAGTCGGCTTGTTGTAGTAGGGCATCACCACCAGTGCGCCATCGGCCCCGGCCTGCTTGGCGTGCTGGGTCAGGCTCACCGCTTCGGCGGTCGAGTTCGAACCGGTACCGGCAATCACGGGAACGCGGCCGGCCGCGGCCTCGATGCACAGCTCGACGACGCGGCGGTGCTCGACATGGCTCAGCGTCGGCGACTCGCCCGTGGTCCCCACCGGAACCAGCCCGTGCGACCCCTCTTTGATCTGCCAGTCGACCAACGACTGAAACGCCTGCTCGTCGATCTTGCCGTCGCGAAACGGCGTAATCAGCGCCGTAAGCGAGCCCTTGAACATCCTGGCCTCCTGGACTTCCATCTTTGCGCGCAACATAGCCCCTCGACAGGGGGCCAGCAAGCCGGCGAGACCCGTGTCGCGCGCAATTCCCGCCTTCGCAATTGATGGCGGAACGACGAACGTCTACAGTTTCGGGGATTCAGCTGCCGGAGGCATCATGACGATCTGGCGGGCGCTCGGTCTGGTGACGGGGTGTCTGGCGTTGTCGCTGTCATCTCTGACGGTCAGCGCCGCGCCGCAGGCTCGTCCTCCCTCTCAAACCGATTTCAATCTCGCGAAGATCGTGGTGAACGCCGCGCAGCGCGACGAATGGTCGCGCGCGAAGGCTCTGGCCGAGCGCGGTGGCGACCCGCTGACCGCCAAGATCCTGACCTGGCTGTCCCTCACCAGTCGCAAGGACTCCCCGTTCGAGGACCTCGTCGCCTTCGCGACCGAGAACCCGGACTGGCCGAACATGACGACCATCGCCTTGCGGGCGGAGGAAAATCTGCCCCTTACCCTCTCGCCGCAGTCGGTGCTCGCTTGGTTCGACGCCCATCCGCCGATCACCAACTCGGGAAAAATCAGGAAGGCCGGAGCGTACTTCGACCTGGGACAGGAAGAAGAAGGACTCCGGCTGCTGCGCGAGGGCTGGACGAACGCCGACGGCACCCCCGCTTTCGAGCTTTCGGTGCTCGGACGTTACGGCGACAAGCTCACCGTCGGGGACCATATCGCGCGGCTCGATCGCCTGATCTGGGACGGTCAGTACGAAGCGGCGAAGCGGATGTTCCCGCGTGTTCCCGACGGCTACCGCAACCTCGCCCTCGCGCGCATCAATCTGATGACCGACGAACCCGGCGTCGACCGGACGATCGCCCGCGTCCCTGACGCGCTGAGAAACGATCCCGGCCTCGCCTATGCGCGGCTGGCTTGGCGAAACCGGCGCGACCGCTATGAGGACACGCTGGAGATCCTGCTAGCGCCGCCCCCGGATCTGACGCATCCCCGCGCCTGGTGGCGCCTGCGCGAACAGACGATCCGCACGGCCTTCCAGAACGGATTCCTCGCCGACGCCTACTGGCTCGCCAGCCGGCATGCCCAGGAAGACGGGATCGGTTTCGCCGAGTCGGAGTGGATGGCGGGCTGGCTCGCACTTCGCTTCCTCAACGAACCCGCCGTCGCCTTTGAGCACTTCGTCACCATGTCCGCCGCGGTGAGCTATCCCATCAGCCTGGGGCGTGCGGCTTATTGGGCCGCCCGCGCAGCCGAGGCGATGGGTGACTCCAGCATAGCGGTCATGTGGTACGAGCGCGCCGCCCTGCAATCGACCACCTATTACGGCCAGCTCGCCGCCCAGCGCCTGGGGCAGGCACGGCTCGCCCTCCCCGTCGATCCGGTCCCGACCGCCGCAGAACGCCAGGCCTTCGCCGACCGGGAGGTGGTGAAGGCGGCAAAGCTTCTGGGACGTCTGGACGAACCATGGCTCGCCAGGCGCTTCATGACGCATCTGGCCGAGAGCGCCGCTACGCCCACCGAATATGTGCTGGCCGCCGATCTGGCAAAGGATTACGCCGACGCCTCGACGGCGATCCGGGTGAGCAAGATCGCCGCGCGCCTGGGTCTCAGCCTCGTGGACGCCGGTTTTCCGGTGATCGACATGCCGCCGCCCGCCACCATGGACCCGGGCATGGAACCGTCCGAACCGGCCCTGGTCCTGGCCGTCTCCCGCCAGGAAAGCGAGCTGCAAACGACAGCCGTCAGCCGTGCCGGCGCCCTTGGGTTGATGCAACTGATGCCGGATACGGCGGCGCATGTGGCCACCCGGCTGGGTCTCTCCTACAGCAAGGCACGCCTCACCGCCGATCCCACCTACAACATGACCCTCGGCAGCGCCTATCTCGCCTCGCTGGTCCGCGACTTCGACGGCTCGTATGCGCTCGCGCTCGCCGCCTACAACGCCGGGCCGAGCCGCGTCCGGCGCTGGCTCACAGAGCTTGGCGACCCGCGGACGGGCAAGGTGGACCCCATAGACTGGATTGAGATGATCCCCTTCTCGGAAACCCGCAACTACGTCCAGCGCGTGCTGGAGGGTCTCCAGGTCTATCGCCAGCTCTTGGGGCAGAACCCCGGCGGAGGCCGATTGACCCTGCGCGAGGACATCGTCGGCACTCCGGTCGAACGCGCCGAAGGATAACCATGACGACTGAGCAGACGGCGAGCGGCACCCTTGTGGCGCCGACCTTTGACGATGTCGTAGCGGCGGCACGACGGCTCCGCGGCCAAGCGGTGGTCACGCCGTTGCTCCGTTCCGACGCGATCGACGCCGCCTGCGGCGGGCGCCTTTTCTTCAAACCCGAAGTCCTTCAGAGGACAGGGTCTTTCAAGTTCAGAGGCGCATTCAACCGGATTTCTCAACTATCCGAAGACGAAAGAAAACGTGGCGTCGTTGCCTACTCGTCAGGCAATCATGCGCAAGGGGTCGCGGCGGCGGCATGCCAGTTGGGCGCCCCCGCGCTGATCGTCATGCCCGAGGATGCGCCGCGTGCGAAGCTGGAAGGCACCCGCAACCTCGGCGCCGACGTCGTTACCTACGACCGCTATACCCAAAGCCGCGAAGCGATCGCCGAGAGCATCGCGGCGGAGCGCGGTGCGATCATCGTTCCGCCTTTCGACCATCCGGCGGTTATCGCCGGACAGGGCACCGCAGGGCTGGAAGCCGCCAATCAATGCGCGGCGCTGGGTGTCGAACCCTCAGTGGCGCTGGTGCCTTGCGGCGGTGGCGGGCTGATCGCAGGGGTAGCGACGGCGCTGACCGCGCGCCTGCCCGGCATTCAGGTCTACGCCGTCGAGCCGGCGGGATTCGACGACACCACCCGCTCCCTGGCGGCGGGAGAGCGACAGGAGAACGACCCCGGCGCCCGGTCCGTCTGTGACGCCCTGCTCGCGCCCAAGCCCGGTGACCTCACCTTCTCGATCAACCGCCGCCTTCTTGCCGGTGGCGCGGTCGTCGACGAGACCGAGGTTGCGACCGCGATGACCGCTGCCTTCCGCCATCTGAAGCTGGTGGTGGAACCGGGGGGCGCGGTCGCCCTGGCCGCCGCCCTGGCCGGAAAGGTTGATCTGGCCGGTCGCACCGCCCTGATCGTTCTCTCGGGCGGCAACGTGGATACGGAAACCTATCGCAGAATGCTCGGCTGAGCCGCCGTCTGAGAGCGTGATGCCGACCGTCGCAGTACCAGCCAGAAAGCCGCACCGGGGATGCCGGCGGCGATCGCGGATGCGCCGAACAGAAGGGAGATCGCCAGGGCGTCGCTCGCGGCAACCCCGACGAACCCCAGCCCCACGACCATCGCCCCTTCTCTGACGCCCCACCCACCGACCGAGATCGGCACGACCGTCAGCAGGATGACGCTGGGAACGACCGCGAGGCAGGCGCCAAAGCTGACGACGATGCCGGCCGAACTGGCGAGGGCATAGACCAGCACCGGTAGCGACAGCTGCACCAGGATTGAAATGACCAGGACGGGAAGCCATCGTTGCGGCTGGCGCACCAGAGCGCCGAGATCCTCGAAAAACGCCGCGAGATGACGGATCGGTCGCCATTTGAGGCGTCCCGGCAACCGTAGCCCCGCGGCTACCAGCAGAACCGCCGTGGCGAGCCCCCCAGCCACGACCAGCGCCATGTAGAGGCGCGCCACCGGATCGTCGATCAGACGGTAAAGGAAGGGCTGCCCGGCCGTCGCCACGGCGATCAGCCCCACGAGACCGCAGAAACGATCGACCAGAACGCTGTTGACGGCGGAGCGCGAAGGCAGCCCCGCCCGGCTGCCTTCGAACATGCGGATCGCGTCGCCGCCGATGGAAGATGGGAGCGTCTGATTGAAGAAGTGGCCGGCCATGATCATCGACCACATTCTGAGGAACGACAGGCGATGCCCCTGGCCCCGGAGCACCATCTGCCAGCGCCATGCCTGCGGCAGCGACAGAACGACCAGACTCAACACGACGCCGACCAGGACCCAGACGCTGCTCCGCGCGACCACCGACCACAGAGCTGCCGTATCGACGGTCGAGACCAGGAGGGCGAGCAGGCCGAGGGATACGCCCAGTTTGACGAGAAATGCCATGCGCCGGGGCGGCCCCGATCTAGCGAGACGAAGGGCGGCTAGGTAACAGCCGGCCGTCGATACCGCAAGCTCCGCCGTCGCCCGCGGCGGCGGCGCCATGACTTAGCCGCCCGAACCGGTTAGATTTCCGTCGACCCGCACCGCAGAGGGGCTGCGCCATGACCGACAATCTGAGGAAGATCCTGAGCGACATGGAAGGCATCATGGGCGACATGGTGACCGGCCAGAAGCTCCAGAACACCTTTAATTCCCAGCTCATCACCCTTCTGCAGGAGATTTCGGCCAGAACGCTGGTGATGTCGGGCGTGGTCACGGTGGTGGCGAGCGACCACGGAGTCGACAAGGACGCCGTCAAGACCTGGGTCAAGGAGCGTGTCGATCCCAATTTGCAGGGCGAGGACGTATACGCGCGGATCGAGGAAATCGTCGACGACATGCTTCCCGAGTCCTGATCTTCCCTCCCCCGACCGGAGCCGTTCCATGAACGAAGTCCTGATTTCGCCCGAGGACCGCTACGCTCGCGTCCATGTCGACGTGCTGGACAGCAGGATGGCGTATGTCGACGTGGGTGAAGGGCGACCGATCGTCTTCCTGCACGGCAACCCGACCTCGTCCTACCTGTGGCGGAACGTCATTCCCCATCTGGAAGCTCATGGCCGGTGTCTCGCCCCCGACCTGATCGGCATGGGCGAGTCCGGACCGTCCAACAACGGCAGCTACCGCTTCCACGACCATGCCGCCTATCTGGATGCCTGGCTGGCCGAACTCGGCCTCAAGGACGTGGTCTTCGTCGTCCATGACTGGGGTTCGGCCCTCGGCTTCTACTGGGCCCACCGCCACCCCGACAGCGTCCGCGGGATCGCCTATATGGAAGCGATCGTCCAATCCCTGACATGGGAAGACTGGCCGGTCGTCGCCCGCCCGGTCTTCCAGGGAATGCGCTCCCCTGCCGGCGAGGACTTGGTCCTTCAGAAGAACATCTTCGTCGAGCGGATCCTGCCGGCAAGCGTCCTGCGCGGCCTCGGCGAAGCTGAGATGGCGAACTACCGCCGCCCCTTCGCCGACCCCGGCGAGGGCCGGCGCCCGACGCTCTCTTGGCCGCGCGAGATCCCGATCGACGGGGAGCCGGCCGACGTCGTCGCGATCGTCGAGGCCTATGGGAAATGGCTCTCGACCAGCGACATCCCGAAGCTGTTCATCAATGCCGAGCCCGGCAGCATCCTGGTCGGACGGCAGCGCGAATTCTGCCGGCAATGGCCGAACCAACGCGAGGTGACCGTCCCCGGTATCCACTTCATGCAGGAAGACTCGCCCCACCATATCGGCGCGGCCGTCGCCGAGTTCGTTAAATCCTTGGACTAGCAAAGACGACAGAGTGAACATTTCCGACAAGCTGAATGCCGCCGCCGAGATCCTGGCGGACCATCGCCTCGCCGGTCGACGCTTCGACCGGTTCCCCGAAAACCTTCGCCCGGCCGATCAGGACGAGGCCTATTCGCTTCAGGCCCGCCTGCACGAGCGGTTGACCGCCAAGGGATGCGGGCCCCTTGCCGGCCGCAAGATCGGCTGCACGACGCCGGTCATGCAGGCCTATCTGAAGATCGACAGCCCTTGCGCGGGCGGCGTCTTCGCCCCGACGGCGCGGGAGCGCTACGGCATCTTCCAATTCGAGGACTTCCGGCGCGTGGGCGTCGAATGCGAGATCGCGGTGCGCCTGGGGGCCGACCTGACACCTGCCGGCGGCCCCTACACCATCGAGACGGTGAGTCCTGCGGTCGCCGCCTGCATGGCGGCCATCGAGGTCGTCGACGACCGCTATGTCGACTACCCCAGCCTCGACACCCCGACGCTGATCGGCGACGACTTCTTCGATGCAGGCTGCGTGCTCGGCCAGCCGGTGACCGACTGGCGGTCCCTGGACCTCGCCACGCTGCCCGGGCGGATGACCATCAACGGCACGGAAGTCGGCAACGGCGTCGGCGGTGACATCATGGGTCACCCGCTGGCGGCCCTCGCCTGGCTCGCCAGCCACACGGCCGCCCGCGGCGAGACCTTGCCGGCGGGAAGCTTCGTTCTGCTGGGCAGCGTCGTGCAGACCAAATGGCTGGCGAAAGGCGACGAGGTCGTCGCCCAGATCGACGGACTCGGCGAAGCGGTCGCCCGCTTCGACTGATACGACCCCAATAACCGACGAATGACGACAAAAACTTCGGGAGGAAGGCGATGGATCTTGGTCTGAGGGATAAGACCGCCCTGGTGACGGGCGGCTCGAAAGGCATCGGACGCGCCGTGGCGCTGGCGCTGGCGGAGGAAGGCTGCCACCTGCATCTCGCGGCCCGTACACAAGCCGACCTGGACGCGGTGAAGGCTGAAATCGGCGGACGCCACAACGTGTCCGTCACCGTCCATGCTGTCGATCTCAGCAACGGCGACGCGGTGCGGGCCCTCGCCGCCGATTGCGGCAATCTCGACATCCTGGTGAACAACGCCGGTGCGATCCCCGGCGGCGATCTCCAGGCGATCGACGAGCCCACCTGGCGGGCGGCCTGGGATCTCAAGGTCTTCGGCTATATCAATCTGAGCCGGGCGGTCTACGCGCAGATGAAGGCGGACGGTCACGGGACGATCGTCAACGTCATCGGCCTCGCCGGCGAACGACCCGACGCCAAGTACATCGCCGGCAGCACCGGCAACGCCGGGCTGATGCATTTCACCCGCGCGCTCGGTGGACACGCACCGGCCGACAACATCCGAGTCGTGGCCGTCAATCCCGGCCTCGTCGCCACCGACCGGATGGAGTTTCTTCTCCGCAAGCGAGCGACCGACAGTTTCGGCGATGCAGAGCGTTGGCGCGAGTTCCTGACCAACCTTCCCTTCGGCCGCGCCGCGACCTCCGAAGAGGTCGCCAACGCCGTGGTATTCCTGGCTTCCCCCAGGGCGTCCTATATCAGCGGCACGATCCTGACGATCGACGGTGGAATAGCGAGTCGCGCCGGCTAACCCTTTCGCAGGATTGCGGGTCGCCGACGAGGCCGGAAATATTGTCTTCCGGCAGCCAACGTTGTTGCACGCCGGACGTTTTAAGAACGTATCGTCGTACCCCAACCGAGGTTCGCAAGCATGGTGCTCGTCAATACGTTGGTCAGCCTGGCCATCGTTACAGCCACTCCCCCTGCTCTTCTCCCGTCTCCCTTGCTGCACCACGTGGCGCAACAGGAGTTTCGGGCCGAGCAGCCGGGGCAGCCGAGCACCACGCTGACCCGCGAGGCCCAAGAGTTGCTGATCGAGCTCGGCTATTTCGACGGCCCCTCGGACGGCGTGGCCTCGGACGGTCTGCGCGAGGCCATCCGGAGGTTCCAGCGCGAGGCCGGTCAGAGCCCGGACGGCAGGATCTCGCGCGGCCTCATCGAACAGCTCAACAAGAAGGGCCGGGCGCTCAGCATGCTGCGGCGCCTGAACTCCGCCAAGGAGGCGGAGATCGAAGCCGCACGGCAGTCGTTGCTCGAAACGCCCGAGAACCAGGCGTTACTGGAAAAGCCGGGTGTCGAGGTCGCCGATCCGACCCGGGACGTTTCCGACTGCCTGCAGACGCCCAACCATCAATGCCTGATCGCGGAAGCGCTCGAGAGCATCAAGGCCGAGAACCGGGCCTATTTCCGAGATTGGGCGCTGCGTGAGATTCTGGAAGCTCAGACGGCAAATGGTTTGATGGAGGACGCCCGTGCCACCGTCGCCAAGATCGGAGATCCACGGCTGGTCCTCCGCGGCCTTACCGAGATCGCCCGTAGCCAAGCCCGTTTCGGCCTCGTCGAAAAGGCGTCGGAAACCGCGCGCAGTCTTGGCAACCCTGGCGACCGAGGCGAGGCGCTGATCGGGGTCGCCGAGGAACTGGCGTCGATGGGGGCCGTCACCGAAGCCCGCGACCTCGCCGGCGAAGCGATCGACGCCGAGGCGGCGGCAGACGATGCCTCGTCGGCGATCGATATCCGCGCTCGGGCAGCGGTCGTGGCGGCGAAGATCGGCGATGCGGAAACAGCGGATTCGCTGATATCGGAAGCCCTGTCCGAAGCAGAGGCGCTGGGCGACGCGGAGAAGAAGGCAACCGCGAAGGGACGGGTCGCCCTGGCGAACGCGGAAATCGGCAAGCGTTCGGCCGCGCTGGAGCTGGTCGAGACGGTCGAGGATTCGACCCGCCGGACGCCCACCCTGCTTGAAGTCGTGCGCGCCGATGCCGGCAAAGGCGATTTCAGCGATGCGCGCGATACCGTCGAACGGATCGAAGAACTCCGATATCGCGCGGGAGCCCTGGTGGAGATCGCTCAGGCCGAGGCTAAGTCGGGCGACAAGGACAACGCCATCTCGGCGCTTAAGGCCGCGGAAGCCCTGATCCCGGAGATCGAGCAGGACTTCCCCAAGGCCTATGCGCTTAACCGGATCGCCCAGGCCTATGTGGACCTCGGCAATCGGGAAGACGCGATGCGGGTGGCCGAAAAAATCGAGAACCCCCAGCTTCGGGCCGAGGTCTATTGGCTGCTGGACGCCGTCGAAGGCCCCGACGGTCAGGGCGAAGCGGGTACGCTCGCCAAGGCGTCGACCGACGAGATTCCCGGTGCCCTGCAAAGGGTGTGGATGTTCGGCGATCTCAGTGTCGTTCTGGAACACCGGGGATTCCCCGAAGCGGCCGCCAACGCCCTGCTCCGGGCCATCGAAATCGCCGGCGACATTTCGGCGCCGTGGAACAGAGCGCGGGCCATGACCAAGGTCGCCACAAGCCTCGGCCAATAGGGCCAACGCCTACCTCGCGGTCACATGGTTGCCCTGCTATGGTTCGGTGAAACAACCTTACAGGCAGTGGGAAACGGGGCGGTCATGGCGGCGTTCAAGGTCTTGTCGACGAATCACACCAGCTTCACGGTATCCAACCTCGACCGGTCGGTCGCCTTCTACCGCGACGTCCTGGGCTTCGAGGTGACCTCGCAGGCACCGCGCGATCCTCGGTTCACCGAAAGGGTGACCGGCGTGCCGGGTGCGGACATCCTGGTCGCCTATATCCGGGCCCCGGGACACAGCCTGGAGCTGATCGAATACAGGGGTCCCGCCGATCGCGGCCGGGTCGAGTCCCGCCCCTGCGATACCGGCTTCGCCCATATCGCTTTCGATGTCGACGATGTGGATGCCGCTACCGCGGCGATGGAAAAGGCGGGAGTCGTGCCGATCAACCCGCCCCAGGAGGTGAATGCCGGCCCCAACAAAGGCCGAAAGGTGGTCTATGCCCGGGATCCCGACGGAGTCACGATCGAACTGATCGGCGCCTTGCCGCACTGACCCCACAGCTGGACCGACGAACCCGCCTGCGGATCGTCAGGACATGCTATGGGCGGCCATCGCTTCGGTCATCATGGTGGGGCTTACGGTCATCATCCATTACGAGGTGCTGCGCCGTACCTATGACTGGCTGCCCCGGCTGACGATCCCGCCGCGTCAGCGGATCGTCGTCGTCCTGTTCGCGGTGTTCTTCGCCCACACCGTCGAAGTCTGGCTGTACGGTCTGGCCTTCTATATTTTGGCGAATATGAGCGGGCTCGACGTCGGCCATTTCGGTGGAGAGTTCCATGGCCGATTTCCCGAATACGTCTATTTTTCGACCGTCAGCTACACCTCGCTGGGCCTCGGTGACGTATGGCCGCTGGGTCCGATGCGTCTCCTGACCGGCGTCGAAGCCCTGAACGGGCTGGTCCTGATCGGGTGGTCCGTCACCTTTACCTTCATCGCCATGCGCCGCTTTTGGGAGGCCCATCCGCCGCGGAAGCCTCAGCTCCGCTCCACCCCCGAAACGCGGCGCACCGACGAAGACGTATAGGGCGCGTTCGTCTCGCCGACCGATCCGAGACGATCGCACCCCGGCGCCTGCTACGAAGGGTTTTTCACCCATTTCAGGATGTGCTCGCCGACCGCCACGAGATCGCCGTTCTGGGTCTTCACCTCGATCTTGGAGCGCGAGCGGCGGCGCTCGACGTCGATCTCGGCGATCGAATAGGTCACGGTGACCGTGTCGTTGATGTAGACCGGGCCGAGGAAGCGGATGCGGTCGTAGCCCAGCGAAACCGGCGTCTCGTCGATTCCCTTCTCGACGCAGCGGGCGATGATCAGCGTCGAGGCCGTCGACATGAAACCAACCATCAGCGCCCCATGGGCGATGCGGCGGCCGTAGGACGAGCGCTTCATGTACTCCTCGTCCACATGGTTGCCCGACAGGTCGCCGGTGATCCCCGCGAACAGGTAGATGTCGCTCTCGCCGACGGTCTTCGAGAATCGGACGGTCTCACCGACCTCGACGTGGAATTCACTCATGGGGGCTCCCTTCCTTGTAAGCGATTTCAATTGGTGCGATTGTGGCTATCATATCAGCTGAGGGTCAAGAGCAAGAGAGAGCACCAATACCTTTGAAATCTTGTTCTCAACTTTGCAGTGATGCCGCCTCTCGGACGTCGGCGTGAGAAAGCGTTTACATTCTCAGGCCGACTCCCGGGTACGTCTGAGCGACGTCGCAACGACGGCCGGCGTCTCGACGGCGACGGTTTCCCGAACGCTGAACGCGCCCGAGAAGGTCGCACCGGCTGCGCGCGAACGGGTGGTGGCCGCAATCGCCGAGCTCGGCTACGTCCCACACGGTGCGGCGCGGGCGCTGGCTTCGCAGCGTTCGATGACCATCGGCGTCCTGATTCCGACCCTGGAAAACTCGATCTTCGCCGCCAGCGTCCACGGCCTCGAACAGCGGCTGGAACGCGACGGCTACAACCTTCTTCTGGCGAGCAGCGAATACGATCCGGACCGGGAAGTCGCCCAAGCCAAGGTGCTGATCGAACGCGGCGTCGACGGGCTGGTCCTGGTGGGGACCGCCCATCATCCGGCCCTCTATGAGCGGTTACAGCAGGCCTCCATCCCCTATGTGACGACCTGGTCATTCGACAGCGGGGGCGATGCGCCCAGCATCGGTATCGACAATCGCGGCGCCATGGCGGGGATGGTGCGCTACCTGCTGGACCTTGGGCATACCGCCATCGCCATCATCTCCCCCTCCGTCGACAGCAACGACCGGATCGCCGCCCGCCGCGGCGGGGTCCGCGACGCAATGGCCGAGCGGGGACTGGCCTTCGACGAACGCTATCTCGCGGAATGCCGCTACAGCATCATGGGCGGCCGGGAATCGCTCCGCTTCCTGATGAACCTCGATCCCGCGCCCACGGCCATCGTCTGCACCTCCGACGTCCTCGCCTTCGGGGCCATGGTCGAAGCGCGCGCGCAAGGAATCGCCATTCCCGCCGCTCTGTCGATCACCGGGTTCGACGACCTCGACTTCGCCGAGCACCTTCAGCCGCCACTGACGACAATCCATGTTCCCGCCGCCGATCTCGGTGCGCGGGCTGCTGACTACCTTCTGGCCTCCATCGCCGGCCGGCCGATCGCCGACCGCATCGAACTGCCGGTCAACCTGATCGTCAGGGGGACGACGAGCCGTCCGCGACCCACTGGATCGTGACGCTGCCTGTCATCACCGTCGTGCCCGCCTGATTGACCAGCACCACCTCCGCCATCGCGCGGGCCTTGGCGGGGTCGAGCCTGGTTATCGTCAGCGTAGCGGCGATCGTGTCGTCCAGCCGAACCGGCGCGAAGAAGCGGATGTCGCGATAGCCGAGGACCACCGGCACCGCGCCCTCGACCTTGAACGCCGGTGTCTCGACCAGCATGGTCACAGTCGTCCCGATCAGGCCGATCAGAAGCGCGCCATGGACGATACGCCCACCAAAACGGCTGGACCGCATCGCCGCTTCGTCGACATGGACGCGGGCGAGATCGCCGGTTAGGCCGGCGAACACGGAAACATCGGTTTCCGTGAGAGTCTTCGAGAACCGGCGCGTCTCGCCGACCGCGATCGGCGGCATGGACATGGTCGCGCCCGCGCCCGGTCAGTCCGCCCGATGGAGGTGGACGGCGCGGGCGTCGACCATGCGCGCGATGTCGTCCTCGCCATAGCCGAGCTCCCGCAGGATCTCGGCCGTCTGTGCCCCCAAGGGCTGGGGCGGAATGCGGACCGGAGGCAGCTCGCCGTCATAGCGGGCGGGATGGGCCAGAAGCCGGATCGGGGCGCCGGTCGCCCCCTCGACGGTCATTACCGAGCCGTTGTGCTTCACTTGCGGATCGTTGATCACGGCCTCGTAGTCGTTGACCCGCGAGAACCACATTTTGTGGGCATCGAGCAGCGCCTCGCACTCGTCGAGCGTCATTCTGCCGACCGACTCCTGAACCCATTCGGCGATCTCGGTCCGGCGCTCGAACGCATCGGCATCGTTGAAGTCGGCCACCTGCGGGATCGACAAGGCCTCGGCCAGGGTCTTCATCGGCCCCAGCGAGATCGCGATATGCCCGTCGGTGCAGGCATAGATTCCGTAGGGTGCCGGATAGATCCATCCGGCGAGATGGGGCGCGGCGCGTTGCGGCTGCGGCGGGCTGTTCAAGTAGCAGACGATCGATTCCATCTGCAGGTCGAGCCCGGCGGACAGCAGGTTGATGTCAACCTTACAGCCCTTCCCCGTCCGCTCGCGCCGGAACAGGGCGGCGAGGATCGACATGGCGAAGATCTGCGCCCCGTGGTGATCGGCCGCCGAGACGCCGACCGCCGTCGGCGGCTGATCGGCACCGCCGGTGATGTTGGCGAGGCCCGACATCGCCTGAATGACGAGATCCTGTCCCGGCCGGTTCTTGTATGGGCCGTCAGCGCCGAAGCCCGAGGCCGCGGCATAGATGATCTTGGGATTGATCGCCTTCGCTGCCTCGTAACCGAAGCCGAGCTTGTCCATGACGCCTGGGCGGTAGTTCTCGGCGATGACGTCGGCTGTCGCGATCAGCTTCTCGATGATTTCCCGGCCCTCGGGAGCCTTGAGGTCGATGGCGAGACTGCGCTTGTTGCGGCCGCCGGTCAGGAAAAGGACGCTTTGACCGTCGACCTTGCGGTTATTGCCGCCCCATTTGCGCTGAAACGCGCCTTCCACCGGCTCGATACCGATCACATCGGCCCCCAAGTCGCCCAGAACCTGGATTCCGACCGGCCCCAACAGGAAATGGTTGAAACTCAAGACTCGGATGCCGTCGAGGATGTCCATAAGTCGTTCCCTCTTCCCCTGTGAGTCCGCCTCGGCGGGTTCTCTCACGCAGCGCATATGTAAGCGCTTTCATATCTTCCATGACCAACAACAGGCCAAATACCAGACTGCCAAGCCTTACCTAAGGTGATTGACATAGCGGAAGGCCGAAGTCAACGTACCCGCGGTCTCATTCATGAAAGCGCTTACGCTATGACCGATCGGGTTGAGCTTGCGGGTGCCGTCGCCCTCGTCACCGGTGCCAGCAGCGGCATCGGCAAAGCGATCGTGCATGCCCTGCTCGACCGGGGCGCCAAGGTGATCGCCGCCGCGCGCTCATCACAGGCACTCTCGGCGCTGGCAAGGGAGAACGGCGATAGTGTTTACCCCCTCACCCTCGACGTCCGTGACGCAGAGGCCGCTGCTGCGCTGGTCGACAGCCTGCCCGCCGAATGGCGCACCATCGATATCCTGATCAACGCTGCCGGCCACGATGTCGGTGGACGCCAGCGCTTCGACGCGCAGCCGGCGACGGCCTGGACCGACATCGTCGAGACCAATCTCGTCGGCATGATCCAGGTCACGCATGCGGTGGCGCTCGGCATGGTGGCGCGGGAGAAAGGCGACATCGTCAATCTCGGCTCCATCGCGGGTTTCACCCCCTATCCGGGCGGGACGGCCTATGCGGCAAGCAAGTTCGGGGTCCATGCCTTCAGCGAGTCCCTGCGCATGGATTTCGGCAAGGCCGGCATCCGGGTAATCGAGATCATGCCCGGCCTGACCCGAAGCGCCATGGCCGAGCGCCGCTTCGGCGACGAGCAGGCGGGTGCCGATTACTATGATTCCGCGCCAATGACGCTCGATCCGGAGGATGTCGCCAGCACCGTCGTTTTCGCGCTCGAACTGCCGCGGCATGCGACCGTCGCCCAGCTCGTGCTGCGGCCGCGGATCGACTAAACGGACAACGAAAAAGGCATTTCAGGGAGAAGACGCCGATGAGCCTGGTCCTGAGCAGCCGCCCCAGCGAGGGCGTCACCTTGCTCCAACTCAATCGTCCCGAGAAGCGGAACGCCTTGAGCAGCGGCCTGATCGGCGCCATCGCCGCCGAGCTGACCGCCGCGGCCGACGATGCCGAAACCCGTTGCGTGGTCCTGACCGGCAACGACAAGGCGTTCTCGGCGGGCGCCGACATCAAGGAGATGGTGGAACGGGGCGTCGACGCCCTCAAGGACAAGAAGCGGCACCAGGACTGGGCGACCATCCAGTCCTTCCCGAAGCCGCTGATCGCCGCGGTCGAGGGCTTCGCCTTCGGTGGCGGCCACGAGCTGGCGATGCTCACCGACATCGTCGTCGCCGCCGACAATGCCCGCTTCGGTCAGCCGGAGATCAATATCGGCATCCTGCCCGGCGACGGCGCCACCCAGCGCATCCCGCGCTCGGTCGGCAAGTCGCTGGCGATGAAGATGATCCTGACCGGCGAGCCGATCGACGCCGAGACCGCCTTCGCCGCCGGCCTGCTGGCGGAGCTGACCGCCCCCGGCAAGGCGCTCGACCGGGCGCTCGAAATCGCCGCCGTCATCGCTTCCAAAGGCCCCGTCGCCACCCGGCTCGCCAAGGCCGCCGTCCTCAAGGCCTATGAAATCCCGCTCGAAGAAGGCCTCACCTTCGAGCGGGAGGCGGTCTTCACCGCTTTTGAGACCGAGGACCAGACCGAGGGCATGACCGCCTTCCTGGAAAAGCGGCCACCGAAGTTCACCGGGCGCTGAGCGCCGCCTCGCCGTCCAGGCCATCGCGGGTCGGGCTGAGGAATATCTGCCGGATGCTCGGGCAGTCCTCGCGGATACGCCGCTCGACCCGCTCCAGCGCCGTCACGACATCGGTGCCGGTCACCCCGGGCTTCAGGCCGAGCTTCATGTTCAGGAGCACGCTGTCGGGCCCGAGCTGCATGGTGAGCGGCGCGCCGGCGGAGGCGACCGCCTCGTCGGCCTCGGCGATCCGGCGCACACGGGCGACGAGATCGGTGTCCGCCCGCTCGCCCATCACCAGGGCGCGGCTTTCGTAGATCAGCAGGGTGGCGACGCCGATCAGCACCACGCCGATCAGGATCGCGGCGACGCCGTCGATCCACGGGGCGCCGTAGGCCTGGGACAGCGCCACGCCCCCGGCGGCGATGACGATGCCCAGCAGTGCCGCCGTGTCCTCGCCGACCACCACGAAGATCGAAGGGTCCTTGCTGCGTTGGAAGGTCTCCCAAAGGTCGTCCCTGCCCCGGCGCCTGGCGATCATCTGCCGCATGGCGATGACCCATGATGCTCCCTCGGCGACGAAGGCCACCGCCAGCACCGCATAGTTCCAGATCGGGTCCGCCAGCGGTTCCGGATGCTGGATGTGCTTGTAGCCCTCATAGATCGACATGCCGCCGCCGACGCCGAACAGCAGCATGGCGACGATCAGGCTCCAGAAATAAAGCTCTTTCCCGTAGCCGAAGGGGTGGATCAGGTCGGCGGGCTTCCTGCTCCTGTGCAGTCCCAGGAGGATCAGCAGCTCATTGCCGGTATCGACCACGGAGTGGAAGGACTCGGACAGCATCGACGAGCTGCCGGTCACCATGGCGGCGACGCACTTCGCCACCGCGATGATCAGGTTCGCGGCGATCGCGCCGTAGACGGCGATGGGGCTGTGAGCGGCGGACGACGGCATGGGGCGAGGCAGATCGGAACGCGGGGGTCGTCAGTCCAACGCCTTCGCCCCGCTAAAGTTCGCCGGGTCTCGTCAGCGGACTCCCACCTCCCGGTAGTAGCGCTCAGCACCGGGATGGAACGGGACGCCGATATCGGCCGCCATCGCCGCGGCGTCGTGGGTCGCCAGAGCGGCGTTGATCGATGCGAGCTCGGTCACATGCTCGGCCAACGCCTTCGTCATCGAATAGGCGAGGTCGTCGGAGACACGACTGCAGCTCGCCATCATCTGCATCGGAAAGCCGGCGCTGATCACGTCCCGCGCCTGCTCATAGGTCGCAGCCGGGATGGTCACCCGGCTCCATCCGGCGTTCCGCGCCTTCAGCCTCTCGAACTGCGCGTCGGGAATGTCCAGGAACCGAACATCGCGGGCATTGGCCAAGTCCATGATCGAGCCGGACGGCAGCGAGGTGATCAGGGACAGCGCCACCGCATGTCCGTCCTTCATCAGATTCACCATGTCGGTGATCGAGGCGAAGTTCACCGTCCCCAGGTCGTCATAAGTCATGTCGTACATGCCGAGCAGCATGCGAAGCGCGAACTCGTTGGTGTTGCCGCGGGGAAGCGAGGTGATGCTCTTGCCGCGGAAATCGGCGATCGAGCGGACGTCCTCGTCGATGGTGACGATGTGCGCCACCTGCTGATAGAGGGCGCCCAGATTGCAGAGGTCCTTGTGCGGCGTCTCGAAGGGCGGATTGCCGGCGATGGCATCGACCGTCGAGATGACGTGGCCCATGGCGAGCTCGGCCTTGCCCGTCTCGATGGCCTTGATGTTGATGAGGCCCGCCCCCGGCCGCAGCGAGAGCTGGAGGTCCGGAACCCCCTCCTCCAGGATCCGCTTGATGGCGCCGCCCAGCGGATACCAGGTCCCGCCCGCCGGCCCGGTCATGAAGGTCAGCCGCTCGGCCTGCACCGTTCCCGCAACCGCCAGGACGAGCGCCATCGCAACGGCGGCCGCCAGCGGCTTCATCAGTCGCTGCATCACGTTTCTCTCCCCGTTTGGCCGTGGTGTCAGGGCGGCCCGAAGACCGCCCTGCCCCGGCTCTTTCGTTGGTACGATCTCTCATCTCGTCGTTCCCGCGCAGGCGGGAACCCATCGGCCGTGCCGCTTTCTGGGCCCCCGCCTTCGCGGGGGCGACGAATGGAGGCGGTGCTTCCCTAACTCGCCGCCACCTCCACCAGGTTGTCGGAGAAGGTCGGCGCATGGCCGAAATCGGCGTAGCGGGTCGGATTGACCGCGTTCACCGTCGAGCCGCCGCTGCGGCTCGCCCAGTAGCCGAGCGGCGCCACCGCCACCCCCGGCCGCACGTCATCGCTGATCTTCACCACCGCCTGGAACGAACCGCGGTCGTTGAACACCCGCGCCATGGCACCCTCGTTCAGGCCCCGGGAGCGCGCGTCCTCGGGATGGATGATCACCTGCTGGCCCTGGGCGTGATGAAGCTGCGCCTGCAGGTTCCCGTAGGACGAATTCAGGAAGGCATGGCTCTTGGGCGACAGCAGGTTGAGCGGGTATTTCGCCGCCAGCGCCGGATTGGTGGCCGGACTCTCGGTCGGCGGGATGTAGTTCGGGACCGGGTCGATGGGATCGCCCGGCTGGAACTCGTTCGAGCCCTGACGAAACAACGGCAGGACGATGTTGCCGCCTTCGGCCATCGACGCCTTGAACTCGCACTTCCCCGAAGGCGTCGGGAAGTTCCCTTCCTTGTGCGGGCAGAAGTCGTCGGGGGAGCCGACCGCGAGGCGGGCATAGCCCTTCTCGCGCAGCCCTTCCATCGAGATGCCGGCGAGCACCGGATTGCTCCAGTCGAGCGATTCCTTCGCCATCTGCTCGTCGCTCCGGGCCCAGTACTCGTCGTTGAAGCCCATGGCGTTCGCCAGACGCCGGAACAGCTCTGTGTTGGGAACGGACTCGCCCAGGGGCGCGATCGCCGGTTCGTTGAAGGTGAGATAGAGGTGCCCCCACGAGAACATGACGTCGAGTTGTTCGAGCTGGGTCGTCGCCGGCAGGACGATGTCGGCATAGCGGGCGGTGTCGGTCATGAACTGCTCGCTCACCACCGTGAACAGGTCCTCCCGCTCCAGCCCCTCGATGGTGCGAGCCTGGTCCGGCACGACGACGACCGGATTGGCGTTGTAGACCATCAACGCCTTGATCGGCGTCGCTAGCTTCTCCTCGCCCGTGAGAGCGGCGCCGAGACGCCACTGGTTGATCACCGGCGTCCCTTCCTTGATCCAGTCGGGCCGCATCAGCGCACCCCAGTCGACAGGGAAAGCCCAGATCGGCATGTGGAGGATGCCGCCGCCGACATGGCGCCACGCTCCGACCAGCGCCGGCAGGCAGGCCAGTGCCCGGACGGTCTGGCCACCGCCGGCATGGCGTTCGATCGCCACGCCCATGCGGATGACCGAGGGCTGAGTGGTCGCGTATTCCCGGGCCAGAGTGACGATGTCCTCGGCCGGGATGCCGGTGATCTCCGCCACCTTCTCCGGCGGGAACTCGGCGGCGCGCGCCTTCAACTCGTCATAGCCGACCGTGTAGTTGGCGACGTAGTCCTCGTCGACCAGCCCCTCGGCGATGATCACGTTCATCATGCCGAGCGCCAGCGCCGCATCGGTGCCGGGGCGGATGGCGATGTGCCAGTCGGCCTTCTTGGCGGTGCGGCTGGCGACAGGGTCGATCACCACCACCTTGGCCCCGTTCGCCTGCGCCTCGGCGATGAACGGCCAGTGGTGGAGGTTGGTGCTGATGGTGTTGCACGCCCAGAGGATGATGTAGCGGGAGTGCTTGAAGCTCTCGGGGTCGACCGCGGCCGTGGGCCCGCAGGTCATGACGAAGGCGGTGACGGCGCCGGCGTCGCAGAAGGTGCGCTCGGAGATCGTCGCGCCCAACTTGTTGAAGAAGGCGTCGCCGACGTTGAGGCCGTTCAGGATGCCCTCGGTGCCGAGATAGCTGTAGGGGAGGATCGCCTGCGGGCCGTGCTCGTCGATGATCGCCGTCCAGCGCTTCTTGATCTCGCCCAGCGCTTCGTCCCAGGGGATGCGCTCGAAGCTGCCGCTGCCCTTGGCGCCGGTGCGGCGCAGAGGATGGAGAATGCGATCCGGGCTGTAGGTGCGGTCCTGGTAGTTGTTGACCTTCACGCATAGCCCGCCCCGCGTGAACGGGTGGTCGGGATTGCCGCGAACGGAAACCGCACGCCCGTTCTCGACGGTGACCAGCATCGAGCAGGTATCGGGACAATCGTGCGGGCAGGCTGCCAGGACGGTCTGCGAATCGGCGGAATTCGACATCTCGGTGGCCCCACTGTTCGGTTTTTATGATGATCGCAAAAGCGTACATCACATTCGCCGAAGGGCGATAGAGCAACGAGTCGCGGGCGGTGGCGGCTCAGTCTTCGGGTGGCAGCCGGCGCTCCATTTCCTCGGCGAGCAGGCGATCCTCCGCACGGCCGGAGGCACGCAGTGCGGTGGCCGCCGCCTTCACGTCGGCAGGGGTACGGTTCTGTCCCATCTTGAATTTGGCTTCGATGCCGGTGATCGCGATGGAGAGGCCGACGAGGCCGTAGAGCGCCCGGGAGAAAAGGGCTTCGGGCAGGCTGTCCACGGCCCACGGCGCCTTGTCCGGCAGTCCCGACTCGTTGGCCTCGGCCAGCCGCCGCAGATGATCCCGGGTCTCTGCCTCGTCCAGCAGTCGGGCGGCGCCCCGGACATGGACCGCAGCGTAGTTCCAGGTAGGCAGCAGATGCGCCCCTTCGTACCAGTCGGGCGAGATATATCCGTGCGGTCCCTGAAAGACTGACAGGACATCGGGCGACGCCTCGATGTCGCGCCAGACCGGATTGCCGCGCGCGACATGCGCCTGAAGCGTGCCGTGGCGCCCCGCATTCCGGTCGAGAAGAAACGGCAGATGATTGGCGCTCGGCCCGGACGCGGTCGAGACGACCAGAAGGCCAAACGAATTCGCTTCGATCAGATCATGGGCGACCGAGATATCTGTCTCGGCGAACAGTGAGGGCACGTACACGGGCGTCGCAGCTCAAGCATAGGGAAGGTGGCGGAGCGGCACTCGGCCGCTCCGCCATGCTATCACTGGCTGGTGGCGTCGTCGGCTGTGTCTTCAATGGCGTCGCCTGCGTCTTCCACGGCGTCGCCCGCATCCTCGACGGCATTGTCGATCGCCTCACCGGCCTTCTCGGCAGGCCCCTCTTCATCGCATGCAGCCAGCCAACCGACGGTCAGGCCCAGCAACGCAATCCGCAACATCGCGCGCGTCGGCCGGAAATCGGTGCTCATCATCGTTCTCCCTCCAGACATGTGTATCCACGGGCGGCATCGATCATCGCCCGTTCAACCGAACAAGAACGACCAAGGACGCGAGCGGTTGCCTACTCGCCTATGCAAGAACGCCGAGAG
>PBKC01000068.1 GCA_002721365.1 Rhodospirillaceae bacterium | reverse complement strand
GCAAAGTCGTGGATCGCATGGCCGAGCCATGCGATGACGAATGGAAACAAAAGGTTGCGATGGAGTGTGAGGGTCGGGCCGCTATCCCAGTTTGGCGAGCAGCTTGACGATCCGGCGCGTGCGATTGCTGAACAGAGCTGCGGTATAGAAATCGCCTGCCGCGCGCTTGTTCACTTCGGCGAGCGTCGGGTAGGGGGCGATGATGCCGGCCATGGCGCCGATCTTCATGCGTTTGGCGACCATCAGGATCCACGGCTGGATCAGTTCGCCGGCATGACGGCCGGCAATGCCGGCGCCGAGCACGCGGCCGCCCTTGCCGGTGACGACCTTCACCAGCCCGGTGGTCGCCCGCTCGGCCTGGGCGCGGTCGTTGTGGGTGAAGGGCCAACGCACGACGCGAACCTTGTGTCCGGCGGCCTCGGCCTCGCGTTCGGTCAGGCCGACCTGGGCAAGCTCAGGCTCGGTGTAGGTGACCCACGGCACGGCGCTGTCGTCGACCTTGGCCGGCAGGCGGAACAGCACCCGGCGGATGACGATACCGGCATGGTAGCCGGCGATATGGGTGAACTGCTGGCGGCCGGCGATGTCACCGACCGCGAACGCACGGCGGTTGGAGGTGCGCAAACCCGCGTCGGTCTCGATGCCGCGGGGCGTGGTCTTGATGCCGGCTGCGTCGAGGCCGAGCCCGTCCAGGTTGGGCTTGCGGCCCAGGGCAACCAGCAGGTGCGAGCCGTGTACGACGACCTCGCCCTCGGGCCCAGCGCCCGTGACGACGATCCCCCGGCCGCCGTCGCCCATCCGGGCGCCGGTGACGCGGGTACCGGAGAGAATCCGGATGCCTTCGCTCTGTAGGGTTTCGACGACTACCGCTGCGAGTTCCGGATCGTCCTTCCCCAGGGGGGCTGCCATCTCGACGACGGTAATGCGGCAGCCGAGCCGGGCATGGGCCTGGGCCATCTCCAGCCCGATAGGACCGCCGCCCAGGATCACCAGATGGTCGAGCGGTGCGTCGTTCTCGAAAATGGTCTCGTTGGTGAAGTAGGGGACGGCGTCCAGCCCCTCGATCGGCGGCACCATCGGCGAAGAACCGGCGGCGATCACGAAACGGCGGGGACGGATCACATGGTCGCCGGCGCGCAGTTCGTCGGGGCCGGTGAAGGTTCCGTTGGCGCGGATCACGGTAACGCCCAGGCCTTCGAACCGCTCCTGCGAATCGATCGGGGCGATCGCCTCGATCACCGAGCGCACATGCCGTTGGACCGCCGGGAAGTCGACGCGCGGCTCGCCGGCCTCGACCCCGAATTCGGGGCCGCGACGGACGGTCTCCGCGACATGGCCGGCGGCGAGCAGGGCCTTGGACGGAACGCAGCCATAGTTCAGGCAGTCGCCCCCCATCAGGCCGCGCTCGACCAGCACCACCGAGGCGCCCATCTGCACGGCGCCGGCGGCCACCGACAATCCGCCCGACCCTGCGCCGATCACGCAGAGATCGGGCCGCAACGTTTCCGCCATGTTTCTTCGCCCCCGCTCTTTGGCCCTCTTCGATGGGCTCTAGAAGAAGATCGTCCGCCCCTCGTCGAGCCCCTTGTAGAGCCCGGCGACCTGCTCGCCATAGCCGTTGTAGATCTGTGTCGGTACCTTCTCGTCGGTGCCGAGCACCCGTTCCTCGGCCTGGCTCCAATCGGGGAACGGGACGTCGGGGTTCACGTTCGCCCAGAAGCCGTACAGCCGGTTGTTGATGGTGTTCCAGAACGTCTTGGGCTGCTGGTCGGTGAAGGTGATGCGGACGATCGACTTGATCGACTTGAACCCGTACTTCCACGGTACGACCAGACGGATCGGCGCGCCGTTCTGGTTCTCCAACGGCTTGCCGAACAGCCCGGTGGCGACGAAGGCGAGTTCGTTTCGCGCTTCGGGGATCGTCAGTCCTTCGGTGAACGGCCAAGGGAACCAGGTCTGTTTCTGCCCGGGCGCGATATGGGGCTTCAGGAAGGTCTCGAAGCGGACATAAGTGGCGCCGCTCAAGGGGCGGGCATAGTCGATGAGAGCGGCAAGCGGAAAGCCGCTCCATGGCACCACCATCGACCACGCTTCGACGCAGCGATGGCGGTAGATCCGCTCCTCACGCGGCATGCGGGCCAGCAGATCGTCGACATCGATCGTCTGTTCCTTCTCAACCATGCCGTCGATGGTGATCTCCCACCCGCCGGTGGAAAGCCTCTGGGCTGCCTTCCAGATTTTCTTGTGGGACCCGAATTCGTAGAAGTTGTTGTAGGTCGTCACCTTGCCCTCCGGGGTCAGCGGACGGCCGCCTTCGTAAGCCGGATTCCGCGGGAAGGGGTAGGCGACCTCTTCCGCGGCGCGCCCACGGGGCATCCAGCCGCCCATGGCGGCTGCCGCGCCGAGAGCGCCGGCTCCGGCGAGAAGCCGGCGGCGGGACAGGACGATGGTTTCGTCGGTGACGGCGCTTTCCGGAAGTTCCCAGGGACGGGGGATGCGAATCGGCATGGCGTTCCTCCTCGTCGGTTGCCGGCAAGAGTTCGCCCTGCACGTCACGCTGTCAATGACGCCCCTGCCCCGGAGCGCACACGTCTCGACACGTTGTCGTGACGTGATCGTTATCGATCGATGTTTCCCGAGTCGAGACTGCCGGGTGCGCGGCGCTGGATGAACAGCGCGACCAACCAACAGAACAGTGCCCACGCTGCGCCCACCGACCATCCGGCGAGCACGTCCGTCGGCCAGTGGACGCCGAGATAGATGCGGCTCATGCCGACCATCAACGTCAGAAACACCGCGACCGTCAGAGGATAGACCTTGGCGCGTCGGCTTGGCTGAACGCGCGCCAGAAGCGCCCCCAGCGTCAGATAGGTGACGGCGGACAGCATGGCGTGCCCGCTGGGGAAACTCGCCGTGTAGACCTCCATGCCGTGGGGCACGAGGTCCGGTCGGCTGCGTCCGAACAGAAGCTTGAGGCCGGTACTCAGCAGCATGCCGCCGCCGACCGAGACCAGGATGAGGAAACCGGCGCGACGACGGCCGTGCAGAGCCAGATAGCCGATCACGACCAGGGACACCATGGTCAGTACCGCCATGCTGCCGAGGCTGGTGATGTCGCGGGCCATCTCCTCGACCCAGGACGGCCCGATCGGGTCGGCGAGGTCGGTGGCCGAACGGAGAGCGAGCAGAACCGTTCGGTCGAACGCGTGGGTGTCGCCCTCCAGCGTCTCCTCGGCGATGTTCCCGAACGCCAGCACCGCCGCGCCCAGCAACATCAGACCGATGATCGGGCCGAGCTCCGATCGAACCAGACGGAGCCACGACTCGGGCAGATAACGGCGCGGGTGGAAGCGCTCGCGCAGGTCGTCGACCGTCATGGCCGGAGGCTCTCCGGCGCGACCGTGTGCAGTCGGGTATGGCGGTAGGAAGCCATCTCTTTACTGAACGTCCGATAGGCCCGATGGGCTCCACCACGCTTGCCGATAGTCCGCACCCTCCATACCATAACGATGCCGGAGCAAGTCGAGGGCTGCGCCTTGGGGCGGGGCTGGTTCACCAGCAATCTGGAGCGACATCTGTCATGTCCGACCGTCGAAGCGCGGGGACGGACGGTGCGGCAGGTGCTGGACGCCGTCTTCGCGGAGAACCCCAGGCTGAAAGCCTATCTGCTTGACGACCAGGATTGCCTGCGGCGCCACGTCAACATCTTCATCGGTGACCGTCCTGTCGAGGACCGAACGGGACTGGGCGACCCTGTCTCGCCGGATGAGGACGTTCATGTCTTCCAGGCCCTTTCAGGAGGATAGGCTTTGACCGGCATTCTCGACGTCGCAACCCGTAAGGGTTTGTTCCGGTTCCGCCGCGAAGTCGACGGCTGGGAGGCGGGCCCCCCGGCCTTCCTGGGCGAGCCGGTGACCGCGGTTCTCGCCGATTCCCGTGATGGGATGCTCTATGCGGCCCTTCGCCTCGGCCATTTCGGGGTCAAGCTGCATCGCTCGGCGGACGGTGGCGAGACCTGGACGGAGGTCGCGGCCCCCGCCTTTCCCAAGCAAACCGGGGCGGAAGCGGGCGGTCCATCGGTCGACATGGTCTGGACGCTGGCCGGCGGCGGCGAGGATCGAGCAGGCACGCTGTGGGCCGGGACCTTGCCGGGGGCTCTGTTCCGCAGCACCGACCGTGGGGAGAGCTGGAGCCTTGTTGAAAGCCTGTGGGCCGTGCCCGAGCGGGAGCGTTGGTTCGGCGGCGGTTACGACAATCCGGGCATCCATTCGATCCTTGTCGATCCGCGCGACAGCGGCCGTATCGCGGTGGGAATCTCGTGCGGCGGAGTCTGGCTCAGCGACGACCATGGCGGCACGTGGCGACAGGGCGGGCACGGCCTCCGCGCCGCCTATCTGCCGCCCGACCAGGCGCTCGACCCGGTCTCGCAGGACCCGCATCGCCTCCGGGCCTGTGCCGCCGCGCCCGACGTGGTCTGGTGCCAGCACCACAACGGCATTTTCCGGTCTTCAGACGGCGGAGCCACGTTCGAGGAATTCGTGGATGTGCGTCCCTCGGTATTCGGATTCGCCGTCGCCGCCCATCCCGCCGATCCGGAGACCGCATGGTTCGTTCCGGGGGTGAAGGACGAGTGCCGGGTGCCGGCGGACGGTCGTCTGGTCGTGACGCGAACCGACGACGGCGGCAGGAGTTTCGCCGCGTTCGGCGACGGCCTGCCGGGAGAAGGCTCCTACGATCTCGTCTACCGCCACGCGCTCGACGTTGCTGCCGACGGGACCACGCTCGCCATGGGGTCGACCACCGGAAATCTGTGGATCACTGAAGATGGCGGCGAACGCTGGGCGACGGTGTCCGCCAATCTGCCGCCGATCGCCCAGGTGGCCTTCGCATGAAGCGATGCGCATGAAGTGATACGGGCGCTGGAACAGGGGCGCTTGCGATTGAGAATGATTCGCATTACAGTCGGCTCAACCTAGCCGAGGGCGGACTCATGCGCACCACCGATACCCTGTTCCCTGAAACCGATTCCGCACACGACCTCAGCCCCAGCGATCACTTGGCGCTGTCGTCCTTCCGTTACTGTCTGGTCGCGATGCAGCGGCGCAGTCCCGAAACGTTCGACTGGCTGCTTGCCTCGCTTCGCCGCTCCATCGGCGACGAAAACGCGGCGGCGGCCGTTGTCGCCATGTCGAAGCTGGTGGCCACGCTGGCGGCGGCGGCACGACGCAACATCAGCTATCACCAGCCTTGCTGCCCCTGCCTCAGCGTTGATGAAAGTCATCTTCTCACCATGGTTTCGGCGGCCCGTCGCGGCGAGATCGCCGATGTCGTGGATATGGCGGCGGAGTTCGTCTATGAGCGCGCGATCGGGGATCTGGTCGAATGCGTACGGGCGGTCGCCGGGCGGATCGGTGATCCCACCTATGAGGACGCGGGCTTCTTCCGCCATACCCACGGAAAGCGGCGGCTGCTCCATTCCTGATCGCGGCCGACAGGTGGCGCCGCGAGGGCGTTGCCGAAGGACCGGCCGGCCAGCGACCCCTTGACGGCCGTCAGGATTACCCCAACTGTTCTATTGTGCGCCGCCAGATAGGGGCGCGCTCCCGGGTGCCGGAACGGGCCCAACACGAAACTCGCTCGCCGGAGGGGTTTGCCGTGACTCGCATGACCATGTTCAGCAGTCCGCTGCTCTTGGGCTTCGAGGAGTTCGAGCGCGTGTTCGAACGTCTCTCGAAGAGCACAGGCGACGGATATCCCCCTTACAATATCGAGGAGATCGGCGATCGGCGCTTACGGATCAGCCTCGCGGTGGCCGGGTTTACCGAGGAAGATCTGAGTGTCACCGTGGAGGATCGGCTGCTCGTCATTCGTGGGCGTCAGGAGGATGATCCGGACCGTAAGTTTCTGCATCGCGGCATCGCGGCGCGCCAGTTCCAGCGGACCTTTCTGCTGGCGGACGGTGTCGAGGTGGTCGGTGCCTCGCTGGATGACGGTTTGCTGCATGTCGATGCGGCACGTCCCGAGCCCAGCAGTCAGGTGAAGACGATCGCGATCGAAAAGTCGGGCAATGACGAGGTTCCTCGCCAGTTGCGTGCCGTCGGCGGCAACGAGACGAAGTTTTAACTGTCTCTTGTGTATGGAGTAAGGTCATGGATGAGATGAATGCAAATTCGCCCGCCGAGGCGCTGCGGCAGATCAGCCCGGAAGCATTCGCCGCATTGGGGCTGCCGAACTTGGCCTATGTGAAGCCCGTCGAAAGCAAGGGTACGGTGGAGTACGAGATCCACGCCGCCAATGGCGAACGGATCGGTGTTGCTCCCAGTCACGAGACGGCGGTCGCAGCCGTCATCCAGCACGATCTGGAGCCGGTCAACCTGCACTGAGCC
Source organism: Rhodospirillaceae bacterium (assembly GCA_002721365.1). Taxonomy (GTDB): domain Bacteria; phylum Pseudomonadota; class Alphaproteobacteria. The sequence continues at coordinate 8,940 of PBKC01000068.1, read as the reverse complement.
GGAGACGGCGCTGCGTCAGCGTATATCGAGCGAACGGACGATCTCGATCAGAGACGCGTTGTCCGGCTGACGCAGCAGGGCGTACTCGGCGCGATACGGGCCGGCTGGCCATGAGGCGGCGGTACGCTTTTTCCCGAAATAGCGCAGGCTTTGCGCCTGGGTCTTTTCGATCCGTCCCCGATGGTCCAGCAGGACGCTGCCGTCCGGGGCGATGATCCGAACCACCTCCAAGTCCCCTTTCCTGACTCCGAACAGGTCGACCCAGAAAACCAGGGCCGGTGCGTCGGCGGCCAGGGCTTCGGTCGCGTAGGTGCCGGCGCGGGCTGAATCCGTCTCGGGCACCCCGTCATGCCAGCCCGCGGACAGAAGCCCGGCCGGAATGTAAGGCAAGCCGGCCTGGGCCGCTTCGGTCCACAGAGGAGTCCCCCGGTCCCCGCATCCCGGCGGCGGTGCTTCGCCCACGAACGGGTCCACCGGCTTTCCGTCATGCAGGACCCCGAAATGAAGGTGCGGATACTCGGTGTTGCCGGACAGGCCGATGAGGCCGAGCCGTTGCCCAGCCTGCACCATGTCTCCTTTTCGAACGGTCAGGCTGCCGTTCTGCAAATGAGCGTAATAGGTCTCCCAGCCGTCATGATGGCGCAGGACGACGACGTTTCCGGCTTCACGGCCGGCAATGGCATCCTTGTCGCCGCCGGCGATAGTGACGTCGGCCATGCCGTCGCGAACGGCGCGGACGACGCCGTCCGCTGCCGCGACGACGGCAACGCCTTCTTTCATGTCCGCGAGGGTCGGGACGCGGAAGTCCGTCCCGCGATGGTCCGGGCTCGCAAGATCGCCGCACATGAAGTCGGCGTAGCCCGGTCCCGGATCCTGATCGACGTATTTCTGGACGAAGCAGGTGGTTCCGATGGTGCAAAGCACCGGCAAGTCGAGCCGCGGCGGCGCTGCCGGGGCTTGGGATGCGTCGCCGAGGGCCGTCAGCAATGCCAACGGAAGAATCGGAAATACCCGCATGGAGGAAAGTTAGGCTGTCGTCGGGGCGTGGTCGAGAGGATGAGTCAGTTCGTCCGCTTGGCGTCCGCCTTGATACGGCGTTCGAGACGCATGATGACGGCGTCCGACTCCGCCGTTCGCCGTTTCAGTTCCGCGATCAGCCGGTTGCGTTGGTCGATTCCGGCCGCCGCGTTCTTCAGGCTGTCGGTCGCGGCTTGCAGCGCCGTTTGCAGTTCGTCGCCGATGGAGCGCTGCCGATCGACGAGCGGCAGGTAGAGAGCGTCGGCATCGGCGATTGCGCGGCCGATCCTGTCGGCTGCCGCGGTCAGCGGATCTTCGTCGGTGTCGCTGTCGAGGACCGCGGTCCAGAGCTCGGCGACCCAGGCGGGCAGGTCCTCAACGGTGTCGCCGGTATGGTGGCGCAGATCGGGTTTGAGGAACGATAGGGCGGTCTGCCGGATGTCGGGGATGGACTCGGGCCAGTCGATTCCGAGCGACCGTCCGAGCCGTTCGGCTTCTGCTTCCCAGTCGTTCAGCATGCGGTCGTAGAGCAGGAAGGCGCGGCGAAGTCCGCGGGTCGCCGCCTCGGCTTCGAGCAGGTAGCGAAGCCACAGGAGGTAGCCGTTGGCTGGCGCAAGCGAATCCCTGGCGGCGAGCGATCGGGCAACGGCTCCCGGGTGGCGGAGAACGATCAGGTAACAGGGGACGGTATCGAGGGCCGCGAAGACATCGGGCCATGCCGGGATCAAGCGGCAGAGGCGTGGGTCCTTTACGCCCCACACCGGCGCATTCGCGAAGTCCTTCGACAGTCGCCCGATCAAGGCGTCGCGATACGTCGAGGCCGCCTTGCTCTCTCGCCACCCGGCTGGCAGCGGTCTGACATCGTGCCAGGGTCGGTCGAGAGCGGTCAGCAGTGCCTCATCAGCGTCGAGGACGCCTCGATGTTCCCAATAGCCCTCGGGGTTGGCGCGGTCCGGCGGAAGAAGATCGGTTCCCAGGTCGACCCCCAGCAGGCTGCATAGCCTTGCCGCCGCCGAGGTCCCGCTGCGATGCATTCCAAGGATGACGAGCGCGGCGCGTTTCACGGCGTCACGTCATGCCGGCCATGCATAAGGAATCGATCCGCGTCCGCCGGCCAAATCCGGCGCCGCGATCAGGCGCGGGTGATCTTGGTGATCAGTTCCTCGCGAACCCGTTCGGCGTGATCGATCGGCACCTGGCAGGTGCCCGCCGCTTCATGTCCGCCGCCGCCATAGCTCAGCATCAGCGCGTCGACGTCGATCTTGCTCGAGCGGTCGAAGATCGACTTGCCGACCGCGAACACGACGTTCTGTTTCTCGCGGCCCCACAGGACGTGCATCGAGATGTTGCACGTCGGGTAGAGTGCGTAAATCGTGAACCGGTTCGTGCAGTAGATCGTTTCCTCGTTCCTGAGATCGAGGACCACGAGCTTGCCGTGGACGGTCGAACAGCGTTCGATCTGCTCGCGCGCCTCGTCGCGATGCGACATGTAGAGATCGACGCGCTCCCTCACGTCCGGATCCTCGAGCACCTGCTCGATCGGCTGCGTCAGGCAGATGTCGATCAGCTTCATCATCAGGTCGTAGTTGGAGATCCGGAACTCCCGGAACCGGCCAAGACCTGTCCGCGGGTCCATGATGAAGGACAGCAGCGGCCAGCCCGACTCGTTCAGCACTTCTTCCTGCGAGAACTTCGCTGAGTCCGCCTTGTCGACCTCGGCCATCATCTCTTCCGAGATGTTGGTGAAGCGCTTCTTGCCGCCGAAATAGTCGTAGATGATCCGTGCCGCCGACGGCGCGGTGGGGATGTTGATGTAGTTCGCCGCTTCGTTGCCGCTGTGGCGCAGCATTTCGCTGTAGTGATGGTCGAAGGCGAGATGGGCGGCCGGCATGTAGGGCAGGTTGGCGGTAATGTCGTTGCCGTCGATATGCACCTTGCCGTCCTGGACGTCCTTCGGGTGCACGAAGACGATCTCATCGATCATCTCGAGCTGCTTCAGCAGCATGGCGGCGACCAGCCCGTCCATATCGCTGCGTGTCACGAGGCGGTACTTGCTCATTTTTCCCCCTTGCGGCTCGGCGTCGGCATTCCCCGCTTCCGCGAGCGTGTCATGGCCGGGACCATGGCACGCCGCACCGGCGCTGTCGTCATTCATGGCCTTCCAGCGGCAGGCTTACCGTGAACCGGGCTCCGCCGCAGGGTCGGTTCTCCGCCATGATATCACCGCCATGCGCTGCGACAATCTGTCGGGCGATGCTGAGACCGAGACCAGAATGGGTACCGAACTGCTCGTTTGCCGGCCGTTCGGTGTAGAAGCGCTCAAAGATGGCGGCGGTTTTCCCGGGCGGGATGCCGGGACCGCTGTCGTCCAGCGTGACCACAGCGGCGTCCGCGTCCTGACTCAGGGTGACGATGACGTCTGTTCCAGGAGGCCCGAAGGTGCGGGCGTTGTCGAGGAGGTTGCGGAACACCTGGCCCAGGCGGGACTCGAGACCGCGGATCAGGAACGGATGGTCGGCGCCCTTCAGCACCACCCGTGGCTTGTCGGGCTCGTCGGGGTAGAGATCGGCGAAGGTTCTGAGCAGCGCCGCCAAGTCCAGCGGTTCGGCCTCCGCGCGCGACAGTTCCGCATCGAGACGTGATGCTGCGGCGATGTCGGTGATCAGCCGGTCGAGTCGCTTGATGTCCTCGTTGAGCAGGCCGAGAAGTTTCTTCTGCACCTCGGGGTCGGAGATACGGGTGGCGGTCTCGGTTGCCGTTCGAAGCGACGACAGCGGGTTCTTGATCTCGTGAGCGACGTCGGCGGCGAATCGCTCGATCGCATCCATGCGCGTCCACAGCGCTTCGGTCATCGCCGTCAGAGACACGCCGAGATCGCCGATCTCGTCGTTGCGGTCGCTGAAGTCGGGAATCTCGGTCTTGCGCCCCTGTCCGCGGCGAACCTGATCGGCGGCCCCAGCGAGACGGCGAATGGGTCGGGCGATGGTCCGCGCAAGATACAGAGAGAGAAGAATGGTGAGGGCGAGAGCGGCGCCGATCAGCTTGAGAACCTCGACCCACGCCTGATGGACCAGGCGCTCGATGTCTTCGGTCCGCGTCGACAGCATCAGTGCGCCGACCACCTGTTTGAAGCGCTGTACCGGGACCGCGACGCTGATGATGACACTGCCGTCGACGGCCTTGCGGCGGGCGCTGGCCGCCGACCCGGCCAGGGCGTGCATTACCTCGACGTAGTCGATCGCACGCTGATCGGGGATCTCCGCGTAACGCGGCAGATGTCCCTGCATCCAGGTTTCCACCGCTTCGATGGACATGTCGAACAGGGTTTCGATCAGGCTGGGTACGCGGGGAGGCGGTAGCTCCTGGCGGCGAACCGGTCCGCCGCGGCCATCGAGCATGCGGCTGTCGGCGACGAGGTGCCCGCTCGAATCGAACACCCGTGCCCGCGTGTTGATGGGATTGATCAGGCGTCTGAGCAGGTTGCGTGTCGCGTCGGCATCCATCCGCTGCGGTGCGGTCGGGTCACGCGGCACCGTACTCTCGCCCAGAGCGGCGGCGACGATCTTGCCCTGGGTGGTCAGGGTCTCGACGCGTCCGGCGAACAGGCCGCGTTCGTATTGGTTCAGATAGATGATTCCGCCCACGAGGAAGGCGAGCGCCATCAGATTGACGGCAAGAATCTGGCGCGTCAGGCCCGAGAGGAGACCCCGGCGCCGACTTGCCCGGCGCCGGCGCGGCCGTTCGACGGCCTCCGCCGACGCAACTGGCGCCGCGCTGGCGGACTCGGCCCTCGGGCTAGGACTGTCCGTATCGGTAACCGATGCCATACAGCGTTTCGATCTGACTGAATTCGGGGTCCACTTCGCGGAACTTCCGACGGATGCGCTTGATGTGACTGTCGACGGTTCGGTCGTCGACATAGACCTCGTCGCTATAGGCGGCGTCGAGAAGCTGGTCACGGCTCTTCACGTGGCCGGGGCGCGCGGCCAGGGTCTTGAGGATCAGGAATTCGGTTACCGTCAGCGCCACTGGCTGGTCCCGCCAGAGGCATAGGTGACGGGCGGGGTCGAGGATCAGGTCGCCGCGCTCCATCACGGGCGCTCCGTCGATCTCGCCCCCTTCTCCCTTGTCGCCCGGCGCCGCGCGGCGTAGAAGCGCCCGGATGCGCTCGACGAGCAGGCGGAGCGAGAAGGGCTTCTTCACATAGTCGTCGGCGCCCATTTTGAAGCCGAGGATTTCATCGATCTCCTCGTCCTTCGAAGTCAGGAAGATGACCGGCAGCGTGGAGCCGCGGCGCAATTGGCCCAACAGTTCCATACCGTCCATACGCGGCATCTTGATGTCGAGGACGGCGAGGTCGAATGGCTCCATGCCGATCGCCTTCAACGCGCTTTCCCCATCGGAAAATGCCCTCACCGAAAAACCCTCGGCTTCCAGGGCGATGGTTACCGACGCCAACAGGTTGCGATCGTCGTCGACCAGGGCGATCTTCGGCTGCGCGACCACGTTTCGGCCCTCCCCTCTACGAGCGTTGATCATATGGGGGACGATCCGTCGATTAAAACGCCGCGTCTTCACGAACGGCACAGACCTTCGACGCCCCTTGCGGCGGCTCTTGGCGGCGACCAAGTGCGTGTGACCGAATGGGGAGGGTTGGAGATGGGTGATACGGATCGGGAAGCGGCCGAAAAGGAACGGACACCGGCGGAGATCGCACGCGATGTAATGCGGGCGGCCGATCGGGCGGTTCTGTCGACGGCGCTCGTCGGGGCTTCAGGTTGGCCTTACGGGTCGTTGGTGCTCACCGCCCTCGACCACGATGCGACGCCGCTCTTGCTGATCTCGCGACTGGCCGAGCACACGAAGAATGTCGAGGCCGACGATCGTGTCTCGCTGCTGTTCGACGGGACGGCCGGGCTCGACGAGCCGCTGACCGGCGCGCGGGTCACGGTGGTCGGGCGCGCCGTCCGTAACGACGAACCGCGTTATCGGGCCCGGTTCTTGAGCCGGCATCCAAGTGCCGCGGGCTATGCCGGCTTCGCCGATTTCGGCATGTTTCGCGTCACCGTGGAGCGTGCCCATCTGGTCGCCGGATTCGGCCGCATCCATTGGATCGATGGCGCCGATCTGATCTTCGATACCGGCGCCTCGGTCGCCCTTGCCGAAAGCGAGGCGGGGATCGTCGATCATATGAACGCCGACCACGCCGATGCCATCGCGCTCTATGCGACGGTTCTTCTCGGACGTGATGCGGGAGATTGGCGGATGACCGGGATCGATCCGGAAGGCTGCGATCTCCGGTGCGACGGTCAGGTGGCGCGTCTCCCTTTCGGCACCGCCGTCGCCAATGCCGAGGAAGCGCGAGGCGAACTCGTCAGGCAGGTCAAGGAAGCGCGGCGCCGGGCGTCCTGACGGGCTGGTCGGGGATCCAAAAAAAGCCGGGCCGGCGGCGCAGGGTGCGGGGAGGAGGCGCATTGCGACGCCGGCCCGGTGTATTGGATGAGCGTGCACGATCCCGGGGGAGCGCCGGATCCGCCGTCAGCGGGCGGAAACCGCAATCGCGCAACGCACCCGTTCGCATCACCTTCTGCAAGGCAAGCGAACGGTACCAGAACACCTAGTCTTTCTTTCGGGTTCGTCCATGCGTTGCAGAAGATTTTCTCGGATCGTCTTTCGTGCTAGATTACGTACTACTCATCCGAGTGGCCGAGGGCCGTGATGGCAGTCGAGAGCGTTCTTCATTTGGTCGTCGCCCCGTCGCCGATCCGTCCGGCTTCCCCCTTGCAGAGGGCGGCCGATGCATTTCATGTGGCGCCGAACACGTTGGAATTGCTCGCCCGAAAAAAAGACCAGCTATTGCCGGAGCCTCAGTTCCCTGGGCGCGGAAGACGTCTCGACATAGAGATCTGAAGGCTGGTTGCCGGCCCGTCGCGCGGATCAGTCGGCGGCTGGGTAGATCACGCTGATGACTTCAGCGACACAGCCCGGCTTGTCGCCGTTCTCGACCTCGACCGTCATGTGATGCACGAGCCGGAAGCCTCCATCGGGAAGCGGGTCGGCGGCTTTGAGTCGATGGCGCCCGCGGATACGCGCTCCGGCGGGAACCGGGGCCGGGAAGCGGATACGGTCGCTACCGTAATTGATGCTCTGCGCGACCTTCTCGATCCGGAATATCTGCTGCATCAGCATCGGAACCAGGGACAGCGTCAGGAAGCCATGGGCGACGGTGGTGCCGAACGGGCTTTCCGTGCGGGCGCGAGCGACGTCGATATGAATCCATTGCCGGTCGCCGGTCACATCGGCGAAGGCGTCGATCATGTCCTGGGTGACGGCCATCCATTCGGTCGTTCCCAGTTCCTCACCAACACGGTCGGCCAATGCCGCGACACTCTCGAACACCTGCATTCCGTCGTCCTTTCAAGCTGCTGATCGTCTTTACCAGAAAAAAGCAGCCCGGGATTGCTCCCGGGCCGCCTTGTCTGCGTTATGGACGATCGACGATCAGTCGATCGCGATGGGCGAACCCATCGAACCCGTGGCGCCGACGATCGGCGTCGGGGTGTACATGTAGGTGAAGCGGTAGACGCCGTCGCTGGACAGCTCGTTCAGGTTCATATTCTCCTGATTGACGATGCCGTGACGGGCCAGCATGTGCTGATGGACGCAGAAGGCGCAGCCAGGATCGGGGTTTGGCACCACCTCGGTTGCCCAGGTATCACCGCCCCAGGCGCCGGCCTTGACGTCGTTGGACAGCCATTTCGCGACTTCCATGCCGATCCCCGGCTCGCCGCTGTTGAACTTGGCGTTGTCCACCTTCCACAGGTTCATCCAACCGGTGCGGAACAGAACGGCATCGCCTTCCATGAACTGGAAGTCGGCCATGCCCTGCTTCTCCAAAGCCTCCTTCACGTCGGCCATGGTGATCTCATAGCCCTTCTCGAGCATGTCGACGCCCTTGGCGGCGGCCACGTCGATCAGGATGCCGCGGGCGACGATCGGGTGCAGCTTTTCGGTCCCGACCTTCTGCAGGCCGTAGGCGCTGCCGACTTCATCCTCGGTGAAGCCGTTGTAGTAGTACATTTTGCTCTTATCGCCGTGGGCGCCCGCCATCACGCCGATATGGCCCAGGCCATCGAACTGCGTGCCGACCTGACCGACCTCGGTGGCGAGGAATTCGTCATGCCAGATGACCTTGTTGGCACCGAACGGGCCGCCGGTCGGGGTGCCGGGGATACGGAGCGAGAACTTGCGGGCGCCGAACAGCGGCATGTCGGGCTCGTAGGGCTGGCCGAGCTTGTAGACCTTGCCTTTGTCGGCCTCGGCGATGGCGCGCAGCACGACTTCAGGCTTCGTGAACCAGTTGGTCGATCCCGCTTCGTCGTCGGCACCCCACATCGACGGCCACCACTTTTCGCCGAGCGGCGTGTCCATCGTGTTGCCGACGGTCCAGGGCTTCCCTTTGCAGTCCTGCCAATTGTCGGCAGTGCACTCCGCAGAAGCTCCGCCTGCAGCAAACGCCACAGTGCCGGCAATGACGCCGGCCAGGGCAAATTGTCCCAGAGTTTTCAAAACGTCCTCCCCATTTTTGCTGTGTTAGGACAGTCGTTGAACCGCGGCGACTATGGCACTTGCCGAAAGCGCTGACAACTCGTCGCGAAGTAGAAACTGGGGCGGGAAAATGTTATTCTATATCAAATCAAACGTTCTATTTAGTTCGTTCTTGCGCAAGTCCATTCCGATATTTTGGCTGTTTTGCGGCTGCGAAATGAAATGGCTCCGCGGTGCCAGCCGAGGCGTGTGGATACCGGTGCAGCGTTACTGGGTGGCGGCGGTCTCGACGAGCGTCACGTCCGTCATGCGGTAGTAGTAGCCGGCTCGCGGGTCGTCGACGATGTCGAACCGGCCGGCGACGACGACCGCCTC
>PBKC01000067.1 GCA_002721365.1 Rhodospirillaceae bacterium | reverse complement strand
TCTCGGGCCGTGTGGTGGGGGATTCGGGCGGTGCCTTCGTCCGCACGTTGCTGGTCGATTCCGGCGCCAAGGACGGCGTCACAAAAGGGCAGGCCGTTACCACCAGCCAGGGCGTGATCGGCCGTATCGTCGAAGTCGGCGACACCTCGTCCCGTCTTCTGCTGATCACCGATCTGAATTCGCGCATTCCGGTCACCATCGAGCCGACCCGCGACCGGGCGGTTCTCGCCGGCGACAATTCGAGCGAGCCCAGGCTGATCTTCCTTCCGGCCGGTGCCCGACTGTCGCCCGGAGACCGCATCGTCACCTCCGGACATGGCGGCATGTTTCCGCCGGGACTTCCGGTGGGAACGGTTTCTCAGGTCAGCGAAGGCGAGATCCGGGTTGTCCCCTTCGTCGATTGGCACCGGCTGGAGTATGTCCGCATCCTCGATTACGACCGCGACGAACTCCGCCTCGACCCCCTGGTCGCGGCCAGCGAATGAATGAACAGGACAGCGCTGGAACGCTTTGAAGACGGCCTGCGGTGCATCCTGCCGCTGCTCATTACCGCGGGCTTCGTCATTCTGTTCGCCCTGCCGACCGGTCTGCCCGACTTCTTCGCGGTGAAGCCGATGGTCGCGCTGGCGGCGATCTACTATTGGGCGATCTACCGCCCCGACCTGCTGCCTTACACGGTGAGCTTCGCTATCGGCCTGCTTTACGACGTGCTGGTCGGCACCCCGCTCGGCCTGACCTCGCTGGTGCTCCTGCCGCTCCACGCGGTGGCGGTCTCTCAGCGCCGCTTCTTCGTCAAGAAATCATTCCTGGTCGGATGGTGGGGCTTCGCCATGCTGGCGCCGCCGGCGATCGTGCTCAACTGGCTGCTGGCGTCGACCTATTTCGGCCGCTTCACCACCATCCAGCCGATGCTGTTCCAGACGCTCCTCACCATCGCCTCCTACCCGCTGTTCGCCTGGCTGTTCGGGCAGGTAGAGCGGCTGCTGCCGCGCAACGCCTGACATGAACCAGCACGACCTCGTCCGCTACAAAGTCTTCACAAGGCGGTCGCTGCTGTTCGGCGGCCTGCAACTCGCCATGCTCTCGGCCCTCGGCGGAAGGCTGTACTACCTCCAGGTCGTACAGGGCGACCGCTACAAGATGCTGGCCGAGGAGAACCGCATCAATCTGCGGCTCCTGCCGCCGCCGCGCGGACGGATCCTGGATCGGAACGGCGTGCCGGTGGCGCTGAACCGCCAGAACTACCGGGTCGTCCTGGTTTCCGAGCAGACGCCGGACGTCGAGCACACGCTGGATGCGCTGGCGCAGATCGTTCCCATCGACGCCGACGAGCGGAAGCGCATTCAGCGCGACATCGGCCGCAAGCGGTCCTTCGTACCGGTGACGGTCTGCGAGCATCTGGACTGGAACCAGGTAGCGACGATCGCCGTCAATTCCCCGGAACTCGCAGGCGTCTCGATCGATGTCGGCGAGCTCCGGCACTACCCCTACGGTCCGATGCTGGCTCACGTCATCGGCTATGTGGCGATGGTGTCGGAGGACGAGCTGACCGGCGACCCGCTGCTGGAGCTACCCGGTTTCCGCATCGGCAAGAATGGCATCGAGAAGACCCACGATCTCGAGCTCCGCGGCCGCGCAGGCAACAGCTATGTCGAGGTCAACGCGCACGGCCGGGTGATCCGCGAGCTGGAGCGCGAGGACGGGCAACCGGGCAGCGACGTGACGCTGAGCATCGATCTCGGCCTGCAGCAGTTCGTCTCCGACCGGCTGGGCACCGAAAGCGCCGCCGCCGTGGTGATGGACGTCACCAACGGCGAGATTCTGGCGATCGCCTCAACGCCCAGCTACGACCCGAATGCCTTCAATCAGGGCCTGAGCCGCACCCAGTGGCAGGAGCTGGTAGGCAACCCACGCCATCCGCTGATCAACAAGGCGATCTCCGGCCAGTACCCGCCGGGGTCGACCTTCAAGCTGGTCGTCGCCCTGGCCGCCCTCGAATCGGGTGTCGTCACCGAATCGCACCGCGTCTGGTGCCCAGGCCATATGACGCTCGGCAATCGGCGCTTCCATTGCTGGAAGCGGGGCGGCCACGGCCATCTCACCATGGTCGAGGCGATCGCGCAGTCCTGCGACGTCTACTTCTACGACCTCTCGCTCAAGGTCGGCATCGACCGGATCGCCGCGATGGCGAACCGCCTGGGCCTGGGGTCGACCCTCGCCCTGGATCTTCCGGGCGAACATGCCGGGCTGATCCCCAACCGCGACTGGAAGATGGCGACCCGGGGCAGGGCATGGCACAAGGGCGAAACCCTGAATGCCGGCATCGGCCAGGGCTATGTACTGGCGACGCCTCTCCAGCTCGTGACGATGACCGCGCAGATGGTGAACGGCGGTCGTCGCATCCATCCGCATCTCACCATCGGCATCGGCCAAACCGCGGAAGAAGGCCTGGACCCCGGTAACGGCCTGGGCCTTTCATCCGCCTCCCTTGCCGTCATACGCCGCGGGATGGACGAGGTCGTCAACGGCCGCCACGGGACTGCCGGCGGCGCCAAGATCGAGGAACCGGGGATGGAGATGGGCGGCAAGACCGGCACCTCCCAGGTTCGCCGCATTTCCAAAAGCGAGCGCGACTCCGGCGTGATCAAGAACGAGGACAAGCCGTGGGAGGAACGCGACCACGCCCTTTTCGTCGGTTTCGCCCCGGTGGACGCACCCCGCTACGCCGTGGCGATCGTCGTCGAGCATGGTGGCGGTGGCTCGAAGGCGGCGGCGCCGATCGCCCGCGACGTCCTGATCGAGACCCAGCGGCGCGATCCCTCGCGCCGCGCCGCGCCGCTGGCCGAGGCGCCGGAGCGGGACAGCCGGAGCGAGGGCTGAAATGGCATCGTTGAGAGGCTGGGGCTTCGAACGCGAGGAAATCTCGCTCCTGGACAAGGTGAAGCAACTCAACTTCACCCTGATCCTTCTGATCGTCGCCATCGCCGCCATCGGCTTCGCGATGCTCTATTCCGCAGCCAATGGCGACATCGATCCCTGGGCGCGCCGGCAGATGATCCGCTTCGCCGTCGGCGTCGGTGTGATGATCTGCGTCGCTCTGGTCGATATCCGCGTCTGGCTGCGGGGTGCGTACGTCATCTATGGCGCCGCGCTGATTCTGTTGATCGCCGTCGAGATCATCGGCGAGATCGGCATGGGCGCTCAGCGCTGGATCGATCTCGGCTTCTTCCAGCTCCAGCCGTCCGAGCTGATGAAGCTCGCCCTCGTCATCGCCCTCGCCCGCTACTTCCACGCCCTGACGCTGGAGGACGTGCGCCGACCGACCGTGCTGATCGTCCCGACGCTGATGGTCCTGACGCCGGCCGCCATGGTGCTGCGCCAGCCCGATCTCGGCACGGCCGTGATGCTGATGGCGGGCTCCGGTGCCGTCTTCTTCCTGGCCGGCGTCCGCATGTGGAAGTTCGCGGTGGTGATCGGTGCCGGCCTGGCGATGATCCCCGTCGCCTGGCATGTGCTGGAGGACTACCAGAAGAGCCGTATCCTCACTTTCCTCCACCCCGAGGCCGATCCGCTCGGCGCCGGTTATCACATTCTGCAGTCGAAGATCGCGCTGGGCTCAGGCGGCGTTCTCGGCAAGGGTTTCCTCGCCGGCACGCAGAGCCATCTCAACTTCCTACCCGAGAAGCAGACCGACTTCATCTTCACCATGCTGGCCGAGGAGTTCGGACTGGTGGGCGGGCTGGGGCTGATCGGCCTCTATGGGCTGGTGCTCGCCTACGGCTTCGCCATCGCCGTCCGAAGTCGTAACCAGTTCGGCCGTCTGCTGGCGCTGGGCGTCACCACCACCCTGTTCCTCTACGTCTTCATCAACATCGCCATGGTGACAGGGCTCATCCCCGTCGTCGGCGTCCCCCTGCCCCTGCTCTCTTACGGCGGAACGGCGATGATGACCATGCTGGCCGGCATGGGCCTGATCATGGGCGTCTACGTCCACCGCGACGTCATGATCCGCCGCCACGGTGCCGCCGACGACTTCTAGAATGGACCGCTTCGCGTTACGCGCGAGCGCCTTGCGAAGGACCGGCCCACCCCTTACATTGCACCGCACAACCTCTTGTGCGGTGCAAGCGGCGGCGAAAGGACCAGCATGGCGACACTAGCCGAAGCGGAGTCCGCGAACGAAAGCTATCTCGAGGAATTAGACGGCTACCGGTTCGAGGACATCAAGGTCGGCATGACCGCAGTCTACAGCCGGACGATTACAGAATCCGACATCGTCCTGTTCTGCGGCATTTCCGGCGACACCAATCCCGTCCACTTGGACGAGACCTATGCGGGCAAGACGCTGTTTCGCGGCACCATTGCCCACGGCATGCTGCCGGCGAGTTTCATCTCCACGGTGCTCGGCACCAAGCTTCCCGGTCCCGGCACGATCTATGTCAGCCAGAACTGCCGCTTCCGCGCCCCGGTCCGCGCCGGCGATACCGTCCACGCCCGCGTCACCGTCACCGCCATCGACGAGAAGCGCCGCCGGGTGACGCTGAAGACCGACTGCTTCGTCGGCAAGACCTGCGTCATCGACGGCGATGCCGAGGTGATGATCCCGGTCCGCGACTGAACGAGGGACCGCCGCGGCAGCCGCCCCGGCGGCTGGTTGTAATCTTCATGCTATTGCGGTAAAGCCGCCGCCGATGCGGATATTGCGCCACTATTCGGGGATTCCGTCCGAAGCGCGGGGCGCCGTGGTGGCGTTGGGCAATTTCGACGGCGTCCATCTCGGCCATCGCGCTGTGATCGGTCGCGCCCGCGCCATCGCCGGGCGCGAAGGTGCGCCGTTGGGCGTCCTCACCTTCGAACCGCACCCGGTCCAGGTACTGCGCCCCGAAAGCGCGCCCCATCGCCTGACGCCCTTCCGCGTGAAGGCCCGCCGCCTGGCGGAAATCGACGTCGACGTTCTGTTCGCCCTTCACTTCGACACCGCCTTCAGCCGCAAATCGGCCGAAGATTTCGTCGACGAGGTTCTGGTGCGGGAACTCGGCATCCGTCACGCCGTCGTCGGCCATGATTTCCATTTCGGCTGCGAGCGCCGCGGCAACCCCGCCTTTCCCGCCGAGCGCGCAGCCTTACACGGCTTCGACGTGACCATCGTCGAGCCGGTCGGCAACGCCGGAGAGGTCTACTCCTCGACGCGCGTCCGCAGCTATCTGAAGCGCGGAGAGCCGCGCCTCGCGGCCGCGATCCTCGGTCATCTGTGGGAAGTCGAAGGCCGGGTGCAACACGGTGACGCCCGCGGACGAACGCTCGGCTATCCCACCGCCAACCTTTCTTTCGCCGACTATGTGGCGCCCGCTTTTGGCATCTACGCGGTCTGGGCCGGCATCGTCGACGGCGACGACACCACGTGGTACCCGGCGGTCGCCAGCGTCGGCGTGCGCCCCACCTTCGGCGGCGGCGAGCCGCTGTTGGAAGTGCACCTGTTCGATGTCGACATGGGCCTCTATGATGCCCATCTTCGCGTCGCTTTCGTCGCCTGGATCCGGCCCGAGATGAAGTTCGACGATGTCGACGCACTGAAGGCGGAAATGGCGCGCGACTGCGAAACCGCCCGCGCTATCCTCGAAGGCAGCGTACCGCCGCCCGAGCCTTCCGACCGCCCCGCCCCTGCCGCAGCACGACGAGCGAACCCGTGACCACCGATTACAAGTCCACTCTGTTCCTGCCCCGTACCGCGTTCCCGATGAAGGCCAACCTGCCGAACCGGGAGCCGGAGATGCTGGCCCGCTGGGCCGAGACCGGCTTGTGGCAGCGCCTGCGCGCCGCCGGCGAGGGCAAGGAGAAATTCATCCTGCACGACGGACCGCCCTACGCGAACGGGCCGATCCACATCGGCACGGCGATGAACAAGATCCTGAAGGACATCATCAACCGCGCCCAGCAAATGCTGGGCAAGGACGCCAACTACGTGCCCGGCTGGGACTGCCACGGCCTGCCGATCGAATGGCAGATCGAGCAGGACTACCGCAAGAAGGGCAAGAACAAGGACGACATCCCGGTCGACCAGTTCCGCCGCGAATGCCGCGCCTATGCCGACCACTGGATCGACAGGCAGCGCGAGGACTTCGTGCGCCTGGGCGTCATGGGCGACTGGGACAACCCCTACCTCACCATGAGCTATCCGGCCGAGGCGCAGATCGTTCGCGAGCTGGGCAAGTTCCTGATGAGCGGCCAGCTCTATCGCGGCTCGAAACCGGTGATGTGGTCGCCGGTCGAGAAGACCGCGCTCGCCGAGGCCGAGGTCGAATATCACGACATCGATTCGACGACGATCTACGTCGCCTTCCCCGTGACCACGCCCTCGACGCTGGCGCTCGACGGTGCGGCGGTGGTGATCTGGACGACGACCCCCTGGACGATCCCCGGCAACCGCGCCATCGCCTTCGGCGAGGATGTCGACTATGGCGTTTATGAGGTGGAAACGGTCGCGGACGGCGCAATGGTCGCGCCGGGCGCCAAATACGTCCTCGGCACGGCCCTCGCCGCCGACGTCATGGCGCGCGCCGGCGTCACCGGGTTCCGCCAGACGGCGTCGCTCAAGGGCCGCGACCTCGCCGGCACCGTGACCGCCCATCCGCTGGCGGGCGAGGCTTACACCTTCCCGGTTCCACTCCATGCCGGCGAGTTCGTCGACATCGAGCAGGGGACGGGCTTCGTCCATATCGCGCCGGGCCACGGCGCCGACGACTGGGAGCTGGGCCGCCGCGTCGGGCTGGAGGTACCGGACACGGTCGGCGACGACGGCACTTATCTCGCCCATGTACCGATGTTCGGGGGCCTCCACGTCTTCAAGGCGGCGGAGCCGGTGATGGACGCGCTGAAGGCCAAGGACCGGCTGCTGGCGAGCTCGGTCGTCACCCACTCCTACCCGCATTCCTGGCGGTCGAAGAAGCCGGTCATCTTCCGCAACACGCCGCAATGGTTCATCGGCATGGACTCGCACGGTCTTCGCGAGACCGCGTTGGAGGCGATCGACGCGGTGCGCTGGGTGCCGGCGGCGTCCAAGAACCGTATCCGCGCGATGGTCGCGGGGCGTCCCGACTGGTGCGTGTCCCGCCAGCGCGCCTGGGGCGTCCCCATCACCGTCTTCGTCCATAAGGAGAGCGGCGAACCGCTCCGCGACGCCAAGGTCCTGGAACGGGTCGCCGACGCGGTCGAGGCGGAGGGCGCCGACGTCTGGTTCACCGCCGATCCGGCCCGGTTCCTCGCGCCCGATTACGACCCGGCCGACTACGACCGTGTCGACGACATCCTCGACGTCTGGTTCGACAGCGGCTCGACCCACAGCTTCGTGCTCGAGGGCCGCAACGATCTCGGCTGGCCGGCGACCCTCTATCTCGAGGGCAGCGACCAGCATCGCGGCTGGTTCCAGTCCTCGCTGCTGGAGGCCTGCGGCACCCGCGGCCAGGCGCCCTACGAGAACGTCCTCACCCACGGCTTCGTCATGGACGGCCTGGGCCGCAAGATGTCGAAGTCGATCGGCAACGTCATCGCCCCCCAGGAGGTGATCAAGGCGAGCGGCGCCGACATCCTCCGCCTGTGGGTGGCGACCGCCGACTATACGGGCGACCTCCGCATCGGCCCGGAGATCCTCAACGCGCAAATCGACCTCTACCGGCGGCTCCGCAACACGCTCCGTTACCTGCTCGGCAATCTCGACGGGTTCCGGGACAGCGAACGGCTGCCGGCGGCGGAGATGCCGGAACTCGAACGCTGGGTGCTCCACCGGTTGGCGACCCTCGACGCGCGCCTCCGCGAAGCCTGCGACAACTATGACTTCGACGGCTTCTATACCGAGCTTCACGGCTTCTGCAGCAGCGACCTGTCGGCGTTCTACTTCGACGTCCGCAAGGACTCGCTCTATTGCGACGGGGCAGACGATACCCGCCGTCGGGCGGCACGGACCGTGCTCGACGCCCTGTTCTCGTGCCTCACCGCCTGGCTCGCGCCGACCCTCTGCTTCACCGCCGAGGAGGCTTGGCTGTCGCGCTACCCGGATGCGGAGGACAGCGTGCATCTCCGCCAGTTTTCCGACATCCCGGCTGATTGGCGGGACGACGCGCTGGCCCGTAAATGGGAGACGGTGCGCGCCGTCCGCCGCGTCGTCACCGGCGCGCTGGAAGTCGAGCGCCGCGAGAAGCGGATCGGCGCCAGCCTTCAGGGCCACCCTACGGTCTACACGACCGCCGAGGTGGCGGCCGTATTGAGCGACATCGACCTGGCCGAGCTCTCCATCACCTCGGGCCTGACGATCGTTACCGACCCGGCGCCGGCTGAGGCCTTCACGCTGCCCGAAGTTCGCGACGTCGCGGTGGTCGTCGCCCCGGCGGAAGGCGATCGGTGTGAGCGCTGCTGGCGGGTCTTGCCGGAAGTCGGATCGCATGCCGACCACGAGGCGCTGTGCGACCGCTGCGTGGGCGTCGTCGAGACCCTGAGCCCGGCAGCCTGATGCGGCATGCGCCCCTGGTCATCGGACTGGCGACGGCGGCCGCTGTCCTCGTCGCCGATCAGGTCACGAAACAGCTCGTCCTCGACTATTTCCTGACGCCGCCCGAGGGCGCGCCGGTCACCCTCACAGGCTTTCTCAACCTGGTTCTGGTCTGGAACAGGGGGGTGAGCTTCGGTATGCTCGGCGGTGAGTCGACGGTACCCGCCTGGGGGCTCGGGCTCGTCGCCATCGCCATCGTGGTTGCGCTTCTCGTCTGGATGGTCCGGTCGCGTAGCCGCGGTCTCGGTGTGGCGCTCGGCCTGATCGTGGGCGGCGCGATCGGCAATGTCGTCGACCGGCTGATCCACGGCGCCGTGGTCGATTTCATCGATTTCCATTACGGCGACTGGCATTGGCCCGCGTTCAACATCGCCGACTCCGGCATCACCGTCGGCGTGGCGTGGCTGTTCGTGGATTCGCTGTTCGGAAGTACAGCGCCCGAGCGCGTTACGGAGAAGGAATGACCGTGGCCGAGAACGAAGAGGTGGTGGGTTTGGTCAAGCGTATCGCCGTCGTGGTTCTGGTTGCATTGGCGCTCCAGGGGTGCGGAGGTCTCAAGGAGACATTGGGCATGGGCAGCAAGCGCGCGCCCGATGAGATGCAGGTGGTATCCCGCCCGCCGCTCTCGCTGCCGCCCGATTACAATCTGCGACCGCCGGCGCCCGGCGCACCGCCGACGGGGCAGGAGCCGGTGCGGGATCAGGCCGCCAAGCTGTTGCTGGGAGATCGGCGCGCCGAGCCCTCGGCACTCAGCCAGGGCGAACAGGCGTTTCTGACCGGCGCCGGAGCCGATAGGGCCGATCCGGACATCCGTACGAAGCTGGCGCAGGAGAGCCCCTATTACGGGGCGGGCGACAAGAGCATCGTCGACCGGCTGATGTTCTGGCGCGATGAGACCGGGGGCGACGAAGCGCAAGTCGTCGACGCCAGCCGCGAGGCCGAGCGCCTGAAGCGCAACGCTTCGGAGGGACTGCCGGCCACCGCCGGCGAGACGCCGATGATCGAGCGCAAACCCAAGTCGGGTATCGAGGAGCTGTTCGGCGTCAGCATCTTTTGACCCTGCGGGCCGGCTTCCCGAGAGATGCAGGGCGGCGAACGCCGCCACACGGGGGTGTCGTCGCTTGTGCCGATCCTCTCGGGCCCCATATTGGTTTTCATTGTCCGAGACCGGTTCCGGAGTAGCCGCATGACGTTCTGCCTTTCGACGGCGCGCCGTCTCGCGCTCGCGTTCGCCGCGCTCGTCGCGATCAGCATCCCCGCCCTGGCGGCCGACACCTTCAACGTCGAGACCTTCAGCCTCGACAACGGCCTCGAGGTCGTGGTGATCCCGAACCATCGGGCCCCCGTCGTCCATCACTCGGTCTGGTATCGCATCGGCGCCGCCGACGAGCCCGAGGGCGAGTCCGGCGTCGCCCACTTCCTCGAACATCTGATGTTCAAGGGCACGCCGTCGGTGCCGGCCGGACAGTTCTCGCGCATCGTCAAGCGGCATGGCGGCAACGACAACGCCTTCACCACCCAGGACTACACCGGCTACTACCAGACCATCTCCCGCGACAATCTCGAGCTGGTGATGAAGATGGAGGCCGATCGCATGCACAATCTGCTGATCGAGCCCGACCAGGTCGCCTCCGAGCGCGACGTGGTGCTGGAAGAGCGGCGCATGCGTACCGACAACCAGCCGCGCGCCAAGTTGAGCGAGGTCATGGATGCGGTCCAGTATCTGGCCCACCCCTACCGCCTGCCGGTGATCGGCTGGGCGCACGAAATCGAGCAGCTCGATCGCGAGAAGGCCCTCGACTTCTACAAGCGCTTCTACGCGCCCAACAACGCGATCCTGGTGGTCGCCGGTGACATCACCGCCGCCGAGTTGAAGCCGCTGGCCGAGAAGTATTACGGACCGCTGCCCAAGGGCGAGGTCAACCGCCGCGACCGGGTGCAGGAGCCCCCCCAGTACGCCGCCCGCCGGGTGGAGCTCGCCGACCCGCAGGTCGCCGATCCCCAGTGGACGCGGAGCTATCTCGCGCCGAGCTATCGGACCGCCGACGCTGGCGAAGCCGAAGCGTTGTCGGTGCTCGCGCAGATCCTCGGCGGCGGCACCACCAGCCGGCTCTATCAGGCCCTGGTCGTCGATCAGAAGCTCGCGACCTATGCCGGGTCCTGGTACAGCCCGGTGAGCTACGACCCGACCGAGTTCTCGGTGTTCGTGGCGATGCAGCCGGACACAGAACCCGGCGCCATAGACACTGCGGTCGACGCCGAAATCCAGCGTATCGCGGACCAGGGCGTAACCGAGGAAGAACTCGCCCGCGCCAAGCGCTTGATGCGCGCCGACACCGTCTACGCCCAGGACTCGCTCTCCGAGCTCGCCCGCATCTTCGGTTCCGCGCTCTCGGTCGGTGCTACGGTGGAAGACGTTCAGACTTGGCCCGATCGCGTCGAGGCGGTCACCGCCGATCAGGTTTCGGCCGCGGCGGCGAAGGTCCTCGACATGAACCATTCGGTAACCGGCGTCCTGCTGCCGAAGCCGGCGGTCTGATGCCGGCAACCAGAGAAAGAAGGTCGGACATGCACGTCATCCGCAGCCTGATCCTGGGCGGCATCCTGGCGATGTCGGCCCTCGTCCCGGCACTCGTCCCCGTCCCTGCCGCGGCAGCCGCCAAGGTGGAGCGCGTCGTCAGCCCCGGCGGCATCGAGGCCTGGCTGGTCAACGAGCCGTCTCTTCCGATCGTCGCCATGCGCTTCTCGTTTCACGGTGGGTCGTCCCACGATCCGGAAGACCGCATCGGCTTGAGCAACATGGTGTCCGGCCTTCTGGACGAAGGCGCCGGCGACATGGACTCGCTCGCCTTCCAGACACGGCTGGATGACCTCGCGGTCGAAATGGGCTTCGATGCCGGCCGGGACGAGTTCAGCGGCCATCTGAAGACCCTCCGCGAAAACCTGAAGCCGGCGTTCGCGATGCTGGCGAGCGCACTGACCGAGCCGCGCTTCGACCGGGAACCGGTCGAGCGCATTCGCGGCCAGATCCTCTCCATGCTCGCCCGCAACGAGAAGGATCCCAACAGGATCGCCCGCCAGACATGGGCGGAGGCGATGTATCCCGACCATCCCTATGGCTGGCCGACCGACGGCACGCCCGAAGGCATCGCCGCCGTGACGCCCGACGACCTGCACCGCTACATGCGGGAGCGGATCGCGCGCAGCAATCTGACCATCGGTGTCGCCGGCGACATAACCGCCCAGGAACTGGCGCCGCTGCTCGACGCGACGTTCGGCAGCCTGTCGGAAACAGCGGTCCTGGACACCGTGCCCGACGTCGAGCCCAAGGCCGCGGGGCAGGTCGTCATCGAGCATATCGCCATCCCGCAGAGCGTCGTCGCTTTCGGCCAGGAAGGCATGAAACGCGCCGATCCCGACTACTACGCCGCCTATATCGTCAACGAAATCCTGGGTGGCGGCGGCTTCGGATCGCGTCTGACCGAAGAGGTGCGGGAGAAGCGCGGACTGGCCTACGGCATCTACACCTACCTGCTTCCGCTCGACCATTCGGCGCTGATGGCGGGCGGAGTCGGCACGCAGAACGCGCGAGTTGCCGAAACCATCCAGATCATCCGCGACGAGCTCGAGCGGATGCGCGAAGACGGCCCGACCGAAAAGGAACTGGACGACGCCAAGACCTATCTCACCGGCTCGTTCCCGCTGCGTTTCGACAGCAATGGCGAGCTCGCGTCCTACCTGGTCGGGATGCAGCTCGAGGACCTCGGCATCGACTATCTGGACAAGCGGAACAGCTACATCGAAGCGGTGACCCTGGACGACGCCAAGCGGGTGGCGAAGGCGCTGATCGACCCCGCCAATCTCGCCTTCGTCGTCGTCGGTGATCCGGAGGAACTGGCCGAAACCGAAACCCATTGACATTCGGTCCCGGCCGGCCACGGTGGCAACGGACGCGGCACTGCTAAGCGCCGCCGCGTCCCATTTTCGAAGCGCGATCGGGTTGCGAACGCCATGCTTTACGAACACCGCACGCATCACTGCTTCGCCGCCGCGATCGGCGATGGCGGACTGACCGAGCCCACCTACCGCCTGCTCATCGAAGACGCCGCACCGGCGATCCAGCAGCTTCGCGACGACCGGAACAGCGGCGCCCTGCCCATGCTGCGCCTGCCCGGACGGCGCGACGACCTCGAAGCGCTCCAGCCACTGGCGGCCCGCCTCCGCGACGATTTCGACGATGTCGTTCTGCTGGGAACCGGCGGGTCGAGCCTCGGCGGCCAGACGGTGGCAGCCCTCGCCGATTATCCTTTTTCCCAGCGCAAAGGCCCCCACCTCCACTTCATGGACAATGTCGACCCGCACACCATCGACGCGATGCTGGCGGCGCTCGACATGACCAAGACCGCCTTTCTGGTGGTCAGCAAGTCGGGCGGCACCGCCGAGACCCTGTCCCAGTTCATCGCCTGCCTGAGCACGGCGCGCGCGGCGGTGGGCGAAGCTGGGCTCGCCGATCGTTTCATCCTCATCACCCAGCCGGGGGACAGCGTGCTCCGGCGGATGGGCGCGCGCTGGAAGCTCCCGATCCTCGATCACGACCCGGCCATCGGCGGGCGCTTCTCGGTGCTGTCGCTGGTGGGCATGCTGCCGACGATGGTCGCCGGCGTCGATCCGTTCGAGGTCCGGCGCGGTGCCGAAAGCGTGCTGCAGGAGACCTTGGGCGCGCACGAACCCGGCGAGTCGGCACCGGCGGTGGGCGCCGCGATCTCGGTGGGCCTGCTCCGTGAGCACGGGATCGGAACGACCGTGCTGATGCCCTATATCGACCGGCTCGGCCATTTCGGGCTGTGGTACCGGCAGCTCTGGGCCGAGAGCCTGGGCAAGGACGGCAAGGGGACGACCCCGATCCGCGCCATGGGCACCGTCGACCAGCACAGCCAGCTCCAGCTCTATCTCGACGGACCGCGCGACAAGATGTACTCGCTGGTGACGCTCGCCGCCGACGGGCGCGGGCCCCGCGTCGACCCGGCACTCGCCGACGACCCGTCGCTCGACTACCTGGCCGGGCGCACCATCGGCGACCTGATGGCGGCCGAGCAGAAGGCCACCGGCGAGACGCTCTACCGGAACGGGCGGCCGACCCGCGAATTCGCGCTCGCCGACCTCGACGCCGCCGCCATGGGCGCGCTTCTCATGCATTTCATGCTGGAGACGATCATCGCCGCGCGCCTCTTGAGCGTCGACCCGTTCGACCAGCCGGCGGTGGAAGAAGGCAAGGTCCGCGCCCGCGAGCATCTGGCCAAGATCGCAACGTGACGATCCGCCGGCTGCCGGAAGGCCTCGTCAACCGCATCGCCGCCGGCGAGGTTGTCGAAAGGCCGGCCTCGGCGGTCAAGGAACTGGTCGAGAACGCGATCGATGCCGGGGCCCGGCGAATCGACGTCACCCTGGAGGACGGCGGCCGGGCGCTGATCGCGGTCTCGGACGACGGCTGCGGCATGACCGTCGACGAGATGACTCTCGCCGTCGAGCGCCACGCCACGTCGAAGCTTCCCGACGACGACCTGAGCCGCATCGCCTTCCTGGGCTTCCGCGGCGAGGCGCTGCCCTCGATCGCCGCGGTCAGCCGGCTCGCGATCACCAGCCGGGCCGGCGACGCCACCGACGCCTGGACGCTGGCGGTCGAAGGCGGTGAGGCGAGAGCGCCGCAGCCGGCGGCGTTCGGCCGCGGAACGCGGATCGAGGTCCGCGATCTCTTCTACGCCACCCCGGCCCGGCTCAAATTCCTCAAGTCGCCGCGGAGCGAGAACCAGGCCGCGGTCGAGGTCCTGAACCAGCTCGCCATGGCCCATCCCGACATCGCCTTCTCGGCGACCGTCGACGGGCGGGCGTCGATCCGGCTCGATGCCGGCCAGGGCGACCTTCTGGATGCGCGGCTGAAGCGGCTGTCGGCGATCATGGGCCGCGATTTCGCCGACAACGCGGTCGCCATCGACGCCGAGCGCGAGGGGGTGCGGCTCACCGGTTATGCCGGGCTTCCCACCTACAACCGCGGCAACGCCCGCCTGCAATACGGCTTCGTCAACGGCCGGCCGGTGAAGGACAAGCTGTTCATCGGTGCGATCCGCGGTGCCTACCAGGACCTTCTGGCGCGCGACCGCCATCCGGTGGTGGCGCTGTTCCTGGAGCTCGAGCCGATCGACGTCGACGTGAACGTCCACCCGGCCAAGGCCGAGGTCCGGTTCCGCGACTCCGGCCTCGTCCGCGGCCTGATCGTCAGCGCCATCCGCCATGCCCTCGGCGAGGCCGGCCACCGCGCGGCGACGACGGTCGCCCACGCCGCGCTCGGCTCGGCTCGGCCGGAACCGCCCGCGCCCGGCCTGTTCCACCAGCACCGGCCGGCGACACCCCGCTGGACCCCGCCGCACCAGCCCGGCATGGCCGAGGACTTCGCCGACTACCAGGCCCCCTTGGACTACAGCCGCGCGCCCGATACAGGACCGGCCGCACGCCCCAGACAGGCAGAGGCGGCACCGGAAGCGACTGCCGCCGACCATCCGCTCGGCGCCGCCTGCGCCCAGCTCCACGGCACCTATGTGGTCGCCCAGACCCCTGACGGGATCGTCATCGTCGATCAGCATGCGGCGCATGAGCGGCTGGTCTACGAACGGATGAAGGCGGCGCTGGCCGAAAACGGCGTCCGCCGCCAGATGCTGCTGATCCCCGAGGTGGTCGAACTTTCCGAAAGCGACTGCGAACGCCTGCTCGTCCGCGCGGACCAGCTTGCAGAGCTCGGCCTCGTCATCGACGATTTCGGCGCCGGTGCGGTCGTGGTCCGCGAGGTCCCGGCGCTGCTCGGCAAGGTCGACGCGCAAGGGTTGCTCCGCGATCTGGCGGACGAGCTCGCGGAACTGGGCGATTCGACCGTTCTCAAGGAACGGCTGGACGAGGTCTGCAGCACCATGGCCTGTCACGGCAGCGTCCGCGCCGGCCGCCAGCTCGCGCCCGAGGAGATGAACGCCCTTCTCCGCGAGATGGAAGCCACCCCCTATTCCGGCCAGTGCAACCACGGCCGCCCGACCTGGATCGAGCTCAAGCTCGCCGACATCGAACGCCTGTTCGGCAGGCGGTAGGCGGCCCTTTCATTCTCTGTCATGCCCGCCAAGGCGCTTGCCCGGCAAAGCCTTCGCCTGTTCCCTGGGTTCCCGCCTGCGCGGGAACGACGGAAGGAGAACGCGATAGGCGGTACTTTTTTCTTCGTCATGCCTGCGCAGGCGGGCATGACCGCATCAAGGAG
>PBKC01000066.1 GCA_002721365.1 Rhodospirillaceae bacterium | reverse complement strand
TTCAACTTACCGTCATGGCCCGACTTGATCGGGCCATCCACGACTTGAGGCTGCGGTCGATAAAGTCGTGGATCACCCGGCCAAGCCGGGTGATGACGCTCGGGGAGCTCCGGTGCTTACCCCTCCTGTCATGCTCGCGCGCGACGCGACCATCTCCCCTGGGGCTATCCGCGCTGAACAGGGGACCCTCGCGTCGATCGCGAGGGTGACAATCCCGACTAAGGCCGGGACGACGGTGACATGCACGCAGGCTGTGGTCGCAGGCCCGAACGCGCTATAACGCTGGCAAAGCGACATTCAAATGCCCAGGAGACCGCCGGCATGACCGAGTACACCGCGCCCGTCCGCGACACGCGTTTCGTCCTTCGCGAGCTCGTCGATCTGGACGCCCTGGCGAAGCTCGAAGGGTTCGGGGAGGCCGCTGCGCCCGACGTCGTCGACCAGGTGCTGGAGGAGGCGGGCCGCTTCGCGAACGGGGTGCTCTCGCCCCTGAACCCGGTCGGCGACAAGCAGGGCGCGCGGCTGGAGAACGGCGTCGTCTACATGCCGGAGGGCTTTCCGGAGGCCTATCGCCAGTTCTGCGAGATGGGCTGGTCGTCGGTGCCGTTCTCGCCGGAATGGGGCGGGCAGGGGATGCCGTGGACGGTCAACATGGCGCTCAACGAGATGTGGCAGTCGGCCAACATGTCGCTCGCTGACGGCATGATGCTGACGCAAGGCGCGGTCGACTGCCTGGAGACCCACGGCACCGACGACCAGAAGGCGACCTATCTGCCGAAGCTCATCTCCGGCGAATGGTCCGGAACGATGAACCTGACCGAGCCGCAGGCGGGCTCCGACCTCGGCATGCTGAAGACGCGGGCGACACCGGAGGGCGACCACTACCGCATCAAGGGCACCAAGATCTTCATCACCCATGGCGACCAGAACATGACGGAGAACGTCGTCCATCTGGTCCTTGCGCGCCTGCCCGACGCGCCGGAGGGGGTGCGCGGCATCTCGCTGTTCGTGGTGCCCAAGTTCCTGCCCAAGGCCGACGGCAGCGTCGGCGAGCGCAACGACCTCCGCGTCGTCTCGCTGGAGCACAAGCTCGGCCACAGGGCGAGCCCGACCGCGGTGATGTCCTATGGCGACGACGAAGGCGCCATCGGCTGGCTGGTCGGCCAGGAGAACCAGGGCCTCCGCTGCATGTTCACGATGATGAACAACGCCCGCCTCAATGTCGGCGTCCAGGGCATCGCCATCGCCGAACGCGCCTATCAGCAGGCCCTCGACTACGCCCGTGAGCGCGTCCAGGGCCAGTTGCCGGGCCGGAAGGACGCAGGCCGGGTGACGATCATCGAGCACCCGGACGTCCGCCGCATGCTGCTCGACATGCGTGCGCAGATCGAGGCGATGCGCGGCTTGGCGCTGGTCACGGCGGAAGCGCTCGACCTCTCGCACCACCACCCCGATCCCGCCGTCCGCGCCGAGCGCCACCAGTTCGTCGAACTGATGACCCCGGTGGTCAAGGGCTGGTCCACCGACCTCGGCTTCGAGATCGCCTCGACCGCCCTCCAGGTCCATGGCGGCATGGGCTATATCGAGGAGACCGGCATCGCCCAGCATCTCCGCGACGCCCGCATCACCATGATCTACGAGGGCACCAACGGCATCCAGGCCTGGGACCTCGTGGGCCGCAAGCTGGTCCAGGCCGAGGGGGCCAGCCTGAAGGCGTTCCTGGAGACCATGAACGCCACCGCCGCCGAGCTCGCCGAGCAGCCGGGAGCGGCGATGCAGGCGATCCGCACCCACCTCGTCCACGCCGCGGGCACCCTCCGCGAGGCGGCGGAATGGCTGGCGGGCGCGCTCGGTGAAGACCCGCTCCGCGCCGCGGCCGGCGCGACGCCCTTCCTCCGCATGATGGGGGTCGGCGCCGGCGCTTGGATCATGGCTCGCTCGGCCCTCAAGGCCGCCGAGGCCTTGAAGAGGGGCGAGGCGGACAGCGCCTTCCTCGAGCAGAAGATCGCCACCGCCCGCTACTTCGCCGAAGCCCTGGTGCCCCCGGCCATGGCCCTGATCGCCCCGGTCAAAGCGAATGCGGAGACGGTCCTGCCGATGACGGCGGAAGCGTTCTGATTTCCGTGCGGGGCGGCGGCCCCCTCCCAACCCTCCCCCTGAAGGGAGAGGGCGAGCTGTAGCGGCGTTCCTCGCGCAATGTGATAGGGTGGGCAGCACACCAGCCCTCACGACCGCGCACGTCTTCCCCCCTCTCCCTTTGGGGGAGGGCCGGGGAGGGGGAGATGCCGCAATGGACGATGCCCAAGTCGCGCACGGATCACACGGCAAAGGCGTCGCGCTCGCCCGCCATCTCCGCAAGCAGTCGACCGACGCGGAGCGCCTGCTCTGGCGCCACCTCCGTCGCGGGCAACTGGAGGGCTTTCACTTTCGAAGACAGGTTCCTCTCGGCCCCTACGTCGTCGATTTCCTCTGCCGGTCTCTGAAGCTGGCGATTGAACTCGACGGCGGGCAGCATGAAGAAAGCGCGGACCGCAACCGTACCGCATGGCTCGAAGCCCGCGGCTACCGCGTCCTCCGCTTCTGGAACAACGACCTCCTCGCCAACACCGCGGGGGTCCTGGAAGTCATCCGGACTGCGGCTCTCTCGATGGCGGGAAGACAGCCGGAACCGCCGGTCCCCCTCCCAATCCCTCCCCCGGAGGGAGAGGGGTAAGAACGAGCATCTTGGCACGGTTCGCGTCCCGCCCTCACGAAACCGCTCCCTCTCCCTTCAGGGGGAGGGTCGGGGAGGGGGCAAAGGCGCCGCCCTCAGATCGTATCGAACCGCCGCATCGCCTCGGCGAGGCTCAGGCCTTCCTCGATCAGCCGCGCCGAGACCCGGTCGTTGGCGTCGAACTCTTGCGCCATCTTCAGCACCGCCTCGGCCGAAGCCTCAGGGATCACAGCGATGCCGGTGCCGTCGGCGCGGATGATGTCGCCGGGGTGGACGTGGACGCCGTCGATGGTGACGGGCTCGCCGATCGCCTCGACTTTGATGCGCTTGCGCCCGCCGGTGGGCACGAGGTGGCGGGCGTAGACCGAGAAGCCGTGCTCGGTGATCTCCTCGACGTCGCGGGCGCCGCCGTCGATCACCGCCCCGGCGACGCCCTTCCGCTGCGCCGCCAGCGAGGCGAGGCCGCCCCAGGTCGAGACCTGCGCACCGTCATTGGCGATCACCAGCACCGCGCCCGGCGCGGCCGCATCGAGGATCGCCCCGACCTTGAAGTCGGCGGGCTCAAAGCTTCCGAATGGGCCGGTCGTTTCCTGCGCCGTCACCGCCGGGCCGCAGAACGGCCGGCCGGCGACCAGCGGCTTCAGGTTGACGATCAATCCGCCGGCGCCGAGCTCGTCGAGCACATTCCCGATGGTGCTGGTGGCGAGGGCGGCAATCTGGGAGATGGCCGTTGATTTAGGCACGGTTCAAGACAGCCGTCTGATACAGCAAGTTTATTCCCCCCACTGTTTAAAGAGAAGTCTTACGGCGAAAATCGATGCAACTACGACTACGCTGCCCGTAATCGCGGACCCAATCCACGCATCGTCGTTGCCAATAAATAAAATAAATACATTCAAAATTGCCATAAAAACAAGCAAGCTTGAGAAGGCGTAAAAAAGGCCGTGCGAGTTAGACCGGGGGAACACAGTCTTTGCTACAGAAATTCCCGACAGCGATGCCAGTATAGGGGGTGAAACCGTAAGAAAAATAAAGGCACCGACCCCTGCTGCAAACCCCGAATCGTAATATGAATACGCATCAATCAAAAAATTGAATAGAAATATATATATCGCTCCAGAAGCAAAAAAGACAATAACAGCCAAAAATATAGCGATTCCAGTTCTCCAGCTTATCAAAGGATCTTCTGAAAATCCATCGCCTTCCCTATCTCCCATCAATCATTCCGCCGATAAAAAACAACGCATAGGCCAGAAAACCGCCACCATAAGTCAAAACTACAGGAAACCAATCGCCCTGTATAATTCCAGCATACCAGGGAGCAATTCCGATGAGAGCAGGAGCCACAAATAAAGAAAAAATAGCAACTAAAAATCCCAGTGTGTCTTCGACTATCCTAAAACAAATACTTAAACTCCAGAGGCCGCATATGAGGAAAATTAATACCGCCGGCGCTTTGAATATTATACCCATGTTGTGTCTCCCAACGGGCCTTAAAAATGCGCGCTTCAGGCGTGATATGCAACTTTCACACCACTCATTTTATGTTTAATTATACCAAAAAGACGTGAATGGCTCAAGGGTCAGGACATGTCGGAACAATATGAAGGGTGTTTCCCGCTCTGGTTGTTGGTCGCCGATAGGAATGTCGGGATACCGCTTAGAACGCGGGAGGGGATGTCTGAGGTTGTTAGCCAATTGCTTCCGCTCTTGATGTCGCGGAATGCTAAGCTGAAGACAATAGGCTACAGTTCTTATAGTTACTTCGCTGCTGGCTTTCCGACAGTCAGTCCAGCGGGCTCTACCCGTAGCTCTCCGTCCGCACTTCGAAGCCCAGCGCGCCGAGGTGTTGGCGAGCGTTGTCGACCATGCCGGGATTGCCGCAGGCATAGGCGACGGTGTCGGCGGGGGTGAGGCCGTAAGCGGCGCGCACCGGGTCGATCAGCGCGTCCGCGCGTCCGGTCGAGCCGTCCCAGCCGGCGTTCTCCGGCGCCTCGGGCCGGCTGACGGTCGGGATGTAGACCAGGAGGTCGGGGCGCTCGGCGGCCAGGGTCTCCAGCTCACTGCGATAGCCGAACTCGTCGGCGTGGCTCGCGCCGTGGACGATGATGCAGCCCAGGTCCCGGACCCCGCGATGGACCGCGTCCCGCAGCATGGCGACATAGGGGTTCACTCCCGTCACTGTGGCGAGCATCAGGTGCCGCCTGGCGCCCTCCTTCAGCCGGAACCCACCCTTGGCGGCGCTCGCGATCCGCACTCGCCCGCCGGGGCGGAGCGCCCGCAGCCGCTCGAACATCCGGCCGCCGGGGACCAGCTCGACGAAGAATTCGAGATGCGGCTCATGCGGTGCCGAGACGATGGTGTAGCGCCGCTCCAGCCCGTCGATCTCCACCCGCACCGACTGCCCGGCGATGAAACCGAACCCCTCCGGCCGCGCGACCGAGAAGCGGACGAGGTTCCGGGCCACGTGATGGATGTCCAGCATCGTGCCGGGACCGGACGGCGCAATCTTCGTGACCGCCCGTTGCGGCCGGGCTTGGGGCGCTTCCCGCGTCTCGGCCGCGAACCCCGCCGCCGACAACCGCCGCCGCGCCCGCGCCCGCCGCCCCTCGATCGTCAGGAGAAGGTCGCGGAGGGATGGATCGTCGGGGATGGTGTTGGGTGATCGCGCCATGAGTGGGTGTGTGTTGGTGTCAATTACTCAACATGGGGCTGGGTGTCGGCGGTGTCAGCCTAGCTCTGGCATCTCAGTCCCCCTCCGCCCGCTTGCGGGGGGAGGGGTGAGGGGCGGTGGGTGGCTCTTGAGAACGGGCTCGGCGCAGTGGCGCTTAGTCGTTCCGCCGGTCCCTCCTCATCCCCCGGCCCCTTCTCCTCCCGGGAGGAGAAGGGGAGATCGTCGACTCGCGTAGGATGGTTTCGATAACGCCTTCCGTGTTCTCGAGAACCTCGTTGTTCCAGAAGCGGATTACTCTCCAGCCCGCCGCTTCAATCGCCTCCGTTCGCGCGGCATCAGCCTCGATCTGCTCGGCATGCTGGCCACCGTCGATCTCGATCACCAGGCCGACGCTCGACACCGCGAAGTCGGCGATGAAGCCGCCGATCGGATGCTGGCGTCTGATCCGCCAGGAGGGCGCCGCTTCGCGGAGCCTTCGCCACAGCACCTTCTCGGCATCGGTGGCGTTCTTTCGGAGCTTGCGGGCGACTTCCGTCCGATCGGTCGGCACGCCACAGGTCAGCCGACAGGCCGCCCCTCCAGCGGATAGGCCGGATCGTTGTAGCCCGGCGTGCTCGGGTGGCCGGGCGCGACCAGACCGTCGACCAGGGCCTCGTCGTCGGCGTCCAGGGTGACGTCCAGCGTTCCCAGATAGTCCTTCATCTGGTCCTCGGTGCGGGGGCCGGCGATGGTGGCGGTGACGAGCGGGTTCTTCAGCACCCAGGCGCAGGCGAACTGGACCGGGGTCATGCCCTTGGTTCGGGCGTGGTCGACGATCTTCTGGGCGGCGACCATCGATTCCTCGCGGAACTCGGTCTGCATCATCCGCGCGTCCTTGAGGCCGGCTCGGCTATCGGGGTCGGGGGCGGCGCCCGGCTTGTACTTGCCGGTCAGCATGCCGCGCGCGACCGGGCTGTAGGGGACGACGCCCATCTCGTAATGGCCGCAGGCCGGCAGGATCTCGACCTCGGGCATGCGGTTCATGGCGTTGTAGTAGGGGGAGCTCACCACCGGCTTGGGCACGCCCAGCGCCCGGCATAGCCAGATCACCTCGGCATGGCGCCAGGCGCGGTAGTTGCTGAGGCCGAAATAGCGGATCTTGCCGGCGCGGATCAGGTCGCCCAGCGCCCGGACCGTTTCGTCGAGCGGGGTCGAGAGGTCCTCCTTGTGGAGGTAGTAGATGTCGACATAGTCGGTGCCGAGGCGGGTGAGGCTCTCCTCGATCGCCTGCATCACCCATTTCCGCGAGGCGCCGCGGCGGTGCGGGTCGTCGCCCATCGGGTTGACCATCTTGGTCGCCAGCACCCAGCGGTCGCGGTCTTCCTTGATGATGCGGCCGACGATCTTCTCGGTCTCGCCGGCGTTGTAGGCGTCGGCGGTGTCGATGAAGTTGATGCCGGCGTCGCGCGCCTGGCCCACGATGCGTCCGGCCGTCGGCTCGTCGGTGCGGCTGCCGAAGATCATCGTGCCGAGGCAGAGCGGCGACACCTTGAGCCCGCTGGCGCCGAGACTGCGATAGTTCATTGGTCTTTTCCCCCCTTGGGCGTGGCGCGGACCGCAATCATGGCGGGAAGAGGCGGCCGGAGCAATGCCAGCGCCGGGGAGGGCCGCCCCCCGGAACGCAACGGGGCCGGTGTCGCCACCGGCCCCGCGAACTACGGCCGACCCCCTCTGCCGGCCGTCATGTTCGGCCTAGCTCAGTAGGCCGCGATCGGATTGCCGGGCGAGCCGGTGGCCCCGACGAGTTTCAGAGGTGCCCAGGAGAACAGGAACTCATGGGCGTCGTCGTCGCCGATCTGCTTGAGATCGAGGTTCTCGAACAGGTAGATGCCGCGCCGCACGGTCATGTTCATGTGGCAGTGGCCCCAGTCCGCGACCTCGGCGAAGGGGGTGGGATAGTCGCCCTTGCTGCCGAAGTCGTAGGGTTCGATGCCCCAGTTGTCCATGCCGAGCATGGCGATCTTGCGCTCGGCCAGATAGTCGCACAGCTCGGGCGAGGCGCCGGGTCCGCCGGAATTGAACTCGGCGTTGTCGGCCATCGCCTGATCCTGCGACTTCTCCATGTTGTCGCGCCACAGGTCGTTCCAGCCGGTGCGGATCAGGACGACGTCACCCTGTCCGGCGTCTTCGATACCCTGGGCTTCCAGGGCGGCCTTGTAATCCTCGACGGTGATCGGATAGCCGATCGGCAGATTGCCGCCCTTCAGATCCACCAGGTCGATGAGGATGCCGCGGGTGAAGAAGGAGCCGACGTTCTCGGTCCCGTTCATGGTGATGCCGTAGGGCGAGCCCACGTCTTCCAGCCGGCGGCCGTTGTAGAAGTAGTTGCCGTCTTCCCAGCCCTCGACGCCTTGGATCTTGATCATGGGGTGGGCGAGCGAGTCGAACTGGGTGCCGACCTGACCGATCTGCGAGGTCACCAGTTCGTCCATGAAGGTCTGGCGGAAGTTGTCGCCCGACCAGGCGAGATCATGGGTGGGACCGCCGCCGCTGGGGATCGTCAGCGAGAACAGGCGGCCGGGGAACAGAGGCGTCCGGGCATGATAGGGCATGCCGAGCGTCGCGACCTTGCCCTGTTTCACCAGGGCGGCTGCTTCGACCCGCTTCTCCGCCGTGATCCAATTGGTCGCACCGGCCTCGTCCTCGGCGCCGAATTCGGTCGGCCACCAATCCTCGTCGACCGGGTTGTTGGCTGCCATCGCACCGCCCGCGCCGACGGTCAGAGCGATCGCCGATGCGAGCAGGGTTCTCCGCATTCCGAATGTCGTTGTCATGTGTTCGTTCTCTCCCTCGAGTTTCTCGTTGGCCATGCCGATCGTCTGCGGCACACGAACAGACTGA
This sequence comes from Rhodospirillaceae bacterium, assembly GCA_002721365.1. Classification (GTDB taxonomy): domain Bacteria; phylum Pseudomonadota; class Alphaproteobacteria. Next base: position 33,413 of record PBKC01000066.1, on the reverse strand, counting down.
CGAATCCAGTCGCAGGACGCAATGCTGACCCGCAAAAAACGGGACTCTCGAGGGTTACCCCTGACGTGGGGCTGCGGCGCGCTGCAGACGGTCGTTGATCGCCTCGCCGAGACCGGTCGCGGGGATCGGCATGACGGCGATGGACCTGTAGTCCGGTCGGTCGAGGGCGCGGAGCATCACGAACAGATTGGCGGCGGCCTGGGCCAAGTCGCCGCGCGGGCTCAGGTTCAGGGTCGCGGCGGCCCCCGGCGGGACGGTGGGGCCGAAGGCGAGCAGGGCCTCGTCGGTGGCCGCGGTTTCGGCGTCGAGCCGTACCGGCAGGGCAGGCGCGTAGTGGCTCTTCATCATGCCCGGCGCGGTGATGCCCTGGGCCTCGTCCTTGCCGGCGAGCGGGCCGATCAGGATTTCGATCGCGGCGCGGTCGGTGCCGCCGGGGCGGAGCAGGCGCGCGGTCGGGCCGGAAAGATCGACGATGGTCGATTCGAGGCCGACGGCGCAGGGACCGGCATCGACGATCAGCGCCACCCGCTGCCCAAGCTCCGCGGCGACGTCCTCGGCGCGGGTCGGGCTCACCTTGCCCGAGCGGTTGGCGCTCGGCGCGGCGATCGGCCGACCGGCGGCTTCGATGATCGCGCGGGCGACGGGATGGGCCGGCAGGCGCACGGCGAGGGTATCCAGCCCGGCGGCGGTGAGATCCGCGATCGGACCGTCCGGCGCGCGCTTGAGGACAAGGGTGAGCGGCCCCGGCCATAGCGCCTCGGCCAGACGCTCCGCCCGGTCATCCAGTTGGGCGATGGCACGGGCTGCCGCGACGGTCGCGACATGGGCTATCAGGGGGTTGAAGCGCGGCCGCTTCTTGGCGGCGAAGATCGCCGCGACCGCCGCGCCGTTGGTGGCGTCGGCGCCGAGTCCGTAGACGGTCTCGGTCGGCAGGGCCACCAGGTCTCCGGCCGCGAGCAGGCGGCCGGCCTCGGCGATGGCGTCGTCGGTCGCGGGGAGGATGCGGGCGGTCAATCCAGCAGCGGTTCGAGCCGGTCGAAGGCTTTGCTCAGGCTCTCGGGGCTCTTGGCGTAGCAGATGCGGAGGAAGCCCTCGCCGGCCGGCCCGAAGGCGATGCCGGGCGCCATGCCGACCTTGGTCTCGGCCAGCGCCTTCTTGGCGAACGCCAGGCTGTCGGTCATCCCTTCGACCGAGAAGAAGGCATAGAAGGCGGCTTCCGGCCGCGGCAGATGGACGCGGCGCATCGCGCCGAGGCGCTGGATCACCACGTCGCGGGCGCGGCCGTAGCGTTCCACCGTCGCCGCGACCAGCGGCTCGCCCTCGGTGATCGCGGCGATGCCGCCGTATTGGACCATCGAGGCGGGGGCGGCGACGTTGTATTCGTTCAGCTTCTCGAACACGTCCATGACGCTCGCCGGCCCGGTGAGCCAGCCGAGCCGCCAGCCGGTCATCAGCCACGATTTCGAGAAGCTGTTGACGACGATCACCAGGTCTTCCGGGTCGGCGATCTCGATGAAGGAGGGCGCGTGCGGCCGGTCGTAGACCATCCGCGCATAGACCTCGTCGGCGACCACCCAGATGCCGCGCTTGCGCGCGAACTCCAGTACCGCCCGCTGCTCCTCGGCCGACATCATCCAGCCGGTGGGATTGTTGGGGGTGTTGATGTAGAGGGCGCGGGTGCGGTCGTCGCAGGCGTCGAACAGGCGGTCGAGGTCGAGCGACCAGCGGCCGTCCTCGAGGTCGAGAATCACCAGCCGGGTCTCGCCGCCCATGATCTCGACGGTGCGGAAGACGTTGGGCCAGATCGGCCCCAGCACGACGACGTTGTCGCCCGGATCGACGATCGCTTCCGACACCATCATGATGCCGTTCATCCCCGCCGAGGTGACGATGATGCGGTCTTCGTCGATCGGACGATCGTAGAGCCCGGTCATGTAGCGGGCGATCGCCTGGATCAGCGCCGGCACGCCGCGATTCGGGGTATAGAAGGTGTGCCCCTCGGCCATGGCGCGGGTCGCGGCCTCGTTGATGAAGGCCGGGGTCGGCTGGTCGGGCTCGCCGAACCACAGAGGAATCACGTCGGGATCGCCCATGCCGGCATGGGCGACTTCGCGGATCTTGGACGGCTGGAGGTCGTGAATGACGCGCCGGACCGGACCGCGGATCGCGTCCATGGGCGCCGTTGAATGGGACATCGCTACCTTGCGGGTTCGGGACGGGGCGTGCCCGCCCCCATCTCGCGACTAGCTACTTCTTTTCGTGCTCGGCGGCCACGAACTTGTTCACCGCCAGCCGCAGCATGTTCAGAAGCTCGGCACCGGCCTGGCCGCCGTCACCGTCCATGCGCTGCATGACAATGACCTTGAGCGCGTCGATATGCGCCTTCACCACGTCGAGCTGAGCCGAATCGGCGCCGCCGATCGCCTGGGTGAAGTCGTAGAGCGACGTGCCGATCTTGGTGATGAGCGGATAGCCGTAGGTCGTGCCTTCGCCGCGGATGTCGTGCACCAGACCCGCGATCTTATCGAGATTCGCGGCGCCGCCCCCCTTGTTCACGCATTCCTGGTAGGCAACGTACAGCTTGTCGATCTCCTGCGACGCCCATTCCGGATATTCCTGCGCCTTCGAATCGATGACGGCCTGGGCGCGAAGCAGGGCTTCCGGGTCGATCTGCCCGGCACTGGCGCCGGGACGGGCGCCGACCTTCTGCTTCAGCATGTTGGGCGGATTGATAAAGCGGGTCTTGTCGTTCATCGCTTGGCTGCACTGTTCTCGGCGCTGCGGCGCCGCTCGGGTCCGGGAAAAGGAAGGCTTCGGCGACGGCGGTCTGGACCGAAATAATCCGACGATTCCACGAATCGACGCGGCCGGTCGATGACGCTCAACAATCGATTGGACAGGCTAGAGACAGAAATCGGCTTCGCCAAGACTTCCGTAACACCGAGATCGCGCATCGTGGTGATTTTCTGCAACTCGGTGTGCCCGGTCAGCAGGATGAAAGGGACGAAGCGGTTCGGCGAAGCGTCATCCCGGCGAATCCATTTCAGCAACTCCGCGCCACTGATAGGTTCCATATTGAGATCGGCAATCACGATGTCGAACGGATTGCTCGAATTTTCGATCATTTTCTCGATCGCGTCCTCGCCGTTCGGCGCCGTTACGGTGTCGCCGACGCCCAGGGCATGCAACAGCTCCGACACCAGGGAGGTCATGTTGCGGTTGTCGTCGACGACCAGGACCTTCAAGTAGTTGAAACGGTATGTATTCATGCCGTGAATTTCGTCCGGTCGTGACGAACCGAGTCCCTAGCGCTACTCCACACGGCTTGTGTACGGAGCCGAGGGCAACAGCGGTCACGACCGTGGCACATGACTATTGCAAAGTCGTCAATGAAAGCATGCTCGCGGTCTCCGCAGCCATCCTCGTTGCGAGGATAGTTGGGGTGAGTGCGGAACGGCAAGCGCGGTAAGTCACCGAACGGTACCGGCAGCGAGGTGGCGCGCCGTAGTTACCGTCTTCCGGCCGCCGAGTCGGTATGACGACGGCCGGATGCGCAGGCGGTATGACGGCAAAGGCCGGACATTGCCCGATCCCGGCCGGGATCGGGCCGCATGTCACATCACGGCGCCGATCTGCCAGGGCACGAACTCGTCGTCGCCGAAGCCCAGCGCCTCGCTCTTGCTCGGCATGCCGGAGGCGACGTCGAGGATGTAGCGGAAGATGCGCTCGCCCATCTCCTGCACCGTCGCCTCGCCGTCGATGATCAGGCCGCAGTTCACGTCCATGTCGTCGGACATGCGGTTGTACATCGCCGTGTTGGTGGCGAGCTTGATCGACGGGGCGGGCTTGCAGCCGAAAACCGAGCCGCGCCCGGTGGTGAAGCAGACCACGTTGGCGCCGCCGGCCACCATGCCGGTCACCGAGGTGACGTCGTAGCCGGGGGTATTCATGAAGGTGAAGCCCTTGGCGGCGATCGGCTCGGCGTACTGGTAGACGTCGACCATGTTCAGCGTGCCGCCCTTGGCCACCGCGCCCAGCGACTTCTCGAGAATGGTGGTCAGCCCGCCGGCCTTGTTGCCGGGCGATGGGTTGTTGTTCATCTCCGCACCGGTCTTGGCGGTGTAGTCCTCCCACCACTTGATGAAGCCGACCAGCTTCTCGCCGACTTCGCGGCTGACCGCGCGGCGGGTGAGCAGGTGCTCGGCCCCATAGACCTCCGGCGTTTCGGCGAGCGTCGCGGTGCCGCCGTGACGGACCAGAAGATCGGCCGCCGCACCCAACGCCGGGTTGGCGGTGATGCCCGAATAGGCGTCGGAGCCGCCGCATTCGAGGCCGAGGATCAAGTGGCTCGCCGGCACCTCCGAGCGCTTCGCCTCGTTCGCCTTGGGCAGCATCTCCTTGATGCGGGCCACACCCTCGTTGACGGTCTTGGCGGTGCCGCCGGTCTCCTGGATGGTCATGACGTGAGCCGTCTCGCCCAGCTTCCAGTCGTTGCGCTCGGCCATGCCGGAGACCTGATTCACCTCGCAGCCCAGACCGACCATCAGGAAGCCGGCGAAATTCGGATGGCGGGCGTAGCCGGCGAGGGTCGCCTGCAGCATCTCCCAGCCTTCGCCGTATCCGGCCATGCCGCAGCCGGTGCCGTGGGTGAGCGCGACGACGCCGTCGACGTTCGGATAGTCGGCGAGAGCGTCGCCCTTGAAGGCGTCGGCGATGAGACGGGCGACGGTTGCCGAGCAGTTCACCGAGGTGAGTACGCCGATATAGTTCCGCGTTCCGACCCGGCCATCCTCGCGAACGTAACCCATGAAGGTCGCTCGCTCGGCCTCGGGCACCATCTCCACGGGCTTCGCGTCGGCGCCGAAGGCGTAGTCGCGGTCGAAGGTCCGCATCTCGACGTTCTGGGTGTGGACATGCTCGCCGGGGGCGATGTCGGTGCTGGCGAAACCGATGATCTGGTTGTACTTGCGGACCGGTTCGCCGGTCGGGATCGCCTTGGTGGCGACCTTGTGGCCGACGGGAATTTCCGACGCCGTCTCGACGCCTTCGTCGGCGAGCTTCGTCCCCCGCGGGATCGTCGTCTTGGCGGTGACGACGTTGTCGGCGTCGTGAAGGCGGACGGTCATTTTGGCATCGCTGGACATAGCCGGTCTCTTCGTCAAAGGCGTGTGCTGTGAGGGGCACAAAATCGTCTTGTTGCCGCAACGATGCAAGCCTCATCCTCGGCAAAGCAGTGCTGCGGGTTTTGACGGATCGCTCGTTTGGGCGACACCCGTGCCGGACATGGCGGATGCTCCAGCAACACGCTTGCCCATGCGCGCGGGGCCCCGCTATTGTCTCGCCACCGGCGCTAAGAAGGTTTCAAAAAGGATCAGGGAGGGCGCGCATGCTCGATCCGAAGGCCTATGACTGGGACAAGGTCCCGGAAGACGAGCCCATGGCGGGGGTTCGGCGCCAGATCATCGCTGGCGACAAGGTGATGCTGGTGAAGTACCACATCGCCGACGGCACGATATTCCCGCGTCACAACCATCCGCACGAACAGTTCGCCTTCATCCTGGAAGGCACGTTCCGCATGGAGACGGACAAGGGCACCTTCGACCTCGGTCCAGGCTGCGTCTGCCACGTACCGTCCGGAGAATTTCATGGCGGCCGCGCAGTGGGCGACGTGGTCGAGGTCGACGTATTCAGCCCCATCCGCGAGGACTATCTGACGTCATGAGACTCGAAGGAAAGACGGCGATGGTGACGGCCGCCGCCCAGGGCATCGGGCGGGCGACGGCGCTGGCGTTTGCGCGGGAGGGCGCCAAAGTCTGGGCGACCGACATCAACGCCGACAAGGTTAAGGACATCGCCGGCGAGCGCATCGAGACGATGCGCCTCGACGTCACCGACGTCGCCGCCGTCTCGGCGGTCGCGGCCCACACCGGGCCGGTGGACATTCTGTTCAACTGCGCCGGCTACGTGGCCGACGGGGCCCTGCTCGATTGCGAGCTCGAGGACTGGGACCGCTCGTTCGAGCTCAACGTCCGCGCGATGATGCTGGTGACCCGTGCCTTCCTGCCGGACATGGTCCGCAAACGCTCAGGAGCGATCGTCAACATCGCCTCCGTCGCGTCGTCGCTGAAAGGGGTCAAGAACCGCGCCGCTTATTCCGCCAGCAAGGCGGCGGTGATCGGTCTCACCAAATCGGTGGCGATGGACTACATCGGCCAGGGCATCCGCTGCAACGCGATCTGCCCCGGCACCGTCGACACACCGTCGCTTCAGGACCGGATCAACGCCTTCGAGGACGCCGAGGAGGCGCGGCGCATGTTCATCGCCCGCCAGCCGATGGGTCGCCTCGGCACGGCGGAGGAAATCGCCGAGGCCGCCGTCTATCTGGCGTCGGACGAGGCGTCGTTCATGACCGGCCAGACGCTGGTGGTCGACGGAGGCTTGACGCTTTAGGAAAGATTCGGCGTTACAGAGCGGCTCGGTTCGGGCCGGGATCCTCGGGTAAAGCCCGAGGATGACAGGGGAGACGGGATGGATCCCTGCCTTGTCATCGTCGGGCTCGACCCGACGATCTCCTCCCCGGGGTTCGAGAGCGCGAGTAGGGAAACGTTTTATTCGATACGCGTAACCAGGGAGGGGACTTCACGTCATGAAACTGCTTCGCTACGGACCCAAGGGCAGTGAGAAGCCGGGCATGCTGGATGCGGCCGGCAAGATTCGCGATCTGAGCGGCAAGCTGGGCGACATCACCCCGGCCGGCCTTGCGCCGGCCGAACTCGACAAGCTCCGCGCGATCGACCCGACCTCGCTGCCGGAAGTCTCCGGCAATCCGCGTCTGGGCACGCCGGTCAACGGTATCAAGAACTTCATCTGCATCGGCCTCAACTACGCCAAGCACGCTGCGGAGTCCGGCCTCGAACTCCCCAAGGCGCCGCTGGTCTTCAACAAGATCCTGAGCGCGCTGAGCGGCCCGAACGATGACGTCATCATTCCGAAGAACGCCGAGAAGGCCGACTGGGAGGTTGAGCTGGCGGTCTATATCGGACGCCGCTGCCAGTATGTCAGCGAGGCCGAGGCGCTGGACTACGTCGCCGGCTATTCGATCTGCAACGACGTTTCCGAGCGCGAGTTCCAGATCAACCGCGGCGGCCAGTTCGTGAAGGGCAAGAGCGCCGAGAGCTTCGGCCCGCTGGGTCCGTGGCTGGTGACGCGGGACGAGATCGCCGACCCGCAGAAGCTCAAGATCTGGATGTCGCTGAACGGCGATATGAAGCAGAACAGCACGACCGGCGACATGGTGTTCAGCGTCGCCCAGATCGTCAGCGACCTGAGCCAGTACTGCGTTCTGGAGCCCGGTGACGTCATCAGCACGGGTACGCCGGAAGGCGTCGGCCTGGGGCACAAGCCGCCGCTGTACCTGAAGCCCGGCGACGAGATGCGCCTCGGCATCGACGGGCTCGGCGAGATGCACCAGAAGGTCGTCGCCTACAGCGGCCGCTGAGCAGGCGCGGAGGCAGATCTCCGTGCCCATGGAGGGAGAAAAGGTCGTCCGCGTCCAGGAAACGCCGCTCCATGCCCTCGTCGAGGGCTTGCTGCGGGCTTCCGGGGCGGACGAGCCTTCCGCGGAGGCGACGGCGCGTGCCGTCGTCGACGCATCCGCACGCGGTGTCGACACGCATGGCGTGCGGCTGGTGCCGCGCTATTGCCAGGCGGTGAACGAAGGGCGCATTACCCAGCGCCCCAATGTCCGCTTCGAACGCTTGGCGCCATCGGCCGGAAGCATCGATGCCGATCACGGCTTCGGCCATCTCGCGAGCTACCGCGCGGTCGAGCACGGGGTCGAGCTGGCGCGCGAGACCGGCTGCGCGATGATCACGGTCAAGAACTCGTCCCATTTCGGGGCGGCCGGGTGCTATGCGCGGGCGGCGGCGTTACAGGGGATCGCCGCGATCGGTGGTGCTCATGCCGACCCCTTCGTCGTGCCTCATGACGGTGTCAAGCCGTTCTACAGCACCAACCCGCTGACCTTCGCGACGCCGGTCGCCGATGCCGAACCGCTGCTGCTCGACATGGCCACCAGCTCGATTCCGTTCAATCGGGTGCTGCTGCGCCGGGTGCTGGGCGAGTCGCTTCCGCCGGGGGTGGCGGTCGACGCGAACGGCGACATGACGACGGACGCCGAAGCCGCGGCCTATCTCCTGCCGCTCGGCGGCACCGACTATGGCTACAAGGGCGCTGCGCTGGCGGCGGTGATCGACATCCTCAGCTCGGCCTTCGCCGGCATGCCGCACGGCAACAAGGTGCCGGGCTATCTCGCCCACCCGTTCAGCGAGCGGATTCCGGTCGGGCACTTCTTCATCTTCATCGATCCGTCGAAGTTCATGCCGATGCCACTCTATTACGCGGCCATGCAGGCATTCCTCGACGATCTGCGATCGCAGCCGGCCCATCCCGGCAAGTCGGTCATGGCGCCGGGCGATCCCGAGATCGCCTATGCGGCCGAGCGCCGCGCCAACGGGGTGCCGGTCGACCTCACCACCTGGGGCTCGTTCAAGACCCTGGCCGAACACTACGGCCTCGCCCTTCCCGAGACTCTGGCCTGAGAGGACTGGTGATGAAGAAGTCCGTGTTCCTGCACAGCTGGGCGCCTGACGACGTGCTCGCCGATCTGAAAGAGCATTTCGACGTCGATCAGGTGAACATCTTCGAGACCGGCTCGCTGGATCGCGAGACCTTCAATCGCCATGTCGCCGGCAAGGACGGCATTCTGGTCCAGCAGAACCGCGTCGATGCGGAGATGCTGGCCGAGCATGCCGGCAAGTTGCAGGTGGTGGCGAACGTCGCCGTCGGCGTCGACAACATCGACGTCGAGGCGGCGACGAAGCACGGTATCCAGATCACCAATACCCCTGACGTGCTGACCGAGGCGGTTGCGGATATGTCGATGGCGCTGACGTTGGCCGTCGCCCGCCGTGTCGTGGAGGCCGACCGCTACACCCGTGCCGGCAAGTTCCAGGGCAATCCGTTCCCGCTGTTCTGGGGCGCCGACATTACCGGTGAAACGTTCGGTATCGTCGGCATGGGCCGGATCGGTCAGGCGCTGGCCCGCCGCGCCAAGGGGTTCGGGCTCGATATCCTCTACCACAAGCGGACTCGCCTGGACGCGGCGACGGAGAAGGAACTCGGCGCGACCTGGGCGTCGCTCGACGACCTTCTTAAGAAGGCACGCTTCATCGTTCTCCTGACGCCGCTGACGCCCGAGACCAAGCATCTGATCACGGCACGCGAACTGGGGCTGATGCGCGAGGACGCCTATCTCGTCAACATCAGCCGCGGACCCGTGGTCGAGGAGGCGGCGCTGGTCGACGCGCTGAAAGCGAAGCGGATCGCCGGTGCGGCGCTCGACGTTTTCGAGTTCGAGCCCAAGTTCAGCGACGAACTGCCGAAGCTCGACAACGTCGTGCTGACCCCGCATATCGGCAGCGCCTCGTCGGGCACCAGGGCCGGCATGGTCCGGCTGGCGGCGAAGAACCTCAAGGCGGCCCTTCTCGGCGAGGCCGTACCGTCGCCGGTCAACAAGGTCTGATCCCCGTCTGGTTGGTTGGCGTCGCCCGGATGGAGCGCAGGCGCATTCCGGGCTAGGCTGGCGCCGCCAACAAGGGAGGGGAACATGGCCCACGTCATCGATTTTTCGGGTAAGCGCGCGCTGGTCACCGGCGGCGCGAGCGGCATCGGCTACGGCATTGCCGTCGCGCTGGCCGAAGCGGGTGCCGAGGTGACGATCACGGCGCGGAGCGAGGAGTCTCTCGCCGCCTGCGAGACCAAAACACCCTATGGCGAGCTGGAAGCGGTCCGTCTGGATGTCGCCGACGACAAGGCGATCGACACTCTGCTCGAAGACTTCGGCGACCTCGATTTCCTGGTCAATTCGGCCGGCACTATCGTCCGGGCGGGTGGCGAGTACGAGATCGCCAAGTTCCAGCACGTGATGGACATCAACCTCACGGGCACGCTCAGGATGTGCCACGCCTGCCTGCCCAAGCTCGCCATGCGGCGCGGCGCGGTCGTGAACATCGCCTCGATGATGAGCTATTTTGCCGCGCCGCATGCACCGGCCTACGGCGCCAGCAAGACGGCCATCGTCAGCCTGACGCGCTCGCTCGCCGTTGCCTGGGCCGAGCACCACGTCCGTATCAACGCCATCGCCCCCGGCTGGATCGACACGAAGCTCGCCCGGCCGGCCTTGGAAGACCCGGACCGGGGGCCGAAGATCATGGCGCGCCTGCCGATGAAGCGCTGGGGCACGCCGGCCGACATGGGCGGCACGGCTGTCTTCCTGTGCTCTCCGGACGCGGCTTACCTTACCGGCGTCACGATCCCTGTCGACGGCGGCTATTCGGCGATGTGAAGGCCGGACCTCGGCAGGCTCAGTACTCGTAGCCCGGGGCGCGGCCCGCGAAGCCGTCGAAGAGGGCGAGAAGCTTGTTGCGCCAGACGTGGACCGGATCGTCGGCGGCGATCAGAGGAAGCGGGCTCGAGCATCGCGCCCACTGCAACGCTCCGAACAACGTGTAGTCGGCATAGGCCGGCGAGTCGCCGCAAAGATAGGGCTGCTCTTCGAGCGTTGCGCGGAACGGCGCGAGGGCCCTGCGCCAGTGGTCGATATGGGAGTCGCGATCGGCATGGAGCGACTCGAGCGTCGCGCCGAAGCGCTTCTCGCGCGATTCCTTGAACCAGGCCCGGTCGTCGGGATGGGTGTGTTCCCAGACGTCATGAATGATGACCCGGGCGAGGGCGGGATGGACGGTCCGGTCGACCATATGACCGATCAGCCGGGTCTGTGCGCGGCTCATGGGACCGTCGAGCAGGCTCGGCGCGTCCGGATAGGCGTCTTCCAGGTAGCAGGCGATCGCCCACGAGTCGTTCACCCAGTGATCGTCGTCGACCAGCACCGGCACCTTTTCCTGCTCGCTGAAAGCGATCGGGCTTCGGTCGCTGAACTTCATCGGGATCCGTTCGGCCGTCAGGCCCTTATGCGCGAGCGCCATCAGGACGCGCCAGCAGAAGGGGCTGAAACGGAACGCGTCGCGTCCATGCAGCTCGTACAGTGTCAGGCTCATACGGTGTTTCCTGGCCGTGGTGAAGAGGACAGCCGCCCGTGACGGTCGCAGACGGCAACCTATCAGATAGCTGGAGAGGCGACGCCCCCGACAGGCTTTTCTCGAATTAACTCAGCGGTTACCCTGTCGCCGCTTTACAAGTCGTGCGGGTTGACCAGGGAGTGTCGACCCCGAGGGAGGGATATTTCATGAAGGTCTTCATCGGTCTGGTTCTCGGCGCCATCGCCGGCCTGATCGTCGGTTGGTTCATCATCGATGCGGGCGACATCGGTCTTGGTGGGCCGGCGACCGTGGCCGAGTCCACGGGCGGGGAAAGCGAGGCGCCGGCTGCGGCCAGTCAGGCGAGCGTCCGCTGGCGCATGGCCAGCACGTTCGGAAGCCAATGGCCGATTCAGGGTGAAGAAGGGCTCCACCTCATCGACACCCTCGACAAGATTTCGAACGGCAATATCAAGATTCAGTTCTTCGAGCCCGGCGCCCTGGTTCCGGCCCTCGAGGTGTTCGACGCGGTCTCGGCCGGCTCGGTCGACGCCGGTTGGTCGACCTCGGGCTACTGGGCTGGCAAGATTCCCGCCGCGCAGTTCTACACCGCAGTGCCGTTCGGGCCCGAGGTGAAGGAATATCTCGCTTGGCTGTACCAGGGTGGCGGCGAGGAGATGTTCCAGGAGATCTACGCCCGCCACAACATTTACGGTCTGCATTGCGGTCTGCATTCGCCTGAAGGTTCGGGCTGGTTCCGTGAGCCGATCAACAGCATCGACGACCTCAAGGGCCTCAAGATGCGGTTCTTCGGCCTCGGCGCGCGGGTGATGGAGAAGCTCGGCGTCTCGACCCAGCTTCTGGCCGGCGGCGATATCTTCCCGGCGCTGGAGCTCGGCACCATCGACGCCACCGAGTACTCGATGCCCGCGATCGACCTCAATCAGGGCTTCTACCAGATCGCCAAGCACTACTACTTCCCGGGCTGGCATCAGCCGACCAGCTTGTTCGAACTGCTGATCAACATGGATCGCTGGAACGCCCTCACCGACGTCCAGCAGGCCCAGATCAAGGCGGCGTGCGATGCCAACTACACCTATGGCACGGCGCTCAGCGAGGCGTCGCAGGCCGACGCGCTCGAGAAGCTCAAGGAGCACGGCGTGGTGTTCCACGAGTGGCCGCCGGAGATCCTCGACGCCCTGCGCAATGGCTGGCAGGAGGTTGCCGCCGAGGAAGCCGCGAAGGACGAGGACTTCGCCCGCGTCTGGGAATCGCTTCAGGCCTTCCGGGATCGCTACGCGCAGTGGCGCCGTCTCGGATATCTCAAGGAGGATTAGTCCCGAGCCCTCGGGGCTGATAGACTGTGTCCAGGCCGCACCGGTTTGTCCGGTGCGGCCTGTGACATGGAATACAGACCGCCCTTTTATGGATGGCCGAAGGTTCCATTCGGGGGCCGATGCCCCATATTGGCGGTTGTTTGCCAAATCAAAGGCGGACCGACCTGCGGTAACGGGTTGGGTCGCTGATCTCGATCAATGCGCCTCCAGTCGGAAGCGATTAGAGATGGCGCAGAACGAACGAGGCGGAGATGGCTGGAGGAACGGTGGGGCGTTTGGGCTGTCTTCAGACCTTTGGCAGTCGACCGGCAGTCGGGGCGGCTCGGCGCCGATGAAGTCAACGCCACGAAAGTCGAGGGTGCGTCCTCTGTCGGGCATGCAGTATTCGATTGCCCGGAGCGGGCATGCGCGGTCAAAATGACCATGTTCTGAACTATTCGCCCAAAGGAACGGGGCGACGGCGGGGAACCAGCGATCTGCGAATGATACCCGATCGCAATATCCGCTTTCGCAACACTCAGATGCGGGAATCGACATCAGCCTTTACCGGTGGGTCGATTTTTGCGATACCGCGGACAATTCGCTAAGCTGGCCAGCCATGGATTACGAAAAGTTCTTTGTCGAGGCGATCGGTGCTCTTAAAGCGGAAGGGCGCTACCGGATTTTCGCCGACCTCGAACGTCACCAGGGGCAGTTTCCGCGCGCCACCTACCACCACGACGGGACGACGCAGGACGTCATCGTCTGGTGCAGCAACGATTATTTGGGCATGGGCCAGCACCCCAAGGTCATGAGCGCCATGATCGATGCGGTGGATCGGGTCGGCGCCGGGTCGGGCGGCACCCGCAATATTTCGGGCACGACGCACTATCACGTGAGGCTGGAGCAGGAGCTCGCCGATCTTCACGGCAAGGCTGCGGCGCTCGTTTTCACTTCCGGCTATATTTCGAACGATGCGACGCTGAGTACGCTCGCCTCGCTCCTGCCCGGCTGTGTGGTCTTCTCAGACGCGATGAATCATGCGTCGATGATCCAGGGCATCCGCCACAGCAAGGCGGCGAAAAAGATCTTCCGGCACAACGATCCTGAGCATCTTGCCCGCCAGTTGGCGGAGACGGATCCCTCGGCGGCGAAAATCATCGCTTTCGAGTCGGTCTATTCGATGGACGGCGACATCGCGCCGATCGAAGAGATCCTGGATGTCGCCGAGAAATACGGTGCGCTGACCTATCTCGACGAAGTCCATGCCGTCGGCATGTATGGCCCCCGTGGTGGCGGTGTTGCCGAGCGGGAAGGTCTGATGGACCGGATCGACATCATCGAAGGGACGCTGGGTAAGGCGTTCGGAGTGATGGGCGGCTACATCACGGGGTCCGAAGCCCTGATAGACGTGGTCCGCAGCTATGCGTCGGGCTTCATCTTCACCACCTCTCTGCCGCCGGCCATCGCCGCCGGAGCATTGGCCGCCGTTCGCCATCTGAAAGCAAGTCAGGCGGAGCGGGATCGCCATCAGGAGCGCGCCGCGACGCTCAAACGGCGGCTGACGGAAACAGGGCTGCCGGTGATGCCGTCGGCCAGTCATATCGTGCCGGTTCTGGTCGGCGATCCGGTGCTGTGCAAGCGGGCGAGCGACTTCCTGCTTCGCGATTTCGGTATCTATGTCCAGCCGATCAACTATCCCACCGTGCCTCGCGGAACCGAGCGTCTGCGTTTCACGCCGACGCCGCTGCATGACGATACGATGATGGATCATCTCGTCGATTCGCTGCGGCAGATCTGGGGGCGTCTCAACATCAGCCTGGCTGCCTGATCGCTCCCGGAGGGCCTGATGCAATGGCCATCGGCTCCGGTGACATCAACGACGGCGAGGTCATCTTCGCGTTCCATCGGGTAGGCGAGTCCGTCAGGGTCACCGCCGTTCACCCGGCGACGTTGACCGAAGTGACGATCGTCGGTTCAGTCCACACCCTTCAGGCACGACTCGAGCAGGTCGCGCTGAACAAGCTCCGTTACGTGATGGCGAAGCGATATGGCGGTGATTCGCCTGCCGGCAGCCAACGACGTTGATGGCGTTCGGTGACGGTCGATCGTCGTCGTTGCGCCCGGGTCGGCGCACCGCTGGCATGAGGGGGCGCTTGGCCGGTCCAGGCCTTGCATGGTTGATTTCGACCGTCATGCAACGGCAATACGGCCTTGCCGCAGGAAGGGCCAGCCGTTAACCCTTTAGGGGCGCGGGGGGCGAACGGGGTTCATGGACTACTTCATCCAGCAGCTCATCAATGGCCTGACGCTCGGCAGCATCTACGGGCTGATCGCCATTGGCTACACGATGGTCTACGGGATCATCGGGATGATCAATTTCGCTCATGGCGAGATCTACATGATCGGCGCGTTCATCGCCGTCATCGGCTTCACGCTGCTGGAGATGGCGGGCTTGGGTTTCGTGCCGTTGGCCTTGCTGGTGGTCTTGCTCGCCTCCATGGCGTTCACTGCCGCCTATGGCTGGACGCTGGAGCGGATCGCCTATCGGCCGCTCCGGGGGTCGTTCCGCTTGGCGGCGCTGATCTCCGCGATCGGCATGTCGATCTTCCTGCAGAACTATGTGCAGCTTCTGCAGGGCGCGCGGGTCAAGCCGCTGCAGCCGGTGGTCACCGGCGGTCTGACCCTGCTCGAGTCGGAAGGCTTCGTCGTTCGCCTGAGCTATGTGCAGATCTTCATCATCGTGCTCACCCTGGTTCTGATGGTGGGCTTCGCCGCGGTCATCGGCCGCACCGCGCTCGGCCGGGCGCAGCGCGCCTGCCAGCAGGATCGGACGATGGCGACGCTTCTCGGCATCGACGTCGACCGGACGATCGCCATCCCCTTCGTGCTGGGCGCGGCGCTCGCTGCCGTCGCGGGCGTGATGGTGGCGATGTATTACGGCGTGGTCGATTTCTTCATGGGCTTCATCGCCGGTCTGAAGGCGTTCACCGCAGCCGTGCTCGGTGGCATCGGCTCGCTTCCGGGCGCCATGCTCGGTGGCATCGTCCTGGGGCTCGTCGAGGCATTCTGGTCGGGTTACTTCTCGGTGGAATACAAGGACGTTGCCGCCTTCGGAATCCTGATCCTGGTGCTCCTCTTCCGCCCGACCGGTCTGCTCGGCAGCCCGGAGGTCGAAAAGGTCTGATGGCGGAAGCGGTGGCAGTGAAGGCGGGCGTCTCCCGCTTCGACCTCCCCCAAGTTCTCAAGGAAGCCGCCCTCGCCGCGTTCGTGGCTTTTCTTCTGGCGTTGCCGCTGGCCGGACTGCATCTCACCGCAGGCGACCAAGGGGCGATGGTCGTCGAAACCCGGTGGAGCTGGGTGGCGATCGGTGTCGTTGCCGTATTCGTGGGCCGGTTGCTCCTGGCCGTGCTGCGAGCCGTCAGGCCGGCGACGCGACTGTCGTCGGGCGTCGCCGAGCGCGGGCGGCAACGGTTTGCGGCCTATCTGCCCTATGCGGCCGTCGCCGCCCTGATCGCGGCCGTCGCCTTGCCGTTCCTGCCGTTCTCGGACCGCTATATCGTCGATCTCGGCACGACGGTTCTCATCTACATCATGCTGGCGTGGGGCCTGAACATCGTCGTCGGTCTCGCCGGGCTTCTCGACCTCGGCTACGTCGCCTTCTACGCCGTCGGCGCCTACACCTACGCTCTTCTCGGGACGACCTATGGCTGGTCGTTCTGGGTCTGCCTGCCGGTGGCCGGCACCATGGCTGCCTTTTTCGGCATTCTCCTGGGCTATCCGGTGCTCAGGCTGCGCGGCGATTATCTCGCCATCGTCACCCTGGGTTTCGGGGAGATCATCCGCATCATTCTGCTGAACTGGGTCGCCTTCACCGGTGGACCGAACGGCATTTCGAGCATCCCGCGGCCGTCCTTTTTCGGCTTGCCGTTCACACGCCGTCCGGACGAGGGCGAGGTGCCGTTCCATGAATTTTTCGGCATCGACTATTCCGGTGAGCACCGGGTCATCTTTCTCTACTACCTGATTCTCATTCTGGCCCTGATCACCAATCTGTTCGTTCTCCGCATTCGCAAGCTCCCCATCGGCCGGGCTTGGGAGGCGCTGCGGGAGGACGAGATCGCTTGCCGTGCGCTCGGTCTGAATCCGACCAACATCAAGCTTTCGGCTTTCGCGCTGGGGGCCATGTTCGGCGGTTTTGCCGGGTCGTTCTTCGCCACCCGACAGGGCTTCATCAGCCCCGAGAGCTTCGTCTTCATCGAGTCGGCGATCATCCTGGCGATCGTCGTGCTGGGCGGCATGGGCAGTCAGACCGGCGTCGTCCTCGCCGGTATCGCGCTGATCGTCCTGCCGGAGATCGCACGGGAGTTCGCCGAGTTCCGCATGCTGGTGTTCGGCGGGGCGATGGTGCTGATCATGACATGGCGGCCGCGCGGTCTTCTCAGCCATCGCGAACCGACGGTGCGGCTGGCTCCCCGCGGCAAGGGGGCGGGATGACGGACGCCCTTCTCGACGTTGAGCATCTGACGATGCGTTTCGGCGGGCTCGTCGCCATCGACGACCTGTCGTTCTCGGCGCGGGACCGCGAAATCACCGCGATCATCGGGCCCAACGGTGCGGGAAAGACCACCGTCTTCAACTGCCTCACGGGCTTCTACAAGCCGACGGTCGGGCGTCTGACCCTCAAGGGGCACGACGGCGAACGCCATCTCCTCGAACGGCTCGACGGCTTTCGCATCGCCCGCGCCGGTGTCGCCCGTACCTTTCAGAATATCCGCCTGTTCCCGCAGATGTCGGTGCTCGAAAACCTGATGGTCGCTCAGCACAACATGCTGATGCGCGCTTCGGCCTTCTCGATCGCCGGCCTCCTCGGCCTTGCCCGTTATCGGGATGCCGAGAACGAGGCCTTGGGACTCGCCGAGGAATGGCTGCGTCGGATCAATCTGGTCGAATCGGCCGACCGTGCCGCGGGAACGCTGCCCTATGGCGACCAGCGTCGGCTGGAGGTCGCGCGGGCGATGTGCACCAAGCCGGTGCTGCTCTGCCTCGACGAGCCGGCGGCGGGTCTCAACACCAGAGAGTCGGCGGAACTGAACGACCTTCTGCTGGACATCCGCGAGAGCCAGGGGATCGGCATCCTGCTGATCGAACACGACATGAGCGTGGTGATGCGGGTCTCCGACCACATCGTCGTCCTCGACTATGGCGAGAAGATCGCTGATGGCGAGCCGGAGGCGGTCAGGAACGACCCCTCCGTCATCCGCGCTTATCTCGGTGAAGAGGAGGATTCGACGCTGCCGCCCGAGGTCGCTGATGACATGCAGAGCGATGCGGGGGCCCGCGGCTGATGCTCCGCTGCGAAGGCGTCCATACCTTCTACGGGCCGATCGAGGCTCTGTCCGGCGTCGACATCGATGTGGCCCAGGGCGAGGTGGTGACGATGATCGGCGCCAACGGTGCCGGCAAGTCGACGCTGCTGATGACGATCTGCGGCAATCCCGGCCCGACCCGCGGCCGTGTCCTGTTCGATGACGAGGACATCACCGGCCTGCCCACTCATCACATCATCCATCGCGGCATCGCCCATGCGCCGGAGGGACGGCGGATCTTTCCGCATATGACGGTGATGGAAAACCTGCAGATGGGCGCCGTCACCTGCGATCCGTCCTATTTCGACGACGACCTGAAGCGGGTGTTCGAGTTGTTTCCGGTGCTGGAGAAGCGCCGTGGGCAGCGCGGCGGCACCATGTCGGGGGGCGAGCAGCAGATGCTGGCGATCGGCCGGGCGCTGATGAGCCGGCCGCGGCTGCTGCTGTTGGACGAGCCGTCGCTCGGCTTGGCGCCTTTGATCGTCAAGCAGATATTCGAAGTGGTGCGGGAGATCAACGACCAGCAGAAGGTGACGGTCCTTCTGGTCGAACAGAACGCCTACCACGCGCTTCGTCTCGCCCATCGCGGCTATGTTCTCGCCAATCGGCGGGTGGTGCTCTCGGGGACGGGACAGGAACTGCTGGCCAACCGCGAGGTGCGGTCGGCCTATCTCGAAGGGGGGCATTGAGCAGGCGATGTCTGGCGACACCGTCATGGTGTTCATCGGCCTCACCGTCGTCGTGGTCGGCGGTGCCGGCGTTCTCACCGGGCAGGCTCTGGCTCGGAACTGGCGGCCGGCATGGCAAGTCGTATTCGCCTGCTTCGGGCTCGGCTTCGTCGATCGCTTCCTGTCCTACGCGCTGTTCGATCAGCGACTGCTCGATCCACTGCGTTTCGTGATCGACACCTTGGTGATCATGGCGATGGCGCTGATCGCTTACCGGATCTCCAGAGTGACCGGTATGGTGAAACAGTATCCTTGGGAATATGAACGAAGCGGTCCTTTCGCCTACCGGGAGAAGTCCTGACGATTCGCTTCACCGCCCTTGAGCGAACCGGGGGAAGTCTTACGTGATGAGTGGCTTCCGCCGCAGATCGGAACGAAGACCGCGATCACCGCGGCGGTCGATCCGGTGAGGGCCAGACTGAGCCAGACGAGGAGATCACATGAGACAATCGATGCGCACCTTGCTCCTGGCGGCCGGACTGGCCGGGGCGGGAGGCTTGGCGACGACTGCCGCCGCTGCCGATGACATCCTGATCGCCGTCGCCGGTCCGGTGACCGGGCAGTACGCCATCTTCGGCGATCAGATGGTTCGTGGTGCCAGGATGGCCGTCGCGGACATCAATGCCGCCGGTGGGGTGATGGGCAAGACGCTCGTCCTCGAAATCGGTGACGATGCCTGTGAAGCCAAGCAGGCGGTCGCGGTCGCCAACCAGATGGTCAACAAAGGCGTCGTCTTTGTTGCCGGGCATTTCTGCTCCAGCACGTCGATCCCCGCATCGGAAGTCTATTACGAGGAAGGGATTCTCGAGATTTCCCCGGCCTCGACGAACCCGGTGCTGACCGAGCGCGGCCTGGACAACGTTTTCCGGACCTGCGGGCGCGATGACCAGCAGGGCATCGTTGCCGGCGAATACCTGGCCAAGCATTTCCCGGACGCCCGTATCGCGCTCCTTCATGACAAGACCGCCTACGGCAAGGGGCTCGCGGACGAGACCAAGAAGGCGCTCAACGCCGATGGTATCGACGAGGTTCTCTACGATTCCTATACGGCCGGCGAGAAGGACTATTCGGCGCTGGTTTCGAAGCTGAAACAGGCGAACGTCGACGTCATCTATATCGGCGGCTACCACACCGAAGCCGGTTTGATCATCCGGCAGGCCCGTCAGCAGGGGCTGGATGCGCAGCTCGTCTCAGGCGATGCCATGGTTACCCAGGAGTTCTGGTCGATTACCGGCGACGCCGGTGAAGGAACTCTGTTTTCGTTCAGCCCCGACCCGCGCAAGAATCCGGCGGCTGCCGAGGTGGTGAAGCGGTTCGAGGAGGAGGGCGTTTCGCCGGAGGGCTACACGCTCTACACCTACGCGGCCATTCAGGTCTTTGCCCAGGCGGCCGAAGCCGCCGAAAGCACCTATGTCGAGGACGTCGCGCCGGTTATGCGCGAGCAGAAGTTCGACACCGTGCTTGGTGAAATCGGTTTCGACGACAAGGGGGATGTGACCGCGCCTGGCTACGTCTTCTACCGCTGGCATGATGGGAGCTATGACTACGCCGAACAGTGAGTCCGGTCGGCGGCGTGCCTAACGGGGAAAAGCCCGGACCTGAAGGTCCGGGCTTCTTCTTTTGGGGAGAGGTCCCTGATGCCGGTCTACCGGGATGCGACGCTGGTCGGCGCGGACAACAGCGGCAGAGGATCGACGTTCCGGCCGTCGATCTTAAGCGAGTAGTCGAGATGGGGGCCCGTCGATCGACCCGTGCTGCCCACCCGACCGACCATGTCTCCGCGTGCGACGATATCCCCGCTTGCGGCTTCGATACGCTTAAGATGGCCGTAGGTGCCGACCGATCCGTCCAGATAGTCGATCATCACATAGTTCCCTAGACGCGGGTGCTGGCCGATCGCATGGACGATCCCCGGGGCGGTTGCCAGAACCGGCGTTCCGGACGGTGCGGCGATATCGACGCCGGTATGGAAAGCGCGCTCGCCGGTCATCGGATGTATCCGCCAACCATAGTGAGAGGACACGCGGCTCTTGGCCTCGGGGGCGATCGGCCAACCGTGGAAGCCGCCAAGCGATTCAGGCTCGGTCGGTCCGGGGAATGGCGTGATCGAGGGGACGAGCGGCGTCGTTGGCCTGGCCGGCCGCCGAATCGCCGCGCTCTCGATTTCCGCATTGGACTGGTTGATGAGCGGAAGATGGCTCGCGGTCCTGGGTCGGTGGATGATCGGGGGCGGCGCTTCGCCGGCCTTGCCCGATTCGTCCGCGACGGCATCGCGATCGATGACCCGCGGGCGAACCGCCCGGCGATCTATGGTGAAGAAGCGCTTCTCCGACCGGTTGCCTGACGCCGACGGCAGGGCGGCCGGCAAGAATTTCGAGTCATGGGCCCGATTGATCGGGAAAAACTTGCCGTCCTGAGCCGCCGCAGCACCGGTCGCCGCCCAGACGGCGACGCCGATGCAAAGCCCGGAAATCAAGCGGCGGCAAGGTTTCATGCGTGCTCCGATCCCTGTGTCCTTCCCCCGTCCGGCGACGGTGGCAGGACATGGATCGCAAGTGCGATGCCAACCGCGGTCTCTTAGATCAGGATCGCCTCAGTTCGACTCGACTTCAGGTGTGAATCGCCCCCTGGAATAAAGAAAAGGCCGCGCATCCAGCGATGCGCGGCCTTTTCGTTGCAGCGTGGGCTGCGAAAGATTTACGCCTTGGCGCGACGCCCGCCGCGACGCGTGCTTTCGCCTTCGCGCTTACGGCCGAGGCCGATCTGCTTGGCGAAAGCTGACCGCTGGGCGGCATGGCTCGGGGCAACCATCGGATAGTCGGGCGCCAGGCCCCACTTCGCCCGATATTCCTCCGGCGTCATGTTGTAAGTCGTGCGGAGATGCCGCTTCAGCATCTTCAGCTTCTTGCCGTCTTCGAGACAGATGATGTAATCGGGCGTGACCGACTTCCGGACCGGTACGGCAGGCTTCGGCGCTTCCTCGACCTGCTCCGCCTCAGGAGTCTCCATCTCCGACAGTGACTTGAAGACCGTCTGGATCAGTTCCGGGATTTGCGCAGAGGGCAGCGCATTGTGGCTTACATAGGCCGAGACAATTTCGGCAGCCATACGGAGCACTGATTCCGGAGGTGTTTTCGATTTCAATTCTTCACTCATTCTCTTCGCTCGTTTAACCGAGTTCAAACTGCGCCTTCTAGTGGCATCCCGGAAACCCGTTGTCAATTTCAAATTCAAAGCTAGTTATGAGAAGCCTCACGTCAAGCCGTGTACTCGGTAAAAACTGATAAACTTTACGGCGAAACTCAGGCCCAAACATGGCGATATCGCGGAGGTGTTTTTCTCAGGATGCTGAAATTTCGCTGTATAGGGCCGATTCGTGAGGCAATCACGAATTCTGCACACTTACCAGGCAACGAAGCGCGGCGACGAGCGCTGGCCTGATCACTAGGCGAGCCTATACCTCAAAATAGTACCGAAGGCTCCGGAATTCCGCGCGGCAATCGAGATGTCGCGCCGACTTTGAGGCGTTGAATGGGCTTCGAATGTTGGCAAGTCGCTTCCGATGCGGGCCGAACCGACGCACTGCGATCCCAGTGGGGCGAATCGCTGCAAGCGTTGGTGGGCCGCTGACTCTCCCGCGCGACATGTGGTACGGTCCGACGCGCCGAGCGGTGATCGGTGTTCGATCCACTCACGAGTAGCAGATGACTGATATTGATGGGCGGGAGGCGGTCGCCGTCGCTTCCGATCATGCTGGTTATGAATTGAAGGAAGTGATCAAGCCGACGCTGGTCGAACTCGGCTATGCGGTACAGGATCTCGGCACTCACGGCCCGGAGTCGGTCGACTATCCGGCCTACGGCAAGACGATGGCCGATGCGATCGCCCGCGGCGAAGTCTCGCGCGGCGTGCTCGTCTGCGGCACCGGCATCGGTATCTCGATCGCCGCCAACCGTAATCCCGCCGTCCGGGCGGTCGTGTGCCACAACGTTTTCACGGCGCGCCTCGCACGCCAGCATAACGACGGTAATGTCCTCGCCCTCGGCGCCCGCGTGATCGATGCGGAGACGGCCCGGGCCTGCGTCCGGGTCTTCTTTCGCACCGCATTCGAAGGCGGCCGTCATGCGCGCCGCGTCGACATGCTGGGCTGAGGACGCTCCTGTGATCACGGACGAGGAAAGGAAAGGAATATTTTGACTTCAGCATTCGGTAACGCGCGTGTCGCGAGCGACGGTTATCCCGGTTCCAGCGGATCCTTCTACGATTCGGATCCTGATCTGTTCCAGGCGCTCAAGGATGAGCTCCGCCGGCAGCAGGACGGTATCGAGCTGATCGCCTCGGAGAACATCGTCAGCGAGGCGGTACTTGCCGCTCAGGGGTCGATCCTCACGAACAAGTATGCCGAAGGCTATCCGGGCCGCCGTTACTATGGCGGATGCGAATTCGTCGACGTCGCCGAACAGATCGCGATCGACCGCGCCAAGCAGCTGTTCGGTTGCGGCTACGCCAATGTGCAGCCGCATTCCGGCGCCCAGGCGAACGAAGGCGTGTTTCTGGCGCTGCTGCAGCCGGGCGACACCATTCTCGGCATGTCGCTGGCGGCCGGCGGCCATCTCGCCCATGGGGCGAAGCCGAACATCTCCGGCAAATGGTTCGACGCCGTGCAGTACGGCGTCCGGGAGTCCGACGGCCGTATCGACATGGAAGAGGTCGAGCGGCTGGCGAAGGAGCACAAACCGAAGCTGATCATCGCCGGCGGTTCCGCTTATGCGCGGATCATCGACTTCGCGGGCTTCCGCGCCATCGCCGACTCGGTCGGGGCGTTGTTCATGGTCGATATGGCGCATTTCGCCGGGTTGGTGGCGGGCGGCGCCCATCCCAGCCCGTTCCCGCACGCCCATATCGTCACCACCACCACCCATAAGACCCTGCGCGGCCCGCGCGGCGGCATGATCCTGTCGGACGACGAGGCCATCGCCAAGAAAATCAACTCGGCGATGTTCCCCGGTCTCCAGGGCGGGCCGCTGATGCACGTCATCGCCGCCAAGGCGGTGGCGTTCGGTGAGGCGCTGCAGCCGTCGTTCCGCGACTACGCGGCGCAGGTGGTGGCCAATGCCCAGGCGCTTGCCGAAACGCTGACCAAGCGCGGCCTCGCCATCGTCACCGGGGGGACCGACACGCATCTGTTGCTCGTCGACCTGCGGCCGAAGAGCCTGACCGGTCAGGTGGTCGAAAAAAGCCTCGAGCGGGCGGCGATCACCTGCAACAAGAACGCGATCCCGTTCGATCCGGAAAAGCCGATGGTCACGTCGGGCATCCGTCTCGGCAGCCCGGCCGCGACGACACGCGGCTTCGGAACGGAGGAGTTCATCCAGGTCGGCAATCTGATCGGCGACGTTCTCGACGGTCTGGCCGGCGGCAGCAACCGCGTCGAAGAGATCGAGCGCGCGGTTCAGGGCGAAGTCCACGCCCTTTGTCGACGCTTCCCGATCTATCACGGTCGGGATGGCGGCTAGAGCGCGAGTCTGAGGAGCGGAGAGACGATCGATGCGGTGCCCCTTCTGCGGTTTCGAGGATACCCAGGTCAAAGACTCGCGACCGACGGAAGACAATTCCGCGATCCGGCGGCGGCGTTACTGCCCGGGCTGCAGTTCACGCTTCACCACTTTCGAGCGCGTGCAGCTGCGCGAACTCACTGTGGTCAAGAAGAACGGCAGCCGGGCGCCGTTCGACCGGGACAAGCTGGTCCGCTCGATCTCGATCGCGGTGCGCAAGCGTCCGGTCGACCCCGAGCGGATCGAGCGGGTCGTCAACGGCATCGTTCGACGCCTCGAAAGCTCCGGTGAGAGCGAGGTCCATTCCGACATGATCGGCGAAATGGTCATGGACGCTCTGGCCGATCTCGACCCCGTCGCCTATGTCCGCTTCGCCTCGGTCTACCGAAACTTCCGAGAAGCCAAGGATTTCGAGGACTTTGTCGGCAAGCTCGGCGGCGACTGACGCCGTTGCGATGCGGGCCGCGCTGGCGCTTGCCCGGCGCGGCTGGGGGCGTGTTTGGCCCAATCCGGCAGTCGGCTGCGTCCTGGTCAAGGAGGGCGCGGTCGTCGGTCGCGGCTGGACGCAGCCCGGCGGGCGCCCCCATGCAGAGACCGAAGCGTTGCGCCGGGCGGGCGAGAGAGCAGGCGGTGCAACCGCTTACGTGACCCTCGAACCCTGTGCCCATCACGGTGAGACGCCGCCCTGCGCAGAGGCGCTGATCGCTGCGGGTATCGCGCGCTGCGTTGCCGCGATCGAAGATCCGGACCCGCGCGTCGGTGGGCGCGGGCTCGCGATATTGCGCGAGGCCGGGATCGGCGTCGAGTTGGGTGTCTGCGACGCCGAGGCCCGCGAAGTGAACGCCGGCTTCCTGAACCGCTGCAACGTCGGCCGACCGTTGATCGTGCTCAAGACCGCGACGACGCTCGATGGCCGGATCGCCACCCATAACGGCTACAGCCGCTGGATAACGGGGGAGGCGGCACGTCACCGGACCCATCTCCTGAGGGCGGAGCATGACGCCATCATGGTCGGTGCCGCGACCGCGATGGCCGACGACCCTATGCTCACCTGTCGTGTCGCGGGGATGGAGGCGCGATCGCCGGTCCGGATCGTCGTCGATCCGCGGATGCAGCTTCCCTTGACCGCTCAACTGGTGAAGACGGCGGGGACGGTGCCGACCTGGCTGCTTACGCTCGACGGCGGAGACCACGATCGACGGCTGGCCTATGAGAACGCCGGTGCCGAGGTGATCGCCCTTCCTGCCGACGAAGACGGAGGCCTGCCTCTCCAGTCGGCGATGGGCCTGCTGGGCGAGCGCGGCATCACACGCTTGCTGGTCGAGGGGGGCGGCCGGCTCGCGGCGGGGCTTCTACATCGGCGGCTGATCGACCGGCTGCTCTGGTTCCGGGCGCCCAGCATTATCGGCGGCGATGGAATACCGGGTTTTGCGGCGCTGGGGCTGGAGGATCTGGCCGGTGCGCCGCGTTTCGAACTCCTGACCCGCGAAACGATCGGCATCGATACTCTGGAAACCTACAGGGCCGTCGCCTAATTTGCGGCCATGTTCACAGGTATCATTACCGACCTCGGGCGCATCCGCGCCGTCGAGCGCCGAGACGACACGCGCATGGTCGTGGAGACGCGTTTCCCGACCGAGGAGATCGCGATCGGCGCGTCCGTCGCCTGTTCCGGCGCCTGTCTGACCGTCGTTGAGCGGGGTCCCGGCTGGTTTGCCGTGGATGTGTCCGACGAAACGCTGTCCTGCACCACCCTTGCCGACTGGCGCGTGGGGACGAAAGTCAATCTCGAACGGGCGTTGCGGGTAGGGGATGAACTGGGTGGCCATCTGGTCACGGGACATGTCGACGGAGTCGGCGCCATCGCCGCGAGGACGCCGACCGGCGGCTCGATCGTCTTTTCGGTCGACTTCCCGACCGAGTTGCGGGCCTATATCGCCGCCAAGGGATCGATCGCGGTCGACGGCGTGTCCCTGACCGTCAACCACGTCGCGGAGGATCGTTTCTCGGTGAACATCGTTCCGCACACACAGCAGGAAACGACCTTCGGCGTGCTGGAACCCGGCGCGCGGGTCAATCTGGAGGTCGACATGCTCGCGCGTTACGTCTCCCGCTATCTGTCCGCGACGCGCGGATAGATGGCTTTGGCGGAAGAACTCATGGAAGACGTGGATTCGCTCCATAGCGCTCTTTCCTCGATCGACGAGATCATCGACGAGGCCCGTGAGGGCCGGATGTTCGTCCTGATCGACGACGAGGATCGCGAGAACGAGGGTGATCTGATCGTTCCCGCCCAGATGGCGACTCCGGGGGCGATCAACTTCATGGCGAAGCACGGCCGCGGTCTGATCTGCCTGGCGCTGACCCGGCAGCGGGTCGAGGAACTCGGCCTGCCGCTGATGCCGCAGCAGAATCAGTCCCGCCATGAGACCGCCTTCACCGTGTCGATCGAGGCACGGGAAGGCGTGACCACCGGCATCTCCGCCGCTGACTGTGCCCATACCGTTCAGGTGGCGATCGACCCGTCGAAAGGCCGATCCGACGTCGCCACGCCGGGACATATCTTTCCTTTGCTGGCTCGCGACGGGGGCGTCCTCGTGCGTGCCGGGCACACGGAAGCCGCCGTCGATGTCGCGCGACTTGCCGGGTTGGCGCCGGCCGGCGTGATCTGCGAGATCATGAACGAAGACGGGACGATGGCCCGGCTGCCGGACCTCGTCGCGTTCTGCCAGCGGCATGGCCTCAAGATGGCGACGATCGCCGACCTGATCGCTTATCGTCGCCGTCACGACACCATCGTCAAGCGCGGTCCGGAGACCTGGATCGACAGCCGTTACGGCGGCCGTTTCCGGCTGGTGGTCTATGAAAACACCGCCGAGCATGCCGAGCATCTCGCCCTGGTCATGGGGGATGTGACCACGCCTGAGCCGGTCCTCGTCCGTGTCCACGCCCAGAACGTGTTGGGGGATGTCCTCGGTGACCGCGGAGAGGCGACGTCAGGGGCCTTGGCGGCGGCGATGGCTGCGGTGGCGGCCGAAGGGCGCGGGGCGATCGTCCTGATTCGTGAGACGCGGCCGACGTGGCTCTCCGAGTATGTGCGAAGCCGCGAGGGCGAGGCCGAACCGTGGACCGACATCCGCGAGCATGGTATCGGCGCCCAGATCCTGATCGATCTCGGTATTCGCGAAATGATCCTACTTCACAGCAGCCGGCGTGCGATCGTCGGGCTGGACGGCTTCGGCCTCAAGGTCGTCGGCCACCGCCCGCTGCCGCACGAGGCGGAGTAATCGATGGCCCATCCCCATATCTTGATCATTGCGGCCCGCTTCTATGAGGACATCGCAGACGCCTTGATCGGCGATGCGGTCGAGGCGGTCTCGGCTGCTGGCGGGAGTTATGAAGTCGTGGAGGTTCCCGGCGCCTTCGAGATTCCCGCGGCGATGGCGATGGCGATCGATGGCGGGCGCTTCGACGGATATGTCACTCTGGGCTGCGTCATTCGCGGAGAGACCACACACTATGACTATGTCTGCGGCGAGAGTGCTCGCGGCGTGAACGATCTGGCGATTCGGCACCGGGTGGCCGTCGGCTACGGCATTCTCACCACCGAAAATCGCGACCAGGCCTGGGAGCGGGCTGGGACTCGCAAGAAGGGGAAGGACGCGGCCGAAGCCTGCCTTGCGATGATTCGCATCAAGCAGCGGTTCACGGGAGACGAAGCTTGACGGCCAGACCGGAAACCGAGGATCGCGGCGAGTCCAAACCCGCCAACAACCGCAGCTCGGCGCGGCTTGCAGCGGTGCAGGCCCTCTACCAGCTCGACATGAACGATGTTCGCGTCGAGAAGGTCGTGGCCGAATTCAATCGCCATCGCCTTGGCAAGGAGATCGAGGGCGCGGTGTACCTGCCGGCCGATCGCGACCTGTTCGCCGGCTTGGTGCGTGCGGCGACCCAACGCCGCGCCGACATCGATGCGCTGATCTCCGAGCGATTGGCCCGAGGCTGGACGTTCGAGCGTATGAACGCGACTCTCCGGGCGCTGTTGCGGGCGGGCGTCGCCGAATTGCTGACGCGACCCGACATCCCGGCACGGGTGACGGTGAACGAATTCGTCGATGTGGCGCACGGTTTCTTCGCTGGCGAGGAGCCGGGGTTCGTGAACAAGATTCTCGATGGGGTGGCGCGGGCGGTCCGCCCCGGCGAGTTGGCCTAAGACGCGCGTGGCGGTGGATGAATTCGGCCTGATCGGCCGTTATTTCGCCCCGCTCAGCGCCGGCTATCCCGGCGCGTTGGACCTTTCCGACGACGCCGCCCTGATCGATGCCCCCGAAGGCGAGCAGATCGTCGCCACCGTCGATGCTCTCGTCGCGGGGGTGCATTTCGTCGGCGACGAGATACCGGCCGACGTCGCGACCAAGGCGCTCCGCGTCAATCTCAGCGACTTGGCGGCGATGGGCGCGCGACCTATCGGTTATCTGCTGGCTCTCGCCCTGCCCACGGGATGGGATGAAGCATGGGTTGCCGGTTTCGCGGATGGCCTTCGCGGCGATCAGGACCGGTACGGAATCGTCATGCTCGGCGGCGACACGGTTTCGACGCCGGGGCCGCTGACGGTTTCGGTCACCGCGCTGGGCAGCGTGCCGCGGGGGCGGGCGCTCAGGCGCAGCAGCGCTGCGGCGGACGATCTGATCTTCGTTTCCGGAACGCTCGGTGATGCAGGGGAGGGACTGCGCGTCTTGCGCGCCGGCGAGGGGGGAGAAGACGCCGCCTTCCTCGCCGATCGCTACCGTCACCCGCAACCGCGTCTCGCCCTGGGGCGCGCGCTTCTCGGTGTCGCCAGCGCCGCCCTCGACGTCTCGGACGGGCTGATGGGCGACCTCGACCACATCTGTACGACCTCGAAGCTTGCGGCGCGTATCGAGGCGTCCTCCATCCCGCTGTCCCAGCCGTTGCGACGGCGTGCGGGCGAGGCGACGATCGAAAACGTCCTGACCGACGGCGACGACTACGAAATTCTTTTCACCGCGCCTGCCGCACGGCTCGCGGCCGTGGAAGCCGCCGCGAGATCGGCGTCCGTTCCGGTCACGCGGATCGGGCAAATGGTCGCCGGACAGGGAATATCAGTGCTCGATGCGGATGGACGGCCTCTTTCGCTATCGAAGGGCGGTTTCCGCCATTTCTGAGCCCTCGATCGGGCCCTTTCCTCGAAAGCACTCATACATCGATTACTGACGACGGCGTCGGGTTGCCTAATCGTCGCGTCTCTGTCATGTTCCCGGCCACCTCGGCTACCGGATCGGAACCGCCGCCCTTCAGGCGACGGTAACGGCGGTGGCTTCGATTTTTCCAGACATAACGGGGGCTCTCACTCGATGTCTCTGCAATATTGGTTCGTCATTTTGGCCGGCATTGTCGCGGTCGGCTACGGCATCTACGCGATTCGCGAGATCCTCGCCGCCGAGCAAGGATCGGAACGGATGCGCGAGATCGCCGGGGCGGTCCAGGAAGGCGCGCGCGCCTATCTCAACCGCCAGTACACCACGATCGCGATCGTCGGCGTTATCGTATTCGCCGTCCTGTGGGCGATGCTGGGCCTCACGGTCGGCATCGGCTTCATCATCGGCGCGGTCCTTTCGGGCCTCGCCGGCTATATCGGCATGCACATCTCCGTGCGCGCCAATGTCCGCACCGCCGAGGCCGCGCGCAGCAGCCTCGAAACCGCGCTTTCGGTGGCCTTCAAGTCGGGCTCCGTCACCGGCATGCTGGTGGTCGGGCTCGGCCTGCTCGGCGTCACAGTCTACTACGGCATTCTCACCGCCCAGGGCGTCTCCGAGCGCGGCGTGCTCGAAGCCCTGGTCGCTCTGAGCTTCGGCGCCTCGCTGATCTCGATCTTCGCCCGTCTCGGCGGCGGCATCTTCACCAAGGGCGCCGACGTCGGCGCCGACCTCGTCGGCAAGATCGAAGCCGGCATTCCTGAGGACGATCCGCGGAACCCGGCGGTGATCGCCGACAATGTCGGCGACAATGTCGGCGACTGCGCCGGCATGGCCGCCGACCTGTTCGAGACCTATGCGGTGACCATCGTCGCCACCATGCTGATCGCTGCCATCTCCTTTGCGGGTGATGCCTTCGCGCCGATCCGCATGGAGATGATGCTCTACCCGCTGGTCATCGGCGGCGTCTGCATCTTCGGGTCGGTCGCGGGCACGTTCTTCGTGCGTCTGGGTGCGAACAACAACATCATGGCCGCGCTCTATCGGGGCTTCCTGGCCTCGGCGGCGATCTCGGCGGTCCTGTTGATTCCGGCGACCGCCTGGGTGACCGGGCTCGGCACCGAGTTCGAGTTCGAGACCATGCTCGGCTTGGTGACCTTCAGCGGCTGGAACCTCTATCTCTGCGGCCTGATCGGCCTCGGCGTCACCGGCCTCCTGGTCTGGATCACCGAGTACTACACCTCGACCGAGTACCGTCCGGTCCGGCACGTGGCGAAGTCGTCGGAGACCGGCCACGCGACCAACATCATCCAGGGTCTGGCGGTGTCGATGGAAGCGACGGCGCTTCCGGTGCTCGTCATCTCCGCCGGTATCGTCCTCTCTTACCTCAGCGCCGGCCTGTTCGGCATCGCCATCGCCGCGACCACCATGCTGGCGCTTGCGGGCATGGTCGTGGCTCTCGATGCCTACGGCCCGGTGACCGACAACGCGGGCGGCATCGCCGAGATGGCGGAACTGCCCGAGGACGTGCGGAAGACCACCGACGCGCTGGACGCGGTCGGCAACACCACCAAGGCGGTGACCAAGGGCTATGCGATCGGCTCGGCCGGTCTCGCCGCCCTGGTGCTGTTCGCGGCCTACAGCCAGGATCTCCAGCACTACTTCCCGGAGCTCTCCGTCCGCTTCATCCTTCAGGATCCGTTCGTGGTGATCGGCCTGTTCATCGGCGGTCTGCTCCCCTACCTGTTCGGGGCGTTGGCGATGCAGGCGGTCGGTCGCGCGGCGAGCGCGGTGGTGATCGAGGTGCGGCGGCAGTTCCGTGAGATCGCCGGCATCATGGAAGGCACGGCCAAGCCCGACTACAGCCGGGCCGTCGACCTGCTGACCAAGGCGGCGATCAAGGAGATGATCATCCCGTCGCTGCTGCCGGTGCTGGCGCCGATCGTCCTCTACTTCGTCATCACCTGGCTCGCCGGCCAGTCCGCCGGCTTCTCGGCGTTGGGTGCGATGCTTCTCGGCACGATCGTGACCGGCCTGTTCGTCGCGATCTCAATGACCTCGGGCGGCGGTGCCTGGGACAACGCCAAGAAGTACATCGAGGACGGCAACCACGGCGGCAAGGGCTCGGACGCCCACAAGGCCGCGGTGACCGGCGACACGGTCGGCGATCCTTACAAGGACACGGCCGGCCCGGCGGTGAACCCGATGATCAAGATCATCAACATCGTCGCGCTGCTGCTGATCGCGTCTCTGGCGCACTAGATCGATCGCGCCTTGCGTCTTCCGACGCGAGGCGCTTTCGCTCTACGCCTGAGCGATATCGACTGGAAAGGGCCTGCCGTGGAAGCGGCAGGCCCTTTTTTCTGTCAGTAGCCGCCGTCTCCGCCACCACCACCGGCACCGGAGCCTTTATCCGTGAACCGGCCGACATTGCCGAACAACTGCTCCAGGAAGGTGAGTTCGTTGCCGACGGTGGGCGTCGTCCGGCTGACCATGTCGACGATCTTGCCGTCAGCCAGCGTGTATCGATGCACGTTGTCGACCGTGCCGGCATCGTCGAACGAAATCGCCAATACCTGCTGGTCGACGATCTCCGGTTGGAAGAAGGCGTAGTTTTCGGTCCGCTGGGTGATGTAGTACCAGACGTCGTTGTCGAAAGTCGCGACGGTGGACGGTGTGCCCAGAAGCTGTCCGATCTGCCGCTTGTTCTGCTTTCCGACTTCGACCTGGCTGATCAGCTGTGGATTCGGCATGAAGCCATGAGTCTCCACCCGCGCCTGGCAAGCCGCCAAAGCGGGCGCGCAGAGCAGAAACCCAAGAAGTCGTCGCGTCGGGACCATGATGAGAAGGAGCCTCCAGCCTGTGTCAGAGAAACGAGCCGTGACCGGAGCGGCGACGCCGCGATCCTGGCATTCAGCGAACGGCTCTTACTAGCATGTTCGGTCGAAAGATAGGCGCCCGTCGTCGTCTGATCGAGGCCGCGCGGACGCTGTACGACGTCGCGGTGGTCCATGCCCGCCAACCCGTCTTCTATACCGACATGGGTGTGCCCGACACTGTCGACGGTCGATTCGAGATGCTGACGATCCATGTCGTCCTGATCGTCGGACGGCTCTCTGAGGGCGGTGAGGAGACCCAGCCGCTGGCACAGGCTCTGTTCGATACCATGTTCGACGACATGGACCGGAGCCTTCGGGAAATGGGCGTCGGGGATCTCTCGGTGGGTAAGCATATTCGCCGCATGGGGCAGGGGTTCTACGGTCGCGCGGCCGCCTATGAAACCGGCCTTCGCGGCGATGACGCTGCCCTGGAGGAAGCGATCCGCCGCAATCTCTATGGAACCTTGCGTGACCAGGCGATCGACTCGGGCGCCATCGCGCACTA
Source organism: Rhodospirillaceae bacterium (assembly GCA_002721365.1). Taxonomy (GTDB): domain Bacteria; phylum Pseudomonadota; class Alphaproteobacteria. The sequence continues at coordinate 752 of PBKC01000066.1, read as the reverse complement.
CATGCGTCTCTGCGCGGTCGAACTCACCGCACAGCCGCTCGAGGCCCTGAGCCGGGGCGAAGTGCGGTTTCCCCCGCCGGCGGCCCGGTGAAGGGATGCGCCGGCGTACTGTCTATCGGAGGGCTTTATGAAGGTTCTCACCCCTGCGTCCGTCGAGTTCTCCCGGCCGACCAGCGTCGCCGAGCTCGACAAGGAAATTCGCGCCGATATCGAAGCCGACGAGCGTGAACGCGAGGCGCTTGCCCGCCGGTTCGATCTCATGTCGCTCGACCGGCTGCGGGCTTCGGTGCGGATTGCGGCGACGGCTGGTGGGCATCGCATCCGGGTCGAGGGAACGCTCGACGCATCCGTCGTGCAGACATGCGTCGTGACGCTTAAACCTGTCGAGTCCACGGTTCAGGAGTCGTTCGCTGTCGACTACGTGCCGGAATCCGACGTCGACGAAGGCGAAGCGATCGATTTCGACCCTGAAGGCGAGGATCCGCCGGAAGTTCTTCGCGATTGGACGATCGATATCGGCGAACTGGTGGCGGAGCAGCTCTCGCTCGCGCTCGATCCCTATCCGCGCCATCCCTCGGCGGGGCCGGTCGGCGGCGCGGTCTGGCAGGACGATTCCGGCGATTCGGACGAAAAACCCAATCCCTTCGCCGTCTTAGCGCAACTTCGGAAGTCGCCCGACAGTTGAACGGTAGAACCGCCTCCTAGAGGCCCTCGCGTATTACTTGCTTCTCTGATCAGAGGGGCCGCGTAGT
>PBKC01000065.1 GCA_002721365.1 Rhodospirillaceae bacterium | reverse complement strand
GCCCGCTTCAGCATCTCGTCGCTCATGTTGAGCGCCTTGGCCTTCTCGCGGACGAACTTGACGAACTGCATCGCGTCCAGCGGCGTCTCGCCGCGGTGCTTGCGAAGGGCATTGACCGCGGTGCGCAGGAAGGTGGTCCCGGCGACGCCGGGGATCTCCACCGGGTACTGGAAGGCGAGGAAGATGCCTTCGCGCGAGCGCTCCTCCGGTTCCAGCTCCAGCAGGTCCTGGCCGTCGTAGAGGATCTGACCCTCGGTGACCTCGTAGCCGTCGCGGGCGGCGAGGACGTAAGAGAGCGTGCTCTTCCCCGAGCCGTTGGGGCCCATGATCGCATGCACCATCCCCGGCTCGATGACGAGATCGATCCCCTTCAGGATCTCCTTGCCGCCGACGGTCGCGTGCAGGTTCTTGATTTCAAGCAATGCCATCTGTCTTACCGTTCCAAGATTCGGCCTCGGCCGAATGCGCTCTTTCCTTCCCAACACGTCATCACCCGACTTGATCGGGTGATCCACGACTTTCCTGGCCGCCGAACCGGCGCCGGTAGTCGTGGATGGCACGATCAAGTCGTGCCATGACGAGCGGACCTGTTACCTCATCCCACGCTGCCTTCCAGGCTGATGCCGATCAGCTTCTGCGCCTCGACCGCGAACTCCATCGGCAGCGTCTGCATGACTTCCTTGCAGAAGCCGTTGACGATCAGCGACACCGCGTCCTCGTCCGACAGCCCGCGCTGCTGGCAGTAGAACAGCTGGTCCTCGCTGATCTTCGACGTCGTCGCCTCGTGCTCGACGCGGGCGGTCGGGTTGCGCGACTCGATATAGGGCACGGTGTGGGTGCCGCACTTGTCGCCGATCAGCAGGCCGTCGCACTGGGTATAGTTCCGGGCGCCCTCGGCCTTGGGCATGATCCGGATGAGGCCGCGATAGGTATTGTCGGCCTTCCCCGCGGAGATGCTCTTCGAGATGATCCGCGACCGGGTGTTCTTGCCCAGATGGATCATCTTGGTGCCGGTGTCGGCCTGCTGTGCGTTGTTGGTGATCGCGACCGAGTAGAACTCGCCCACCGAATTCTCGCCCTGCAGGATGCAGCTCGGATACTTCCAGGTGATCGCCGAGCCGGTCTCCACCTGGGTCCAGGAGATCTTGGAATTGCGGCCGCGGCAGGCGCCGCGCTTGGTGACGAAGTTGTAGATGCCGCCCTTGCCGTCCTCGTCGCCCGGATACCAGTTCTGCACCGTCGAGTACTTGATCTCGGCGTCGTCGAGCGCGACCAGCTCGACCACTGCGGCGTGGAGCTGGTTCTCGTCGCGCTGGGGCGCCGTGCAGCCTTCCAGATAGCTCACATAGGAGCCCTCCTCGGCGATGATCAGCGTCCGCTCGAACTGGCCGGTGTTCTCCGCATTGATGCGGAAATAGGTCGAGAGCTCCATCGGGCAGCTCACGCCCTTGGGCACGTAGACGAACGAGCCGTCGGTGTAGACCGCGCTGTTTAGCGTCGCGAAATAGTTGTCGGAATAGGGGACCACCGAGCCCATGTACTTCCGCACCAGCTCCGGGTGGTTCTGCACCGCCTCGGAGATCGAGCAGAAGATGATGCCCATCTCCTCGAGCTTCTTCTTGTAGGTGGTCGCCACCGAGACGCTGTCGAACACCGCGTCGACGGCAACGCCCGCCAGCACTTCCTGCTCCTTCAGCGGGATGCCGAGCTTCTCGTAAGTTTCCAGCAGCTTCGGATCGACCTCGTCGAGGCTCTTCGGCCGATCCTTGAGCTTCGGCGCCGAATAGTAATAGGCGTCCTGATAGTCGATCGGCGGATGCTTGACCTTGGCCCAGTCCGGCTCCCGCATCGTCAGCCAGTGGCGATAGGCCTTGAGCCGCCATTCGAGCAGCCACTCGGGCTCGTCCTTCTTGGCCGAGATGAAGCGAATGATGTCCTCGTCGAGGCCTTTCGGCGCGACGTCCGCCTCGATGTCGGTGAAGAAGCCGTACTTGTACTTCTCCCCGGCGAGGGACCGCACCTTTTCGACAGTTTCGGCGGTAGCCGCCATCAAGAGCCTCCTCGTCCTGCCTTATCTCGTCTCGTCACAGTCGTCCCGTCGCCACTCGGTCAGCGGCTCATCGCCGCGGCACGCGCCGGCGGCGCGAGATCGAAGATCGACTGGTTCGGCGCTGACAGCTCGGACAGCGAGATGCCCTCGAGCGCCAGGCGGATCGCCGTGTTCACCGTGTCCCAGCGGCCGCGGATCGGACATGACAGCTCGACCCCGCAGCGGCCTTCCGCGCCGTCGACGCAGGCGGTCAGGGCGACAGGCCCCTCCAGCGCCGCGATAATCTCGGCGACGTTGATCTCGTCCGGCGAACGTGCCAGCTTATACCCGCCGTAATGACCGCGCTGCGAGGACACAAGTCCCGCGCGCGCAAATGCCTTCAGCAGCTTGCTCACGCTCGGCGCCGGCAAGCCGGTGGCCTCGGCCAGCGAAGGGGCGGTCGCGACAGCCGGCCGGTCCTGCGCCATCTGCGACAGAACGACGACCCCGTAATCGGTCATCCGGCTGAGCTTCATCATGAACCGCGCCTCCACAATCCGGACCAATCCAGTCCCGATTGGCTATGTGAGGCAAGTCGCCGCGGATTTCAAGCGCTTTGTCTCGCTGCTGTCCCTGCGCGGAGAGGAGGGCTTCGCCTGACGCATGCCTGTCTCCGCCCACTACCATCCCCGACCGAGCTATCCGTCACTCGGCCGCCGCTTCTTCACCGTGGCTTCGCCGGCGCGCTTCGACGGCCTCAAGATCCGCTATCGCAACCAGCGCTGGGCGGACCGATTGGGACTGGGCGAATTCGGTGACGCGGAATGGCTGGCCCATTTCGGTCGTTTCGAGCCCCTGCCCGACAACTTGACCGAGGCGCTGGCGCTTCCCTATCACGGCCATCAGTTCCATCGCTACAACCCCGATCTCGGCGACGGGCGCGGGGTCGTGCTGGCCGAACTGATCGATCCGGAAGACGAGCGGCGGCTGGTCCTCAACACCAAGGGCAGCGGCGAGACGGCGTTCTCGCGCGACTTGGACGGGCGCCTGACCCTGAAGGGCGCGATCCGCGAGGCGCTGGCGGCCGAAATGCTGGAGGCGCTGGGCGTCTATACATCCAAAATCCTGTCGATCGTCGAAACCGGCGAGACGGTCTACAGACCCGACGAACCCAGGCCTCAGCGAGGCGCGGTCATAGTTCGCCTGTCGCACGGCATGCTCAGGATCGGCAGTTTTCAGCGTCTGGCGGCGATGGGCGACGTCGAGGCGCTGCAGGCGCTGACTGCGTTCGCGACGACCGAATATCTGCCGGAAGCGCGTTCGAAGCCCGCAAAGAAGTGCGGTGCGGCGCTGATGGCTGCGGCGTCCGACCGGTTGGCACGGATGGTGGCCGGATGGATGGTCGCCGGCTTCGCCCATGGCGTCCTCAATACCGACAACATGAGCATCACCGGCGAGAGCTTCGATTTCGGCCCATACCACTTTCTCAGCACTTACGACCGCGCTTTCGTGCCGGCGTCGTTCGACGAGAACGGGCTTTACGCTTTCGGACGGCAGCCGACCGAAGTGCTGTGGGACGTGCAGCAGCTCGCCCGCGCTCTCGCCCCCGTCGCCCCGGCCAGGGCGCTGGCGGAACCGGTCGGTCAGTTCCGGTCCGCCTTCGTCGAGCATCTGCGGCGGAGCTTCCTCGGTCGCATCGGGATCGCACCGCGCAGCGAAGCGGAGGACGACGCGCTGGTGGAGGAGGTCTTCGCCTATGTCTCCGGTCATGCTGTTCCCTATCAGCAGTTTCTCCATGACTGGCATGGGGACGCGCTCGGCGTCGCGCGCGCCGCGCATAGTCCGGCCGCGCCGCATTATCAGGATTCGGCTTTCACCGAACTCCGGCAGCGCTTCGCGGACCGCCGTCCGGCGAGTGATGATGCCGATCCATTCTTTCGGCGGCCCGCGCCATGCGTCCTTGACGACGCAACCATCCGGTCGATCTGCACGGCGATCGACGAGCGCGACGACTGGGAGCCGTTCACGGCGAAGCTCGACGAGATCGACCGGACGCGGCGGGCGCTGCGCATCGATCCCGGTGTGCACGGCCATCTTCCCCTGATCTGAGGGCGATTCCGTCACCGGCTGGCGCGGGATGCCGCGCGCCCTATGTCCCATTCGTCATGAGAATCCGGCATCTGTTCATCGGCGTCGGGCTGGCGGCCTTCACGATCGCGGTCATCCTCCTCGGCCGGAACCTTCGCCAGTACAGCGTCGCGGACATCGCGCAGTCGGTGGCGGCCATTCCTGCTGAGACTTTGCTTCTCGGGGTCGGCCTGACTGTTGCCAGCTATACGGTGCTCGCGGGGTTCGATCTCCTGGCTGTGCGCTATGCCGGGGCGCGACTGCCATGGCGGGCCGTCGCGCTGGCGTCCTTCGTGTCGATGTCGATCGGCCACAACATCGGACTGGCCGGGTTCGGCAGCGGTGCCTTGCGCTACCGCTTCTATGCGGGCTGGGGCATCCGGCCCGGCGACGTGATCAAGATCATCCTGTTCTGCGGCCTTACCGTGGCCCTGGGGCTGGTGGCGCTGGCCGGGCTGGTCAGCCTGCTTCAGCCGTCGCTCGCGGCGCGGTTCACCGGTGCGTCTCGGACGATGACGACACTGGCCGGTGCTGCCTGCCTCGCGGTGCCGCTGCTCTACCTCGCTATCGCCGGCTTCCGGCGTCGCCCGGTACGGGTCGGGCGGATCTATGCCGCCGTCCCGTCTCTTCCGTTGGCACTGGCGCAACTGGCCGTGGCCACCGCCAACTACGCCCTGGTCGCCGGACTGCTTTACGTCCTGCTGGCACCGGAAACCGGAGCCAGCTACGCGGCGGTCGTTTCGGTCTATGTGCTGGCGACGGTAGCGGCTATCGCCAGCCAGGTGCCTGGGGGGCTCGGCGTTCTGGAGGCGGTGGTGATCGCTCTCGTTCCCGACGCGAATGTCGTTGCGGCGTTGATCGTCTTTCGGGCGCTCTACTTCCTGGTGCCGTTGACGATCGGCGGTGGCATCTTCCTGGTACGCGAGCTGTCGCCCGGTCGTCCGGGCACCGCTCTCTGGGCGGCGCGCCGCTGGCAAAGGGAGCGGCGAAGCCGAGCGTAGGGCACCGGCTGCGCTCGCTCGGTTCCGCGGCAGGCGTCGCCGGATATCGGCCGCCGATTAGGCTTCGGGCGGCCGTATTTAGCCGCGCATTGCACTATTTCCTTCGATACAATGGCTTTCAGCCTCTTATTTAGGTTGTTTACAGCCAATGGGGCGTCGGGCGTCCGAAGTGCCGGTACAAGGCGCATGGGGACGGCATCGCAGCGAGGGCTCGTCGGGGACCCGCGATCGTCGTTCCAGGGGGAGCGCACGGGAGAAACCGAGAACGCGTGCCGCAGCACGGGTTCACCGCCAGGAAACAGGGAGCTTTGAGAATGCGAGTCTCCAACCTGTATGCCTTCGGGACGACATTCACGGCCGTCGCCGCCCTCTGGGCATCGGTGGCTGGTGCCGACCCGGTGACCAGCGACGATCTTCTGTCCGCCGCCGGCAATACCAGCGAATGGCTGATGTACGGCCGGACCTACGACAATCAGCGCTACAGTCCCCTCGATAAGATCAACACCGGAAACGTCGGCGATATGAAGCCGGTCTGGGCCTTCTCGACCGGCGGCAAGCTCGGAGGCCTGGAAGCGACGCCGCTGATCGCGGACGGCGTGCTCTATTTCTCGGCTGACTACGCAAGAGTGTTTGCGGTCGATGCGCGCACCGGCACGATGGTCTGGTACTACGAGCCGCAATACGACGACGGGATGGAGGCCGAGCTGTGCTGCGGTCCCGTCAACCGCGGCGTCGCCATCAAGGACGACAAGGTCTACGTCGAGACCCTGGATGCCCGCCTCGTCGCCCTCAACCGGGCTGACGGCACGGTCGCCTGGGAAAAGACGATCGACGACTGGAAGGCGGGTTACACCGCGACCGGCGCGCCGCTGGTGATCGGCGACCAGGTCGTCGTCGGCATCGCCGGCGCCGAATACGGCGTCCGCGGCTACATCCGCTCCTACGATGCCGAGAGTGGCGCCGAGAACTGGACCACCTATGCGATTCCGGGACCGGGCGAGCCGGGGAACGACTCCTGGCCGGGGGATACCTGGAAGACCGGCGGCGCCAGCACCTGGCAGACCGGTACCTATGACGCCGAGACCAACACGCTCTACTGGGGCACCGGCAATCCCGGTCCGTGGAACTCGGACATGCGGACCGGCGACAACAAGTGGAGCTGTTCGGTCATCGCCGTCGACGCCACCACGGGCAAGTTCAAATGGGGCTATCAGTACACCCCGAACGACGCCTGGGATTATGACGGCAACAACGCGCCGATCCTGGCCGACGTGACCGTCGACGGCAAATCGGTGAAGGCGGCGTTGCAGACCAACCGCAACGGCTTCCTCTACACCCTCGACCGCACCAGCGGCGGCTTCGTCAATGCGGTGCCGACGATCGATGGGATCAACTGGACCACAGGGCTCGATCCCAAGACCGGACGGCCCACCGTCAACGAGAAGACCCGCGCACTGAGCGGCGGGGATCCGGTGAAGCCGGTCATTCCCGGCCTCGAAGGCGGCACCAACTGGTTCCCCGCCTCCTACGACCCGAACCTCGGCTACATGTTCATCAACACCAACCACTGGGCGATGCAGCTCGACGCATGGCCGAAGGAGGACGTGGTCTATAAGCCGGGCGACCTCTACATGGGCGTGGACTTCCAGATGTACCGCCTGGACAAGGACATCGGATACACCAAGGCCTTCGATGTCGCGAAGCAGGAGTTCGTCTGGTCGACGCCGAGCCCGCTGCCGATGTTCGCGGGCATCCTGTCGACGGGCGGCGGTCTGATCTTCACCGGCGACGAACTCGGCAACGTCCTGGCGATGAACTCGAAGACCGGTGAAGTGCTGTGGGAGTTCCAGACCGGCTCCGGCATCAACGCCTCGCCGATCACCTACGAGCTCGACGGGACGCAGTACGTTGCGATCCTGTCCGGCCTCGGCGGCGACCCCGGCTTCTACTTCCAGGGGCCGAAGGGCGGGATGCTGTGGGTCTTCTCGGTCGACGGCAAGAAGGCCAAGGGCGAGGGCTGGAACCCGACCCCGATCGAAGGCGCGCTGCCGCAGCTCGACTAGTCCGGTCAAGCATGCGTGACAGTAGTCGTCGCTGGACGGCGGGCCGCTTCGCTCGGTGCGGAACGGTCGCCGTCGGTCTGTTCCTGGCAGGCTGGGCCGGGGAGCAATCCCTGGCCCAGCAGGCCGCCCCGGCGGATACCGAAGAGTCCGACGAGGGCGCCGTCACCAATCCCTATCTCGGCGATTTCGAGGCTATCGCCGCCGGCAAGCGGGTCTACCGCAGCCACTGCATCATCTGTCATCTCAAATCGGGCGGACGCGGTCCCAATCTGTTCCGCACCGACCTGACCGACGAGAAGTTCCTCGACATCGTCGTGAACGGTGTCGAGGGTGCGCTGATGCCGGCCTTTGGAACCAAGCTCACTCTCGACGAAATCTGGCAGGTCAATGCCTACGTCAAATCACGTGACCGCTACTGACCGAACAGCCCGACGGCTCGCCGTCGGGCTGGCGCTGGCCCTCCTGGTGACGGGGTTCCCCGCTTCGGGCTGGGCTGCTCCGAAGACCATCGCCGGCAGTGCCCGCGTCTCCGACGCCGATGTCGTCGTCGTCCGGGGAGCACGCTTGCGTCTCGACGGGATCGTACCGCCGAAAGAGGGCGCGTCCTGCGGCGACACGGACTGTCGGACCACCGCCGAGTCGATCCTCGAAGGCCTGGTGGGCGACTCCGATCTCACCTGCGCCGTTACCGAGAAGATCGGCCACGGTTACTACATGGCCGTCTGCGACAACGGGGCGGGCACCGCCGATCTCGGCTTCGCGATGATCGAGGCCGGTTGGGCCCAGGCAATGGAGAGCGCTTCCGAAGACTATGTCGCCGCCGAGGCAAGGGCGCGCGAGGCTGGTCTCGGCATGTGGGCTTTCATGGTGAACGAGTGACGCGCAGGCGCTTGTTTCGCGATGCGTCGAAAGTGGTAAACCTGTCCCGCAACATGCGGCCGGTCTCGGTTGGCGGCCGAGGATGGGAGGACACGTGAAGGACGAAATCGGCGGAAAGATCTACGACACCGCCCAGGCGACCTGCATCAAGCGGATGGAGTTCGCCGCCTATTCCCAGGCCCTCTACCGGACCAAGGACGGGGAGTTCTTCGTCGCCATGGAAATCGCCGATGGCGGCAGCATCAGCGTCGTCTCACGCGAGCGGGCTCAGAAGATTCTCAATAAGATGAAGGAATTGAGCTGAGAGAGACCGGGCGCTACTCGGCGAATGTGATCGAGGCCATCGCCCGCGCGGTCGTGGCGTCGTCCCATCCGGTCGGGGGCTGCGGTGCCGAGCCGCTTCCGTCGATCATCGTGGCGTTTCCGGCTTCCAGCATGACGGCGCCGACGTCGGTGGTCACCGTCACTTTGCCCGAAAGCACCAGCACGCCGTAGCCGTCGTCGATCGGACCGCCCCATACCGTGGTCCCGCGGATGCCGATGGTGGCGACTGGCGTGGCGATCGAGACCTCGCTGTCGTTCATATCCTCGATGCCGCCGCCGATGAACAGGAACGCTCCCTCGACGACGTCGAGGGCGAGCCGCCCCGTGCCCGCCGCCGGCCGGTAGACGAAGGAGTCGATATGGATCGAAGCGTTCTCGCCGAGGGTGAGGGCCGCTCCGTCGTCGAGCTTCACGAGCAGCCGTGCGCCAGGCCCGGTCTTTAGCGTGTCGTCGAACAGAATCGGGTTGCCGGCGACGAGATCTCGCTCGCTTCCTTCGTGGGTGGCGACCGCTCCGGCCTGCACCCTTTCGGCCGTCCCTACCGTTCCGCGCTCGGCGGCCAGCGCGGAACCGGCCGCGGCCATGGCTGCGAAGAGCCATAGGATGACTCGAATCGAGTGGGCGGTCATCGGATGTCCTCGGCATTTCGGCGGCAACTGCAGGCGCGGGCTGGGTTGGCCTCGGCAGGAAGGCGGTATCTGAATACTTTCTGTACGCATGCCGGTCGCCTCCGGTTCATCCTCGGAGCGTTCTCTGCCGGGGGGAGAGGGGCCGGACCCGTCAATCGCGGAGAAAGAGTTCGTAGAGCGTCAGGATGATCTCGAAGACGATCAGGATGACGATGTACCACTCGACCCGCAGGCTGCGCTTGTTCTCGACCAGCTCCAACAGGGTCGATGCGGTGCGGGAGATGACTTCGAGCTTGCGGTTGAAGGCGCGGTCGCGCTTGCTGAGTTCGTACTCCTCCTCCAGCCGCGCGTAGAAGCGCTCATGCTCGGGGTGTTCCCACAGGACCTCGGGTTTTTCCGCCACCTCGACGCGGCCGACCAGGCGGTGCTCGGTCAGCAGCACGTCGCCGATATGGCGCAGAAGCTCGCGAAGATCGGCGCCGCCTCCGCCGCGGCTGCGGAGACTTGCCGCCAGGGGCTCGATACGGTCGAAGACGCCCGCGACCTTGTTCTCGTCGTTCTCCAGAATCACGCTCTTCGCCAGGACGTCGGCGACGACCTGCAGGCGCACCGGTGATAGCTCCTTCAGGTGAATGTCGCCGTTGCCGTCGACATGATCGTCCAATGCCGGGTCGACCACGACCCGCGCCTCGTCGGTCTCCGGCACGGTCAGCCGTTCTTTCATCCTCGGTGCGAGGCCCGCGAAGAAGGCGTCCTCCTCTTCCGCCGTCAGATTGAACAGGACGACGGCACCGAATCGGAACAGCACGGCAAAGCCTTCGCTTCCCGCTTTCACGGTCAACGGTGCGATGGCGACCGCGCCGGTCCGCTCCAGTCCGCGGATATCCAGGCGCTCGCTCAGAACATGAGCGCGGGCGAGGATCGTATAGGGCGGGGTCTCGCGCATGTCGGACATCGGCGGCGGTCTCGGAGCACGATGGCCGCACGTCGGAACGACGCGCGGCGGGAGTCGGTCTCCACTCCTTTGACTGAGATCGAAATTCGCGTCTCGGGTCGGTCCCGTCCGAGACGACGTTGATCTAACACCCTGCGCCCGCCGCTCCAACCGTGCCGGGCAGTAGAGGAGGCACGCGCTCACGACGGTCAACAAACGGAAAAATTACTGACATCCGGCCGCTATAGGCTCCGCTTCCGGACCAACCCACTCACGCGCTGGGGACTTCGAATGTTCCGGAATCTCAATATCTTGATGCGGTCGGCGGCGGCTATCGCCGTCGCCGTGACGCCGGGCGTGGCGCATGCCGCGGCCTCGTCGCTCACTCTGTTCCATAACAATGATGGCGAGTCGAAGCTGCTGGGCAGCGGCGACTTCGGCAGCTTCGACTACTTCCTGGGCGAGCTCAACGCCGCGCGCGACGCCGCGTCCACGGCTGGCCGCGACGTGCTGACGGTGTCGTCGGGCGACAACTTCCTGGCCGGTCTTGCGCTCAATGCCAGCTTCGACCGTGTCGGCGGTTCGCCGGCGGGCAGCGTCGACCCGATCAACCAGAACTACTACGATGCTCTGGCTTTGGTCGCCGCCGGCTACGACGCCGTCACTCTCGGCAACCATGAGTTCGATTTCGGCCCCGACGTCCTTGCCGACTTCATCACCGGTTACGAGAACGCCGGCGGGACCGCGAAGTTCATCAGCTCGAACCTCGACTTCTCGGGCGAGGCGAGCCTCGCGGCCCTGGCCGCGGGCGTCGATCCGGTTCTTGCCAAGAGCACCGTCGTCACCGCCGCCTCGGGTGAGAAATACGGCATCATCGGCGCCACCACGCCGCTGCTTCCGACCATCTCCAGCCCCGGCGGCGTCTCGGTGGGCGACGTCGCTGCGGCAGTCAATGCCGAGGCCGTGGCGCTGATGGGCGCCGGCGTCGACAAGATCATCCTGTCGAGCCACCTGCAGTCGCTCTCGAACGAGGAAGACCTGGTGTCGCTGCTGCAGAACGTCGACGTGATCATCGCCGGCGGCGGCGACGAGCTTCTGACCAACGCGCCCGACGCCAACACCACCGCACCCAACGGGCCGGCGATCGACGGTCCCTACCCGACGGTCAGCAGTACGACGGACCTCGACGGCAAGAATGTCGCACTGGTCACCACCAGCGGCGAGTATCGCTATATCGGCGCGCTCGAAGTCGAGTTCGACGTGGCCGGCAACGTCACCAGCGTCGGCGGCAACCCGATCCTGGTCGATCCGGCAACCTCGACCAACCAGGCCGTCGGCACGTTCAACGGCATCAACGTCCAGGACGACATCATCAATCCGCTGTCGGCGGATGTCGCGGCGCTGGAAGCCGAGGTGATCGGCAGCACCGACACGCCGCTCGACGGCCGCCGCGCCAGCGTCCGTACCGTCGAGACCAATCTCGGCGACCTGATCACCGACGCCTTCGTGTGGCAGGCGCAGCAGATCGGCGGCCTCACAGGCGATCCGGTGATCGGCGTCACCAACGGCGGCGGCATCCGCAACGACAGCGTCATCGATCCGGGCGACCTCACCACCGCCGACATCTTCGGCATTCTGCCTTTCGCCAACTCGGTGGTGGTGCTGAACGGTGTCACGGTCGACGATCTCGTCACCGCGCTCGAACAGTCGGTCGCCAACGTGCCGGCGCAGAACGGCGGGTTCCTTCAGGTCTCCGGCATCAGGTTCGACTTCGACGCCATCACCAAGGAGGTGCTGCGCGTCACCCTCGAAGACGGGACGCTGCTCTACACGCGCCAGCAGGGCGACGTCTTCGGCGGCACCCTCGACCTCGTCACCAACAGCTTCACCGGTGCCGGCGGCGACGGCTACGCGGTGTTCGCGGGCTACACCGCGTTCGACCTCGGCGTGAGCTACGGCGACGCGCTCCGCAACTTCGTCATCGACGAACTCGGCGGCACCATCTCGCTCGCCGACTACCCGATCGAAGGCCTCGCCCGCATCAACAAGGTGCCGGCCCCGGCCATGGCCTGGCTGTTCGGCCTCGGCGTCGTGGGCCTGATGGCCCGCCGGCGGTTCGCCGCCTGACCGACCGCGGATAGCGGCTCCGGGCCTTCCCGTCCTATAGTGGGCGGCGAAGGTCCGGACTCGTTTCGCCTGCCCCCTCCCAACCCTCTCCCTTCAGGGGGAGGGTTGGGAGGGGGAAAGGCCGAAGACCGAGAAGACGATTCAGCAAGGAACATCGTTCATGCGCGCAAATTCGGGTTGGCGCCTCCGCCTCACGGTGATCGCCGCTGCGGCCGCCCTGTCGTTCTCCCTTTCCGGTTCGATGTCCGTTTCGGCCGCCGACAAGGACGGGACCTTCATGGTCAAGGGGGCGGGGACCAGCCAGTGCCAGGACTTCGTCACCGCGTTCGAGGAGCGGGGGGCGGAGTTCATCTCCTATGGCGGCTGGATCGAAGGCTATCTCAGCGCGATGAACCGCTATGAGGACGGCATCTACGACCTCGTTGCCTGGCAGAGCACGGAACTTCTGATGGCGGCGCTGGTGCGTTTCTGCCGCGAGAATCCGGAGATCGGCTTCCACGACGCCCTCAATCGCCTCACCGTGACGCTGCGCGAGAACGCGATCACCGCCAAGTCCGACATCGTCGTCGCCGAGCATGGCGAATATGCGACCGTCCTCTATGAAGAGACGGTGCGCCGCATTCAGAAACGCCTCACCGAGCGCGGGCTATACGACGCCGATATCACGGGCGTCTACGACGACGCCACCCGCGACGCCCTGACCCGCTTCCAGGAGGAAAAGGGTATCGAGCCCAGCGGCCTCCCGGACCAGGTGACGCTGGCGCGCCTGCTGAGCTAAGACCGTTTTCGGCCGGAGTCTTGCCCCCTCCCCTGCCCTCCCCCAAAGGGAGAGGGAGTACGGTCGTCGCGTGACATGGCCTTTCCGGCTAGCTGGTGACTCTGCCGCTTCGCCCCCTCTCCCGTAAGGGGGAGGGCCGGGGAGGGGGAAAGGCCGCCGTCCGGACGCTCGAAGGTCGACGCTCTCCTCTTGCCTCTCCCGGCGCGGGCGACGACGATGCGGGGACGAGGAAACGACGAGGGCGGGCCGATGCAGCCGCTGCCGGATCTGAAGGTCTACGACACATACCCCAAGCTTCTGGCCTGGAACGCCGAGCGCTATGGCGGCGACGTGGCGATGCGGGAGAAGGACTACGGCATCTGGAACCCGATCACCTGGGCGGACTACCACGCCAAGGTGAAGGCGATGGCGCTGGGGCTTCTGAACCTCGGCGCGAAGCGGGGCGACGTGATCGGCCTTCTCGGCAAGAACCGCCCCAACTGGATCTTCGCCGAGATCGCCGCGCATGCGGTCGGTGGCATGTCGCTCGGCATCTACGAGGACGTGATCGACCAGGAAGCCAAGTACCTGATCGCCTATTCCGACGTCCGCTTCATCTTCGTCGAGGACGAGGAGCAGGTGGACAAGCTCTTAGGACTCGAAGGCGAGATCCCGACCGTCGAGGCGATCATCTACAACGACCCCCGCGGCATGCGGAAATACGACGACCCGCGGCTGATCCCGCTCGCCGACCTGATGGCGCGCGGGGAGGCGCTCGATGCCGAGCAGCCGAAGCTCTATGCGGAGACTATCGCCAGAGGGACCGGCGAGGACGTCGCCGTGCTCTGCACGACCTCCGGCACGACGTCGAACCCGAAGCTCGCCATGCTGCAGGCCGGCCCCTTTCTCGGCCATTGCGCGGCCTATCTCGAAGCCGACCCCAAGGGGGCGGAAGACGAATACGTCTCGGTGCTGCCGCTCCCCTGGATCATGGAGCAGGTCTATGCGGTCGCTCAGCCGCTGATTTGCCGCATCCGGGTGAACTTCGTCGAAGAGGGCGAGACGATGATGGCCGACATGCGCGAGATCGCGCCGACCTTCGTCCTCTTTGCCCCGCGGGTGTGGGAGGGGATCGCCGCCGACGTGCGGGCGCGGATGATGGATAGCTCCCCCTTGAAGCGCGCCGCTTTCGACGCCGGCATGAAGCTCGGCCTCGCCGCACTCGACCAGGGGCGGCGCTCGCCGCTCGCCGACATGCTGCTGTTCCGGGCGCTGCGCGACCGCCTGGGTTTCACGCACTTGAAGTCGGCCGCGACCGGCGGTGCCGCGCTCGGCCCCGATACCTTCCGCTTCTTCCTGGCGATGGGTGTGCCCTTGCGCCAGCTCTACGGGCAGACCGAGCTTGCCGGCGCCTACACCGTCCATCGCGCCGACGACGTCGATTTCGAGACCGTCGGGACGGCCTTCCGCAACACCGAGATCCGCATCGACAACCCCGATCCCAACGGCCTCGGGGCCATCGTCACGCGGCACACCGGCATGTTCGCGGGCTACTACCGGAACGACGAGGCGACGGAGGGAACGATGGATGGCGAGTGGCTGGTAACGGGCGATGCCGGCTATTTCGACGACAAGAACCATCTCGTCGTCATCGACCGCATGTCGGACCTCGCGACCACTGCCAACGGCACCCGCTTCTCGCCGCAATATCTCGAGAACAAGCTCAAATTCTCGACCTTCGTCGGCGAGGCGGTGGTGCTGGGTCATAACCGCCCGTTCCTCGCGGCGATGCTCTGCATCCGCTATTCGATCGTCTCGAAATGGGCGGAGAAGAACCGCATCACCTTCACCACCTATACCGACTTGGCCAGCCGACCGGAGGTCTACGACCTCGTCCGCGCCGAGCTGCTGAAGGTGAACGACTCGTTGCCCGAGGCCCAGCGCATCCGCCGCTTCGTGCTGCTCTACAAGGAACTCGACCCCGACGACGGCGAGCTCACCCGCACCCGCAAGGTCCGCCGCGAGGTGATCAACGACCGCTACGGCGAGATCATCGACGCCATCTACCAGGGCCGCGACAGCGTCCATGTCGACACGACGATCACCTTCCAGGACGGCACCAAGCAGCGCATCCGCACCGACCTCCGCATCGTCGACCTGATCGCCCCGGAGACGGAGAAGAAGGCGGCTTAAGGGCCGAAGTCGTGGATGGCATGGCTGAGTCATGCCATGACGGTTGTGAGGTCGGAGTGAGGTGGGCTATCGCCGATGCTCACATGGCCGCAGATCCTTCTCCGTCGTCATGGCATGGTTCAGCCATGCCATCCACGACTTGAGGCCCCGCCGTGACCGCCTGGGTCTACATCATGACCAACCGCCGCGACGGGACCCTCTATGTCGGCGTGACCAGCGACATCCACCGCCGCGCCTGGGAGCATCGGCAGGGGATCGTCCCAGGCTTCACCAAGCGCTACGGCCTGAAACGCCTCGTCTACGTCGAGCCCCATGACAGCGTCGCCGCCGCTATCCAACGCGAGAAGTCGATCAAGACCTGGCCGCGGGCATGGAAGGTCCGCCTGATCCACGGCGTCAATCCTGACTGGGACGATCTCTACGACAGCCTGGTCTGAGCCTCGAAGTCGTGGATGGTATGGTCGAGCCATGCCATGACGCTGGAGAAGGCTGTCCCCGACCGAACCCTCAATGTCGTCATGGCATGGTTAGTCATGCCTTCCACGACTTTGCCGCGCGCGCGGACCTCACCCCTGCGACAGGATCTCCCCGTCGGCGCCGCCGGGGCGGACGCGGCGCCAGAGGGCTTCGATCAGGCTGTAGAGGCCGAAGGCGAACAGGCCCGCCGCGACGATCGCGAACAGGGTCTCGCCGTAGCTTTGCTGGCGCAGCCATGCGAGGGCGCTGTCGAGGCCGCCGGCCTGATCCGGGTCGACGGTCCAGGCGGCGTAGAGAAAGAAACCGGCGACGATCAGGAACAGGAACCCGCGCGCGGCAAGGCCGAAGCTGCAGATCGGGATCAGCACCTTCATCAGGCGTTCCGACACCTTGAGATGCTCGCGATAGCCGCCCCGGCAGCCCTTCAGGAAATGCGCGAACCCGGCACCGGCGATGGCCACCGCGACCGCCGCGACGAGGTAGCGACCGAAAGGCTGCTGCATCAGCCAGGCGGCGGCGCCCTTCGAACCCGATTCGGACGATCCGCTGCCGGCGCTGCCATAGGCGAAGACGAGCGAGAGGGCGTATACGCCGAGCAGCGTGTGGGTGATCGCGCTCACCAGCAGCGCGCCGCGCACGGCGAGGCCCTTGGCGTCTTGGCCGTGGCAGTCGGCATCGAAGATCGCCTGCAATCCGCGCCAGAAGGCGTAGGCGAACAGCCCGACACCGATCGCGACCAGCACCGCCGTGCCCCAGGGGGCGCCTCTCAATGCCTCCATCGCGCCTTTCGAGCCCGGCGCGTCGCCGCCCGCCCTGACCGCCGCCGCGACCGCTAGGCCGCCGATCACCAGATACACCATGCCGCGCGCGCCGTAGCCGAAGCGCGCGGCCAGGTCGAGCGCTTCAGTACGCAACGTCCCTCCTTCCGAGCCACGAGTTCAGGAAAGAGACGAGTGGACAGGGGAAGAGGTTCGCGGGCGGGCGGCGCCTTTCAGACCGCCTTGTACATGATCGTCGTCGGGTAGAGCCGGTCTGCGATGGGATCGCGGCAGAAGCCGGGGATGATGCCGGCGGTCTCGTAACCGAGCGACGTGTAGAGAGGTTCGGCCGCGTCGCCGGTGCGGGTGTCGAGGGTGATGAGGCTGCGGTCACGGGCCCGCGCCACCGTCTCGATCTCCGCCA
This sequence comes from Rhodospirillaceae bacterium, assembly GCA_002721365.1. Taxonomy (GTDB): domain Bacteria; phylum Pseudomonadota; class Alphaproteobacteria. The sequence goes on along the minus strand of PBKC01000065.1, from coordinate 3,946 downwards.
TCAGGGCGCGGGCGATGCCGCGACGGCGGCTGTCCGGGTGGACGAGGAGCTTGGTGATCTCGGCGCGATGGGCCTGATTGGGCGGGGTGCCGGTGTCGAGCTGGACCGTGCCGACGACGCGGCCCGCGTCCTCGGCGATCAGCAGCACCCGCGTTCCGCCTTGCACGGCCGGCAGGACCTTGGCGGTCCAGAATGCGGCATCCGCGAGGCCGAACGGCAGAACGAAGTTGATGTTGGCGCCGGCGTGGACGCAGGCGTGGAGCAGGGCGGCGAGTTCGTCCGTCCGTGCCGCGAGGCCGTCGGTCGAGAGCGCCGCGATGGCGATGGTGGATGCGTCTTCCGTCACGGCGCCTCCCTGCCGAGGTGCAGTCCGCGCAGGCGGGCGTTCGGACCCTATCCCACGTCAGGCGCCAGCATACGCCTTCTCGATCGCGGCGACGTCGAGCTTCGTCATCTCCATGATCGTGGCGGTGACGCGGCGGACTTTCTCGGGGTCGGGGTCCTGCATCACCCGCGGCACGACCGCCGGCACGATCTGCCAGGAGACGCCCCAGCGGTCGGTGAGCCAGCCGCATTGGCCGGGTGACCCGCCCTCGGACAGCGCGTCCCACAGACGGTCGACTTCTGTCTGATCGGCGCAGTCGATGATGAACGACACCGCCGGCGAGAACTGGAAGTGCGGGCCGCCGTTGAGCGCCAGCCAGCTTTGGCCGGCCAGGGTGAAAGTGACCAGCATGGTGTCGCCGGGCGATCCGCTGGGCGTCTCGACGGTGTAGGGGAGAACCGAGTCGATCCGCGAATCGGGAAGCAGCGAGACGTAGAATCGGGCGGCCTCCTCGGCCGTGCCGTCGAACCACAGGCAGGGTGTTATCTTGGACATGGCGTCACGCTCCTTCGCCGGTGTCGAACAGGATGTCGAACCCCCCATAGATCATGCGCTTGGGATCGAAGGGCATGCCGTCTTCGCCCATATCGAGGTCGGGATCGGCCATGACCTTCGCCATGCCGGCGTCGCGAATGGCCTTCGACGGCCAGACGATCCAGGCGAAGACCACGTTCTCGCCGGCCTCCGACTGCACGGCGCGCCGGAAGTCGGTGACCTCGCCGTCCGGAACGTCGTCGCCCCAGCATTCGACGAGCCGGAGGGCGCCGTGCTTCAGGAATATCGGAGCGCCCTTGGCCGCCATGGCGCGGTAGGCGTCCTTCTTTCCGGTCGGGACGGGGACGACGAAACCATCGATGTAGTTCATCGGATCAGTCTCCTGGGATTTTCCCCCTCCCCGGCCCGTCCCCTGACGGGAGAGGGGGCGATAGGGGGCTGTCGTTGGCTAGCTGGCAAGGTCGGGGTGCGCGAGGACGTTCTCCTTCTCCCGAGAGGGGGAGAGCCGGGGAGGCCCGGGGGCTAGGCGCCGGTCCCTGCCTCGCCTTCCGGTGCCGGGGCGGCGGCCAGGTCCATCCACATCACTTCCCAGATATGGCCGTCCGGGTCCTCGAAGCTGCGGCCATACATGAAGCCGTAGTCCTGCTTCGGACCGGGGTCCATCCGCCCGCCCGTCGCGCCGGCATTCTCGACCGTCGCATCGACGGCCTCGCGGCTGTCGGCGGAGAGGCAGATCAGCACTTCCGTCGTTTCCCGGGCATCGCCGATCGGCTTCGGCGTGAACTGACGGAACTTGTCGTGGGTCAGCAACATCGCGTGGATGGTGTCGGAGAACACCATGCAGGCGGCGGTATCGTCGCTGAAGCGCGGGTTCCTCTCGGCGCCGACCGCTTCGTAGAAGGCGACGGCGCGGGCGAGGTCGGTGACGGGCAGGTTGACGAAGATCATCTTGGACATTCGGGTCTCTCCCTCCGAACGTTGGGTTTGACGGTGATAGGCTCATTAGTTATAAAAAACAACAATGAAGTTAGAAAAAATAATTATGCTGATTTCCGGCCATGCCGCGCAGCTATGAGGACGCCTGTGGCGCTGCCCACGCCCTCGACCTGATCGGGGAGCGGTGGGCGATCCTGGTGCTGCGCGAGCTGATGCTGGGGCCACGCCGTTTCAGCGACCTGCGTGCCGACCTGCCGGGGATCAGCGCCAACGTGCTGACTCAACGGCTGGAGGGGCTGGAGGCTGCGGGGCTGCTCACCCGCCGCAAACTGCCGCCACCCGCGGCGGCGCAGGTCTACGAGCTCACGCCTTGGGGTTACGAGAGCGAGCCGATCCTCCAAGCGTTGGGGCGCTGGTCCACGCGCTCCCCGAGCCACGATCCGACCTTGCCGCTGAGCCCGGTATCGCTGTTCCTGTCGTTCCGGACAATGTTCGACGCGCACCGCGCCGGGGATTTCACGGCGCGACTGGGGTTCCGAATCGGCGAGGAGACGTTCGTGGCGCTGATCGGCGCGGGTACGATCACGGCCGAGCGCGGCCCGATCGACGGAGCCCAGGTGGTGTTCGCCGGGACCGCGCCGGCCATCGCCGCGGTCGTCTATGGCGGCCAGCCGCTCGATGCGATGATCGATGCCGGCTCCCTCAGCGTCGAAGGCGACCGTGCTGTCGCCGAGCGCTTCGTCACCCTGTTTCCGCTCCCGCCCAAGGCCGAGATGCCGGATATCCCCGTTCGTCGCCCCGCGAAGGCGGGTGGCGGGGGCCGATAGGTCCTCTTCACTCCCGAGGTGAAAGGGGAGAGCGGCTGCGACTTGACCGCGTCGGCGCTTCCGTCTGTGATGCGGCTCGGAGCAACCGCACAGGCGGGAGGAGAGCCCGGTGGATTTCAACGGCACGCTGTTTCTTCAGCTTTTGCTGAACGGCCTGATCGTGGGCACGCTCTATGCCTTGGTCGCGATGTGCTTCGTGCTGATCTACAAGGCCTCGCAGATCGTGAACTTCGCCCAGGGCGAGTTCCTGCTGGTCGGCGCCTGGGTGTGCTGGTGGCTGATGGTCGAGCTGTCGATCCCCTTCGTCTGGGGATTCCTGATGACGCTCGCCTTCATGACCCTGTTCGGGATCCTCATACAGGTGGTGGTGCTGCGGCCGCTGATCGGCGAGCCGATCATCTCCGTCATCATGGTGACGATCGGGCTGTCGATCTTCTTCCAGGCGATGATGAAGTGGATGTTCGGCGTGTTCGTGCAGCCTTTCCCGCCGATCTTCGAGACCGAATCGGTCGACATCCTGGGGCTGCAGGTGCAGACGGTCTACGTGATGAGCGTCGTCGTCTCCGTCATCATCATGGGAGCCTTCGCCTGGTTCTTCAAATTCTCGCGGATGGGCCTCGCCATGCGCGCCACCGCCTTCGACCAGCAGGTGGCCCAGTCGCTCGGCATCTCGATCAAGCAGGTGTTCGCGATGTCCTGGGCCATCTCGGCCGTGGTGTCCGGGCTTGCCGGGGTGGTCGTCGGTATCGTCAACGGCGTCTCCGCGGCGCTGTCCTTCGTCGGCATCAAGGTATTCCCGGCGGTAATCGTCGGCGGCCTCGATTCGATCGTCGGCGGGGTGCTGGGTGGGCTGATCATCGGCGTGTTGGAGAACCTCGCCGAATTCGTCGACAGCCAGTACCTGCATATGGGTGGCTTCGCCAGCGTGGCGCCGTTCTACGTCCTGATCGTCATCCTGATGATCAAGCCCTACGGCCTGTTCGGCACTCGCGACATCGAACGGGTGTGATGGCGCGGCCGGTGTTCGCTCCCTCCCCGACCCTCCCCGTGAAGGGAGAGGGGGAAGTAGAGCGAGGCGATAGGGGCAGCGCCTTCCTAAAAGCCCTCTCCCTTTGGGGGAGGGTTGGGAGGGGGACCGGCGGCAACCGGCATCTCTCCCATTCGTCTTTCCCGCGAAGGCCGCAACCCGGACCCCACGCCGGGCGTCTGAGCCCCCGCCTACGCGAGGGCGACGGGTCTTTCCATGTCGTCGAACTGTCCGGCAGCGATGCCTGACAAGCTGACCAGCCTGCGTGAGGCCATC
>PBKC01000064.1 GCA_002721365.1 Rhodospirillaceae bacterium | reverse complement strand
GAACCGGTTCTGCCGCGCCCGCCAGAGCGAGCCGATCACGGCGACGACGGTGCCGGCGAGACCGCTCGCGGCGGCGAACGTGCCGGCACGCCGGAACAGGTCGGGCGCGTAGGCCTCGTAGGCGTACCACCACTCGAACAGCCGCCAGGGGTAGTAGACCGGCCAGCGCAGCAGCTCGAACCACGGCTCGCCGAGGCCGGCCTGATAGCCGAGCACCGCCGCGGTCCATTGCGTCGTCGCCCACACCCCGCCGATCACGATGGCGAAGACGATGAGAGCCTGGCCGATGAGGAGCTTGGTCGGAGTCATGCCCTTGGGTTCCGAGCTGCGATGCGACACGCCCGTCGCATCGGGTTCCCAAGGGATTCATCAGAACGGCGGAATCGGAAATCGCCTTTATTTACGCTTGTCTACGCTCATATCTGCCGCATCCAAATAGAGCCAACGAGGTCGCAGGTACTTCAGCACAACATGGAACCGCAGCCGGTGTTCGGGTAGACTGGTGGCTTGCAAAACAAAGGGGGACGCAGAGCGACATTGACGGTCGCTGCGGGAGGGATTCGATAGGCAGGTCGGCTACAGAGGGTGTGAGAGATGGCGATGCGTTCGGTATTTTTCGGCTTCCTGGTTGCAGCGGTACTCGCCGTCGTCGCTCCAGCAGTGCACGCTGCGGACTCAGAAACATTCGAGGTGATGGGCTTCAAGCTGGGCGCGACCGCCGGGGAGATTGAGACCGCAGCAAAATCGAACAAGCTCACCACTATACACATCACCCGAGGACCATCCTTTGAGCAGGCCGTGAAGAAGGCCCGGCGCCAAATGGTTCAGGTGCGGGACTACGCAGGTGTCCAGATCATCCGAGCCGAAAGCAGTAATGCAGCGGCTGTCGTTACATTTGCACCAACGCCGGATGGACCCCGTGCCGTCAAGATTGTTTACGACGTCATGCCCGGAGGGATCGATGTCTCCGCCCTCGAGGCCCAGCTTGTCGCCAACCACGGCAAACCGGACCTGAAGGATGAGCGCGGCTGGGTATGGGGCGATACGGCAGCCTTTTACAGCCGGAAGAGCGCGTATCTGGAGCTTCGACCTCATCCCGTCAGTGCAGGCGCGCGAAAGCCAGATGCCACATTGATCCTCGCTGACCCTTCGCTTCAGAAGCGCTCTGAAGAAGCAATCTCTGACAAAGCGGCACAAGGCAGCTGATTGATGCGTATACCGCAGTGTCGCTAGTCGGTGCGAAAGGTGCGCACGCTCTCATAGCCGGGTCGCAAAGGCGAATTTGGCACGATGCGGGAGCTACATTTTTTGGTGGAACGGCAGAAGTGGACGACAAGCGGCCTTTCGCTGACGTTCAAACTGGATAAGCAAACGGGGCTGGTCTACGCGACAGGACAGCGGATGAAAAGATCGGCCGCATCCTCAAGAAACAGGCGGTGAACATGGTAACCGGCGCCTTCGACAAGGCTGCGGGCGACCAACGGCAATTCCCGAACGGATCGGCGCACATCGTCCATCGCAATCGGCGTGTCGCTCTCGGGCACATCGATCCGCACCACGTTGTTCTTCCCGACGAGCAGGTAGGCCTGGCCGAGGGCATTCCTCGACTGCGCTCGACCCGCCGCGTTGAACGCGCGGAGGAACGCCCACTCCTTCACGCCGCCGAGCCTTGCCTTTTCGTTCACCGTGAAGGTCGCCTCGCCAGTCCCGAGACTGAGGATGCGGACATTCTCGCGTGCCACATCGAAGCAGGCGAGAGCGTCGACGAGAACGTTCATCACTGGGTTGTTCGCCCAAATCCCGCCGTCGATCATGACATAGCCGTCATCCTCCACCCCGGGGTAGTAGGAGGGCGCGGCGGTCGTATGCAGCGCGACATGTGCGAATTTCTTGTGGCGGTCCTTCTGATAGTCGGGGTGGTGCGGCGTCTTATAGATGAAAGGCTCTCCATGCCGCCCCTCGAAGCTCGGAATCACAAGACGGCTCCGGGCTTCATCGAGAACCTTGTCCCCGAAAATCCGCAGCAGTTCGTCCTTCAGCTTTGACTGGTCATGCTTCGGCTTCATGAGCCACCGCAGCATGGTGGTCAGCTTTCTCACCCCCGCCGGATGGGGAAAAATGTGTTCGCCGCGTTCCGTATAGATACGAAGCGCTTCTTGTGCCGTCATGCCGTGGGCAAGCGCCAGCGCGATGATGCCGCCCGTCGAGGTGCCGGCGATCATGTCGAAGTGGTTGGCGATCGAGGCGCCGGCAAGGAAGCGCTTCTCGATCTCCGCAAGGACCGCCGCCGGAAACACGCCCCGAATACCACCACCGTCGATGGAGAGAATCCGGAACAGCCGGCCTGCTGGCCAGGGCTGCTTCAGCCGCATCTGCTGAATGGTGCCGTCAGAACGGGGCGGCGGAAGGTATGTCATGACGGCGTCTCCTGGGTCGAAAGCAGTGGACCCGCATGGCGGCCTCCGCCGGTCCAGCGGCCGGTCATGAGCCAGTGCTCGTAGCAGGCCAGCCAGTCGAGCGACCAGGGAACGGTCGTGTCCGCGATCGCCATGTCCGGCGTCCATTCGTCTTCCCGCGGATCGAACAAGCACAAGACCGGGTCGTCGGCCGGCGGATAGACATGCGGCAGCTCGCCTTCGGAATTGCCCGGCAAGCGGACCAATGTCGGCGCCACGACGCGGACTTCGGGCCACGCGCCTAGGCAGTACCGGATCTCCAGCGTGTAGTTCGTGTACTGCGGCCTGACCGGGCCGATCCAGCGCGCCGATTGCCGGCGCCGATCGATCCGGCGGCCGACCAGCTTCGGCCACTCCGCCTTCATCGCCGCGACCTGTTCTTCGATGGAAAGCGGGATGGCGGGCATCAGATCTTACGGCCGAAGAAGGTGTGCGGCCGAGCGGTGGCAACCGCCGGCTTGACGACGGGCGCAGCAGCCGCCGTGGGCCAGATCAGCCCGCCTCGGCGGGTGTAACGCTGGCGCGACTGCTGAATGTCCTGGCCGACTTTCGCCGCGATCTGGTCGGCGGCACGGGTCACGACGCGGTCTCCGAAATCCGCCCGAAGCTCTCCCATCATGGCATCGGGAAGGAGTTCACCCTTGCGCATCCTCTCCAGGCTCTGGACCAGCGTCTTGAGATGCCCGGCAAACTCATCCTGCTGCGCCACCGACTCCGGCCAACGATCGGTGAAGACGTCGTCAGGGCACACCGGATTAGCGACGTGGAGCTTCCGCCCATAGATCGACGCCCGCTCGATCTCGCCGATGATCCAGGATGCCAGCCGGATGACCATGGCGGTCAAGCTCAAGTTCGGCTGCGCGGCGAGGCCCGCGTAGTACGACAGCATCACTGACGGCGGGATGCGCCCCGCATAGTTCGCGTAGCGGATGTTCCGAAACCGCTTGATCAGCTGCAGAGCCAGCGTCGCGGTATTCTTGACGATGAAGTCGCACTGGTCCGGCACATCGTCGACGTCAGCATCCGCGCGGATCCGTCCAGCCTCTTCCAGCCAGCGCCGGTGAAACGCCTTCGCCAGCCGCAGCTCCACCGGCGTCCTGTCCCGATACCAGTTGGCGAAGCCGTAGGCGTTCATGTCGACGAGGCGATCGTCCACCGACGGGGGCGGCCCCTTGGCGTGCGTGATCTCGCTCTCGCGGTCGAGCGTCCCGTACAGGCGCAGCGCGGGCGTAACGTCGAGATGCATCTTGTCGGCGTAGAACAGCGTCACGCAGCGGGTCTGACGCAGCACCTTCTGAACGGGATAGTCGGAGAGCGCCACCTCGAGTTCGCGCAGGATGGCGAGAGGCGGCAAGTTGTGGAACCGGCCACCGAGTTGGGTGACGATGTCGAGATCGTACTCGTCGTCCGTGCCGCGCGTCGAGATCGTCGCATCGATCGCCATGGACCCTTGCGGGTAGAAATGTTCGATCTGGTCGTGAAAGGCCGTCGTTGCTTCGAGGTGCCGTCGCACCGCGTCGTAGCGGCCTTTCGCCTGCTCGTGCAACGAAGGCGGCAACTGGATGCTGAGGGCGATCTCGGCGAGAATCCGGTCGAGAGGGTCGTCAAAAGGGTTGAGGCCATCGGGCGAGAACTTGGTGTTCAACGGTCATTCTCCGTTCGCTTAGCGCTGTCGACCGGCATTCGGGATCGCGCCGAGTGACGTTCAGGGTGACGAAAACGTATGTATCGCTACACCGAACAAAGGATGGGCCTCTTGAATACCGATGTCAAGGGACATAGAGTATGTCTACTCCGAACCGCGACGGAGACAGTTGCCAGTAAGGGCGCGTGGAATGAAATTTGGCGATCGAATCAAGGCGTTACGCACTGAGCGAGGGCTGACCCTCGACCAGTTGGCACAAGCTACCGGGTCGTCGAAGAGCTACATCTGGGAGCTGGAGAACAAGAATCCGCCCCGCCCGTCGGCCGAAAAGCTGTCGGCCATCGCCAGCGCCCTCGGCGTGACGGTGGACTACCTGCTGGGGGCAGACGAGCAAACCCTGGATACGGCCGAGGACACCGCCTTCTTCCGACAATACAGCCGCATGTCGGAAGAGACACGCCGCCAGATCCGCGAGATGGCGCGCATCCTGGACACGAAGAAGGGAAAATGACGACATCGGACCGTCCCAGGCCATTGAAGGAAGCCGCTCGAATCACCCAGATGCTCGACCAGGTCTTCGGCACGGACCGTTTCAATCGGGAGCCGGTGGATGTGGCGGCGCTCGCCGTTGAATACTCACGTCGGGTAGCGCCGGAGAGCCCTATCCACGAGGTGGTCGAGCGCAATCTCCCCGGCTGCGTGGGCGCGCTGGTCTATAGCGACGTGCAGCCTCGCCAGTGGGCGATCATGTATCACCAGGAACAGTCACCGGGCCGGCGCGCCTTCACCATCGGGCATGAGTTCGGGCACTACGTGCTGCACCGCCCCCTGATCGAACAGGGGGTTGGATTTGATGGCGGCATCTATTGCGACGAGGATAGCGTCATCCGCCGCGGCGGCGCCGGTATCGAAAAGGAGGCCGACGAGTTCGCTGCAGCCCTGCTTATGCCGCTTCACGATTTTCGCCGGCGGCTCCCCGCCAAGGACCGGCCGGACTTCGACCTTCTGAGCCGTCTGGCTACACGTTATGGGGTTTCGCTGACGGCGGTCATCCTCCGCTGGCTCGAATATACCGAGACCCGCGCCATCATGGTGGTCTCGAACGAAGGATTCGCCCACTGGGCGAAGCCAAGCCAAGCAGCCCTGAGATCCGGCCGCTACATCCGAACCAAGGACGTCGTATACGAGCTACCCGCCCAGTCTGCCGCCGCGCGGGCCGATTATTCTAACGAGGCACGTCAAGGGATCGCGCAGCCGGCGAACGTCTGGTTTCCCGAGTCCGTGCTGGAGATGTGCCTGCGCTCCGACCGTTACGATCAAGAGATTATCCTTCTCCATTTTGAGAACGATGGACCACATTATGAGGCGGAAGACGAGAGCAAAGACGTCCTTGATCTGTTCGTAGATAGAGGTCGGACGGTTACGCGTTGAACCTTCCGACATCAACGACCCTCTTAAATCGACAGAAGGCACGTCCGCGAGTTCAATCACACCCTTACGATACACTCGGCCCGCTGCGCTTCCGCCCGAGCGACCAGGAGACCGTGTCGCCACGAGCGACACCGGACACGTGCTTGCCGAGATTGCGTTCCAGCACCGGCCGCCAGGGCACCAGCGTAAACTCGCGGGACTTCTCGATCAGGGCGAAGCGGCCGCTCGCCAGATCGATGCGGCGACGGTAGATGCCCTGGACACGCCCCCCTGGCTGCGACTCCGCGTACTGGAGACCGAGCTCGCCTGAGAGCTGCCCGGCGACGCGTGCCAGTTCGCGACGCCGCAGGAGCCCGAGCACGTTGGCACGGTAGACGATCCGGTCCTGTTCCTGCCGGGCGAGCTTCTGCTCGATGAGCCACTGACGGCGCCGGGCGAGCGCCTGGCGTACCTCGCGGCCGAATCCGACGTCGCGCACCGGCTCGGGCGCGTCGGCGACCAGCTCGCGGTCGAGCCACGTCGCGCCGTCGGCTGCGATCTGCTTGTCGAGCGACAGCGCCGAGAGTGTCTCAACGATCATTGGTGCGGCGCGCGAGCGCGTCCGCTCGAAGGCCGCCGCGCGCTCCAAGTGGTCGGGCGCAATGATCCAGGTCCCGTTGGGCTCCCGCTCGACAATATCACCGAGCCGCCGCATGGCCTCGAGCCGGCGCACATGTGTGTCCGCGAACTCGGCCGTCGCGGTCGGGTCATGGCGCAGGTGGATATCGACCTCGTAGCGCCCGCCGTTGGCCGCCGCGATCTCGGCAATGGTTTGATCAACCTTGCGTGGCCCGACGGGTTTCGGCCGCAACGCGACCACCGCGCCTTCCGGGATGGGCTCCGTCGCATCGCCACGACCGATGTCGGCGTAGTGGGTCCGGCCGTCGATGCCGTCCACGATCAGGTAGTGGCGGTCGTTGAGCTCGTCGGAAAGGCCACGCGCCACCAGCCGCCCGACGACGCGTCCGGCCCTTTCATCCGCGGGATCGTAGATGGCGTAGTCCCGCGCCGAGCGCGCGACGCCCTTCTCCGCCATCCCCCGGTGCAGGGTCTTGATGATGTCACCGCGCTCGCCCATGCGGCGCAGCACCTGTTCGAGGTCGTCGGCAAGCCGCCAGCGTCCGGGCGCGACCTCTTCCGCGAGTCCGAGCCGGCGCAGCTTCTGCAGCCGGGCAGCGCGCAATGTCTGGCGGAACCGATCGTCGCCGCCGCCGAACCTGACGATCCCCTCCGCATCGACCTCGCGCAGCAGGTTCCGGTCGTGGCCGGTGAAGCGCTCATCCTCCGTCTCCGCGCGCAGCTTGTGCTCGATCTCGATGTCGGTGCGCGGCCCGAGGTCGAAGGTGACGATCTCCGCCGCGCGCTCGCGCATGCCCCGGGCGATGTACTCGCGCGCGATGACGAGGTCGCGGCCGCGGTCGTCCTTGCCGCGCAGCACGATGTGAGTGTGCGGGTGCCCCGTGTTGTAATGATCGACCGCCACCCAGTCGAGCCGCGTATCCAGGTCTTCCTCCATCTGCTTCATCAGCCGGCGCGTGAAGCCCTTCAGCTCCTCGTACTCGACGGCGTCCTCGGCCGAGACGATGAAGCGGAACTGATGGCGGTCGCCGTCGGAGCGTTCGAGGAACGCCTTGCCGTCGGCGCGTTCGTTGTCGGCGTCGTACAGCTCGCCCGGCAGCCCGTCGCGCGTGACGCCGTCGCGCTGGATGTAGCGCAGATGGGTCCGCGCCGCCTTCAGCCCGGCCTTGCCGATCTTGACGATCCGCGTCTTGACAATGGCGCGCCGGACCCGGAAGGCCGAATAGCGGTCGCGTGCGGCGAGCACCCGGCCGACGCCGGCGCCGCGCCCGATCCGGTTGCCGTGGAAGGTGGAGGTGCCGGACTTCGCCCCTCGGCCGATGTTGCCGCCGGCCAGTGCGACGGCACGAAGCACCTGGTGCAGGTAGCGGCGGCCGCGCTTGCTGCCACGTGAGCGAATCTTGCCGAGCCTGGGCTCGAACTCGTCGTCGTATCTCATTGCCGTCTCCGCCCCTCGCCTGGTGCTCTCTCCCATGAAGAAATACCGCTGCAGGACGACGGCAAGACGGCGCCATGGAGATCGCGTGCCATCAAAGACTTAGCCGGCAATGGCGCCAGGCAAAGGCGCGTAGCGCCAGGAAAACGATGTGCAGACAACGACTTGGGGGGCCATGGCACCACCCTTTTATCTTGCCCTACCGGGCTTCTGAGCCACCTGCCGTCCCTCCTACGATCACCTGCGATCTCTGACCGGACCTTGACTCGGGCGACCGGTCGCGCGCCGGCCAGGATCACCACACAAGGAAGTCGGGAGCGGCACCTGACGGTATCGCTCCCAGGGTGGCCGGTGGCATCATCCGCCACTCGCCAGGAACGCCTGTTCGGCGCTCTCAAAGCACTCGAAATGGCGCAGACCGAGCATCCAATGGACGTCTCGGTCGCCATCGACGAGACACGTCGCGACGTAGTAGCGGGCGCGGAAGTAGCCGAGAATCGTCACCCGCTCGAACATCTCGTTCTCGTCGTCGAGGCTCTCCCAGGCGCCGAGATTCATCTCCGCGATGCGTCCGTCCCAGTGGAAATCGGCGCGCTCGGCGGCGATAAATAGCTCGATAGCGGCGTCGATTCCGTCCGTTCCGAACTCGGCGATCAGGTCGCGGCGGAGCTGCGGGAAGCGGTCGAACGCGGCGTGCGGATGCGTGTGAAGTGTGGTCATCGGAACCTCCGTGGTTGCTGTCCTCCTCATCGAGGACAGCTCCCGCCATCGGCCGGCGAAGCGGCTGTCAAGGACGCCGGAGGCGCCGCGAAGCGGGGCGCGGGGGAGCCGAAATGCGGAGCGGAGCGCCAGCGCAGTGGAGCATTTTGGGGGGACCGCGCATCCTTGACGGGCGCTTCGTCCTGGCTGGTACGCTGGGACAACCGAGACGAGGTCCTCTCTCTCCGACAGGGCACCGGCCGCGCCGTCGCGGTTCATCGGTCCTCGCCCGGCACGGTACGCAAGGGCACGAACAGGCTGTCCGTGGCCACCGTCGACGACGACTCGCGACCGTCCGTCACCGTCGCGCGCAGAGGGAAGAAGAGACGCCGATCCGTTTCCGCGGCCCCTGCGGCCTCTGTTGCCAGACGCGACGGATCGAGCCGCGCGAGGTAGGCACGGGTCTCGCGCGGCAGCGGTCGCCCGTCGGTCAGATGCTCTTGGTAGCGACCGGGCCCGGCATTGTAGGCGGCGAAGAGGCCGGGGAACCCGAAGCGCTCGTAAAGGGTGCAGAGATAGGCGGTCCCGGCCAAGATGTTGTCGCGTGGGTCGTGCGGATCGCCACCAAGACCATGTCGCCGACGCATCTCTTCATAGGTCCCCGGCATCACCTGCATGAGCCCCATGGCGCCGGCGGACGAAGTGATCGGACGGCCGTCGAGCATAATTCGCCCCGCGCTCTCGGCCGCGATAACCGCGCGTATCCAAGTCTTCGGGACGGCGAACCGGGCGGAGGCCTCGGCGATGAACGGCTCCCAGCGGTCGAGCCGCTGCTCGACGGGGGCCGGTTCAGCGACGACGGAGGACGAGCAGGCAAAAGTCGCAAGGGCAACCGCGCCCAGCGCCAGGACGGTCACCCGGTCCATAGCGGCACGAGCCTCCCGATGACCCTGGCGCGCCGTACCGGCCCGAAGTACCGGCCGTCGAACGAGCCGGAGACACCGGCCATCAGCAGGAACAGTTCGTCGGCGGCGAGCGTGCGACAGCCGGTCCAGCGCGGCAGCGCACGGCCGAAGGAGTCGCGATTGCGACGCGTGGCGACATACGTGCCGTTGACGAAGACGGCATCGCCGACGGCGCAGACGACGTCGTCCGCAACCGCCACGAGACGCTTCACCAGGGGTGTCCCGACCGGCAGATAGCCACGGTCGGCCGCAAGCCTGCGGGCGTCGGGCGGCAAGGTGGCGAGCACCAGATCGTCGCGTGCCGGAACCGTGCGGCTGACCCAGTAGAGCCCCACGGGCGCGCTGGCGCTGGCATTCCAGACCAGGCGCGGCGCCGGCGCGGCGAGTGTTGCGAAGCCGAGGGCGGCGAGCCCGAGGCCCGCGAGGGCGAGCGGGACGCGCGGGCGGCGACGCCCGCGCCGGCGCCGCGTCGGCCGCAGAGCGCCGGATAGCAGGAGCCGGTCCTCACGCATCGGAGGTCGATCCCTTGGACCGGGAGTCGGACCACGCGTCGAGGTCGTCGATGTGGTAGCGGACGTAGCGCCCGTGTTTACGGTACTTCGGCCCGCTGCCGGTCACGCGCATCTTCTCGAGTGTCCGGCCCGACAGGCCAACATAGTGGGCGGCCTGGGCGGTGTTGAGGAAGGGGCTGCCCTTCTTCGCGCGGGCGGCGCGTTCGTGTTCGTCATCGCTCATTGTCGTCACCTCGTCGCTTGAAGCGCGCGACCGGCGGGGTCGCGCCGATGACGGCGAGGATGGGCGCGCGAGGAGGCGGTCCGGGACGGGCGAAAATGGCCGTCGGGGAATTCGCCTCCCTTTCCGGGACAGGCGAAAGGCCCCGCGCCCGGCAGGGCGCGGGGCCAAGGCGGCGGCCGTCAGTCGACCGGGTTCCAGATGATCGCGAAGGTGTCGGGATCGTCCTGCCCGGCGGCGCGGCCGAGGTTGGCGTAGAGCTTGCGCGGCCCGAACTCCGGGGCGGCCAGGCTCAGCGAGACATAGCTGTTGCCCGAGTTCTGGCCCACCCGCTTCCAGGCGGCGCCGAGCTCGACCCGCTCGCGGTCGTCGGTGAAGACCCGGAAGTCCGGCTGGTTGTCGGCGTCCTTGTCGCGGTTCGGCAGGAGCACGACGCTGCGGCGGATGCTGAGGGTGTTGATGAAGCCCTTGTAGGAGCCGTCCGCCTGGCGGTTGACGTATCCGATGGCTGCCATGATCTGATCCTCCTTTGATGGTGCAGGGCGCCCATCGCCCTGCTTACGGCGGACCGTCCATGGCGGGCGCCGGACCGGCGCACCCGGAGGGCCGGAGCGCCAGCGGAGGACCGGTGGAGGCGACTATTTTGGAGCGCAGCGGGCGCGAGGAAGCCCGCCGGAGCGCGCGAAGGCGGGCGGGGAAAATAGTCGCCGGAGCCGGTTTCGCCGGAACGGGGACCGCCATAGGTCCACCAGCCGGAGCAGGCGCGTGGGCGCTTGCAACGACGGAGGATCGGACTGGAGGCGGCGCGGTCTACGTCCGCGGACGACAGCCCTACAGGCTGCTGGAATCAGACACCGGAACCGGCTGCGGCGTAGCCCCCTGCTGACCGAACGAATGACGCCGAGACCGCATCCGGCCTCGCCACCCGATGTCCGTTGCGAGCGAGCTCAGGGTCGGCCCCCGGACGGCGGCAAGACGCGGCGCCGCGTGCTCGCTGGCCGATTGCCTTGGCGCTGGACCGCACGTCTCGCAGTTTGGCCTCGGCGGGCGGATGCGGACAATATGCGGATCATCCAAACGCGCGAGCACGGCACCGGCCGACGACGCTTGCGCCGCCGCCCACCCCGGCTGACAGGCGCGGGACCGCTCTCTCGGACCATCATCCGGCAGCCGCATCCGATGAGCCTTGTCTCTGCGCATGGCCACGCGGCAAATTGGGACCATGGCCGACGAACCTTCACCAAATCAGCCCGTGCCGCCCTGGGCGGACGCCGAGCTTTCGCGCCGCCTGCTGGCGCTCGCAGCCGGCGGCGAGCGTCAGGATCTGGAGTTCAAGGAACGCTTTCCCGGCCAGGCACGCGATCTCGCCAAGGAGATTGCGGCCTTCGCCACCTCCAATTTCGGCACGATCCTGCTCGGCGTCTCCAAGGCGGGCGGGGTGATCGGCCTCGCGGATTGCGAAGGCGCGTCCGAGCGGGAACGCATGCTCGACCGCGTCGCGGGCATCTGTGCGAACAGCATCAAACCGTCGGTGACGCCGGCGCTCGCGTTCGCCGTGGTCGAAGACCGCACCGTGCTCGCCATCGCCGTGCCGAAGGGCGATGCGCCGCTCTACTACGTCGCCGGAGTGCCGTACCTCCGCCAGATGGCTACCTCGCGGCCGGCTGAGCCGCACGAGGTGATCGACCGGGTTCTCGATTGGGACCGGGCGAGAGACGGCAGCGGCCTGCCGAGCCCGGAATCCGAGTTCTTGAGCCAGACCGCGTCGCTCGTCGTCGATGTCGTCGTATACGCCGACGAACTCGAAGAACGTCGCGTCAAGCCGTGGCTCGACGAGACACGCCACGGACTCGCATGGGCGGCCGAGACGGCGCGCGACCTCGCGGCCCGGACGCCGGGAGGCTTCGCGGAGATGGTCGAGCCGTTGGAGGAGATGGCGAGCAAACTCGACCGTGCTGCACACGAACGTCTCTCCATGGGCGGCGGCTGGGACGAGATGGACGCGGCGGCGCAGGCAGCAAGGGAGACGGCACGGAGCATCTGGACACGTTGGATCGAACCGCACGGCTTCCATGCTGACTCGGTCGCCGGCGTGCGGGAGGCGGTCTCGGAAAACGCGCGAAAGCTCGCGAGCCTCGCGGCGCGGCTCCAGGAAATGGACGATCAGGGACGGCTCGACGACATCCAGTCGTCGGCCGGAGAGATCGGGCTGGTGCTGCTCAAGGCCGCAACCTTCGGCGTCGGGCTCGGGGACGATCAGCGGATCGAGGAGTTGACTGCGATCGGCCGCGCCTTGCGCGACGTGGAGACCCGGACGATCTACGCCGACGGCGGCCAGTCAGTCCGGAGAATACTCGACGACGTCCGCGACGCGAGCGCGAGGCAGAACGCTTGGCTCGCCGGCCTTCCGTCTGAAGCGGAAGCGGGAGCATGAACGAGAGCGGGCGGCGGCCGTCGGGCCGCCGCCCGCGACGGATCACGCGGCATCGAACAGGTTGCGGACGCGCGCCCATTCATCGGCCGTCTTGAGAATGCCGTTCTCGGTGTAGGCCCGGACCGGGAACGCTAGCCAGCCGGGCAACCAGCCCTCGACCTTGACGCGGCCGTTCGCGCCGTCGAGGCAGTCACGGACGATCTTCTTCTGCGTCTTCGCCTTCTCCGCGACGTTGGCGTCGGCACTGGGGCGACGGCACAGAGGCAGATGTTTGTGAACGCTCTGGGCTGCATCGGGATGCCCGCATTTACGCTGGAAATAAGCGGCGTGACATGTTAAAGAAGTATATTAAATACCTCTTTGGAGAAGCCATGACGCAAACGGAACGCAGAGCGGCGGTGGTCGCCGATATCGTCGCCCGAACCGGGATCGACGAGCCGATGATCGACCGTCTCGTGCGGGCCTTTTACGCCAAGGTCCGGGCGGACGCGCTGCTCGGACCGGTGTTCGACGCCCGAATCGCCGATTGGGAGCCACACCTGCAACGTATGTGCGCATTCTGGTCCTCGGTCGCCCTGATGAGCGGGCGCTACCACGGCCAGCCCATGGAGAAGCACCTGCCCCTGCCGGTGGACGCCCGGCACTTCGACCACTGGCTCGCGCTTTTCGCGGAGACCGCCGAAGAGGTCTGCCCGCCCGCCGCTGCCGAGCACTTCATCGAGCGCGCCGAGCGCATCGCGCAGAGCCTGGAGCTCGGAATCGCCGCGCAGGACGGCACCTTCTTGACGAAGGGACAGCGCTTGCGGCGCCCAGACGCACGGGTCGTTCTGCCGGATAACACATCCGGCGAGACGGAGCAGCCTGCATGACTGGATCGGCCCGCGATCCTCGGGGCCAACGCCTCGCCTCCCAACTGATGCACGAGATAGATCCGACTTACATGGGAATGTCCGGTACCGCCGATCTCGTACCCTGCGGGAGCACCAAGCGCTGGCGCAAAGCCCAACGGGGCAGTTGAACCCGGCACGCCCGAGGATATTCAGCGCTTCCCGCCGCCAGCACGACACGACGACCTCGGACAAAATCCGACCGATAAAATAGTCAAGAGATTAGAGATGACCCAGCACATGCAGACCCAGATGATTGCACAAGACCGCATCCAGACGGTGTTGCCGTTAGATGAAAAACTCGAGCCTATCTTCGCCGAGGTCGTTCGACGTAATGCCGGCGAGACCGAGTTCCAACAAGCGGTCCGGGAGGTCTTGGAAAGCCTCGGCCACGTCATTGCCAAGCATCCGGACTACGCCGACGACGCTCTTATCGAGCGGATTTGTGAACCTGAGCGGCAGATAATCTTTCGTGTTCCGTGGATGGATGATTCTGGAGCGGTGCAGGTCAATCGGGGTTTTCGTGTCCAATTCAACTCCGCGCTCGGCCCGTACAAAGGGGGGCTTCGCTTCCATCCGTCAGTGAATGTGGGGATCATCAAGTTTCTCGGTTTTGAGCAGATATTCAAGAACGCGCTGAGCGGACTACCGATCGGTGGCGGCAAGGGTGGCGCGGATTTCGATCCCAAGGGCAAATCCGAGGGCGAGATCATGCGCTTCTGCCAGTCCTTCATGACCGAGCTTCATCACCACATCGGCGAACATACCGACGTGCCTGCCGGCGACATCGGTGTCGGCGGACGCGAGATCGGCTACCTCTTTGGACAATACAAGCGCCTGGCCAATCGCTTTGAGGCCGGCGTACTGACCGGCAAGGGCATGACCTATGGTGGTTCGCGTGTGCGCACCCAGGCGACCGGCTATGGGACTGTCTATTTCGTTCAGCGGATGCTCGGCACGAAGCACACCGACCTCGAGGGCAAGCGTGTCGCCGTTTCGGGCTCGGGCAACGTGGCGATCTACGCCATGGAGAAAGCGATTGCGCTCGGCGCGACAGTCGTCGCCTGCTCCGACAGCTCCGGCCATGTGATAGACGAAAACGGAATCGACCTCGATCTGGTCAAAGAGATCAAGGAGGTCCGAAGAGAGCGGATATCGGAGTATGCCCGACTGAAAGGAACCGGCGCTCATTTCCTCGGGAGCGGGTCGATCTGGGATGTGCCCTGCGACGTTGCCCTTCCCTGCGCCACGCAGAACGAACTCTCGGGTCGCGAGGCGGCAACCTTGATCAAGAACGGCGTGTTGGCCGTGGCCGAGGGGGCGAACATGCCTTGTACCCGCGAGGCCGTCCGAGCCTTTCAGAGCGCCGAGATCCTGTTCGCGCCGGGCAAGGCGGCCAATGCCGGCGGCGTCGCGACCTCGGCCCTCGAGATGCAGCAAAATGCCAGCCGGGACAGATGGACCTTCGAGCAGACCAACGCGAGGCTAAGCGAAATCATCGCGGGCATCCACGACCGGTGCCGGGAAACAGCCGAGGAATATGGCGCGCCCGGCAACTACATACTGGGAGCGAACATTGCCGGCTTCGTGCGGGTCGCGGAATCGATGCGGGCGCACGGCGTGGTCTAAACAATCACGATTGGTATCGCTCGGGCTCGTGGGCTCTATACGTTGAGAAAGCGAGGACAATATGATTGCCGTAATTTTCGAGATCTGGCCCGCAAAGGACCGAGTGGAAGAATACCTCGACGAAGCGCACCTGCTCCGCTCCGAGCTCGAGAAGATCGAAGGTTTTATCTCCGTCGAACGGTTTGAGAGTATCTACGAACCGGGAAAATACCTTGCCTTGTCATTTTTTCGTGACGAAGAGGCCGTCGCCCAATGGCGTAATCACGCCGCCCATCTAGCGGCTCAAGCCAAGGGGCGGGGTGGGGTGTTTGCGAACTATAGGCTGCGCGTTGCGCATGTGATGCGCGACTACGGCAAGCACGAGCGCCGTGACCAGGCTCCCGAAGAGTTTCAAAGCCGAAATTAATAAGCGAAGAAAGCGAAGACATTTAGTGGCGACAGATATTCGGTGACTGCGCCATCCCTCGGAACGCCCCTCGACCAGATCCGATCCACCAAGACGCGAAACCCTCGTCTCTCGCTGCTTCGTCGCAGCGATGTTTGATCCTGATCTCCCGCATGTGTCTGCCCCGCCAGTCTTGGCGTGCTCGACGCACCGTGCTGTGCCGCATCCCCCATCCCTGGCGACCGGCATGCGGTCGACATCCCTGCGGTTCGATCTCGTTGACTGCGATTTGCGCATGGCGGCGTCTATGGCAGGCACTGGAAATCCGTAGCGTGGCGTGTTAAATAAGTATATAATATACCTCTTTATGATGGCCATGGTACAGATGAAACGTAAGGCGAAGATGGAGGACCACGATTACACCGGGACATTCGCCTCGCCGCCCTGCTTCATGCACGAGGTGGACCCGGCGTATATCAGGATCTCCGATACCACCGACGCCCGGCAGCGCACGGACGTGAAGCGCTGGCGCAAGGCCGAGCGGGCACGCCTGATCGGAGACCGCCTGGCGATGGCCACCGCGGCCCGCCGCCGGCATGATACGCGGATCTCGGAATGCCTCGAGGCGGCCATCGGGCATGTCGACGGACAGATCGTCAGCGCCTACTGGCCCTTCCGCGGTGAGCCGAACCTGCGCGCGTTCCTGGAGAGGCTGACCTCGCGGGGCGCGCGCTGCGCCTTGCCCGCGGTGGTCGCGCACGGCCGGCCGCTCGTCTTCCGTGCCTGGTCGCCGGGCGATCCGCTGGCGCGCGGTGTGTGGAACATCCCGGTCCCGAGGGAGAACGCCGAGACCGTGGTGCCGGATGTGGTGATCGCGCCCGTGGTCGGCTTCGACCAATTCTGCTACCGCCTCGGCTACGGTGGCGGCTTCTATGACCGCACGCTGGGCGCCATGGAGAAACGTCCGCGGGTCTTCGGGGTGGGCTATATCCTGGCGGCGATTCCGACAATCTATCCTCAGTGGCACGACATCCCAATGGATGCGGTGGTGACCGAGGACGAGATCGTCGTCCCTGCGCCGATCCCGGAGGACGGGGCAGCATGAGGACGACGATACGCGCCATTCTGGTTGGCAAGACCGCCCCGCTCGGCCGGCGGGGCGTGGCGAGCGGGATATTCAAGCGCCCGGTCGACCAGCCCGTCGACGTCTCCCGCGCCGGCCTCACCGGCGACGAGCAGGGCGACAGGATGCACCACGGCGGGCCGGAGAAGGCCCTTCACCACTACGCCTTCGATCACTACCCTGTCTGGAGAGCGGAAGCGCCGGAACTCGCAGATCATCTCGACCGCGAAGGCGCCTTCGGCGAGAACCTGTCGACCGGGGGATTGACCGAGGCCGATGTCTGCATCGGCGATGTCTACCGTCTCGGCACGGCGCTGGTCCAGGTCTCGCAAGCCAGACAGCCGTGCTGGCGACTGAACGAGCGGTTCGGGTACGCCGCCATGGCTAGACGGGTCCAGGACTCCGGTCGCACCGGCTGGTACTACCGCGTCCTGGAAGAAGGCCGGGTCGGTCCCGGCGAGACGCTCGACCTCGTGGACCGTCCGGCCGAGGACTGGCCGCTCGACCGCGTCCTGGGAGTCCTTTACCGGGACACACTGAATATCGAGGCTCTCCGGCAACTGGAGGACCTGGATCCTCTGACCGAGGCCTGGCGCGCGCTTGCCCGCCGCCGCCTTGAGCGCTGCTCGGTCGAAGACTGGACACGCCGCCTGAACACGCCGGAACAGGCGGTGCAGTGAGTCAGCATCAAACGGATATCTCTCCTGTAGCTAAAGGAAGAACGACCATGATCACACAGACAAATCCTGACCTGGACCGCCTCTCCGTCGGCGAGCTCGCCGCGACCTTGCCCGATGCGACGGCCGTATTCCGCAAGTTCAAGGTGAACTTCTGCTGCCGCGGAGACATCCGGCTCGCCGACGCTGCACGTCAGCGCGGTTTGAAGGCGAGCGAACTGGAAGAGGCTCTGCGAGCCCTTGAAGGGTCGGACGCACCGCCGTCGCTTTCCATGGGCACGAACGAGTTGATCGATCACATTCTCAGCCGTTTCCATGAGGTCCATCGCCGCGAGTTGACAGAGCTCGTCGCGCTCGCCCGGAAGGTGGAGGCCGTACATGCGAACCATCCGCAAGCGCCGCACGGGCTCGCAGATCTGCTGCAGCAGATGCGCGGCGAGCTCGAAGTTTACATGAAGAAGGAGGAGCTCATTCTGTTCCCGGCGATGCGCCGCGGCGCCGGGGCGAGCCTCGATGCGCCGATCGCGCAAATGCGTCACGACCACAACGACCACGGTGAGCACCTGCGGCGGCTCGAGGCTCTAACCAATGACTTCACCCCGCCCGGGGAGGCGTGCCGTTCCTGGCAGGCCCTCTACACCGGCACGGCCAAACTGTCAGAGGATCTGATGGAGCATGTCCATCTCGAGAACTACGTCCTCTTCCCGCGGTTCCAGGAGATACCAACACCATGAATGAGACGCTTTATCCCAGGCCGAACAAGGCGCTCGCCGACAGGCGTCGTGACCTGGCGCCGGACGCGGAGGCGGCGTTCCGCGCGTTCAGCAAAACGGTCTTTCAAGATGGCGCGCTGTCGCGCAAGACCAAGCAGTTGATCGCAGTGGCGGTGGCCCACGTGACGCAATGTCCGTACTGCATCCAGGGGCACACGAAGGCCGCCACAAAGGAAGGCGCAACACCGGAGGAGATCATGGAGGCGATCTGGGTCGCCGCCGAGATGCGGGCCGGCGGGGCGTACGCCCATTCCGCACTCGCCCTGACGACGCTCGACGACGAGGACGCTCGGAACAAGGCAAGCAACTAGGCTCTTCAAACAGGGGCCGAGATCAGGGGCGCGACGATGAGCACATCGGCCGAACGGATCAGAACCTATTCCGGCCCAGCGATCCTGAGTTACGGGTTCCGTCCGCTGTTCCTGTCCGCGAGTCTCTGGTCAGCGGTCGCGATGGTCGTCTGGATCGCGATGCTGACAGGGTGTCTGGCTTTGCCCACCGCGTTCGACCCGATCGCCTGGCACGTCCACGAGCTGCTCTACGGTTACCTCCCGGCGGTCGTCGCGGGGTTTCTTCTAACGGCGGTGCCGAACTGGACCGGACGCCTGCCTGTGACGGGCATGCCGCTTCTCGTCTTGGTGCTGTCCTGGCTGGCAGGGCGTGTCGCCGTTCTGTTCTCCCTCCAGCTTGGGCCGATCGTCGCCGCGGTCGTCGATCTTTCCTTTCTGGCACTTCTGAGTCTCGTCATCGGCCGCGAGGTCATCTCCGGGCGAAACTGGCGGAACCTGAAGGTCTTGATCCTGGTCGCCCTGTTCTTCGGTGGCAACGTCTTGTTTCATGCGGAGTCTACTGGGGGCGAAGCCGCGTCCAGCGGTTACGGTGCCCGCATCGGGATCGCGGTGGCGGTTTTCCTCATCATGCTCATCGGCGGGCGCATCGTGCCGAGCTTCACGCGCAACTGGCTCGCGCGCCGGCGCCCCGGTCGCCTTCCGGCTCCATTCAACCGCTTCGATCTCGCGAGCATGGTCATCGCCGGCGTGGCCCTCGTACTCTGGATCGCCGCCCCCGACAGAACCGGGACGGGCATTCTATGCTTGGCAGCGGGCGGTCTGCATGCCTGGCGGTTGGCCCGGTGGGCCGGATACCGGACATCTGCCGAGCCGCTCGTGCTGATCCTGCATGTCGGATATGCGTTCGTGCCGCTGGGGTTCCTCGCGGTGGGCTGGGCCACGCTCTCGCCCACCACGGTTCCGGCGAGCGCCGCTATCCATGCCTGGACCACAGGCGCGATCGGCGTGATGACCCTCGCCGTGATGACGCGGGCCAGCCTCGGCCATGTCGGGAAGCCGCTCCACGCCACTTGGGGCATCGGGCTCGTTTATCTCTGTGTGATTGCAGCCGCGATCTCGCGCATCGCCTCGAGCCTCGGCCTGGCTCCGGACGCCCTCTTGCATCTCGCCGCCACGGCCTGGATCGCCGCGTTTGCTGGTTTTGCCATGTTGTTCGGCCCGCTCCTGGTGCGGCCCCGACAATCACATTGAGGGCACAATACAGATAACGAGGAGAAAGAAAGATGCCCAGCGAGCAATCCTATCGGAAGAGAACGATGACACAACCCATCCAGCAATTGACCGACGAACACGGCCGTATCCGTGGGATGCTCTCGTGTTTCGAAGCGCAACTCGATCGCTTCGAGCGTGCGGAGCGGCCGGACTACGAGATCCTCGAGGGCAGCATCGCCTATTGTCAGGAATACCTCGATCGCTGGCATCATCCGCGCGAGGACGCACTGCTCGAGTTGCTGCAACGGCGCGCTCCGCCGGAAGCGGGCGCTTGCGCAGAGCTGGAGGAGCTGCACTTGCGTCTGGCCCGCACGACTGGTGAAGTGGTGAAAGTATTCGAAGAGGTGGAGCGTGATGCGGAGTATTCGCGGGCACGTCTCGTGGAAATGGGCCGGATACTCGTCGATGATTACCGGCGGCATCTCGACTGGGAAGAGGCTAACTTCTTTCCCGCGCTCAGGGGTCATCTGTTGCCCGAGGATTGGCGGGAAATCGCGCCGCGTTTCGCAGACGCTTCGGATCCACTGACCCAAAGCCCCATCGATCAGCGCTACCGGATCCTCTTCAGTGCGCTGGATGAGCCGTAAACGTCACGCCGATCAAAGCAGATTTTAGAACCGAGGAAAGGAAACCATTATGGCGCTGCATCACGCGAAGCCTGGCGAGGTCGTGGATCTTCAACCGCTGGGCTCGAAGCTGAAAGAGACGAAGTCGGCCGCCATCATCAAGTCCGATCATTTCGAAGCCATCCGTCTGATCGTACGTGCCGGCTCGGAAATCCCTGCCCACGAAGTCTCCGGGAACATCACGCTGCACTGCCTGGAAGGACGCGTGGAGATTGGCTTGGGCGATTCCACGATCGAATTGAAAGCCAACGAGTGGGTTTATCTGGATGGCGGTGAATCGCATTCCGTGAAGGGGATCGAGGACTCGTCATTGCTGCTGACGATCCTCCTCGAGTGATCGGACCAAGGGCCGGTGAAGGTTATCAGATCGGCGGGTGAGCCGAAGCGCGGTCGTGGAGGAGATCATGATGAAAACGAATTTCGTAACAGCGGAGAAAGCGGACGGTAAGCATAGGGGTTTTGAAAGGAAAGATGGTGCCCACAGGCTATTCGTCCAAAAGGACGCCGCCCCGGCGTCATGTTTTTGCCTGGACAGATGGGAGAACGAAGGCGGCGCGGTAACAAAGAAGACGACCAGCACGACCCGCTGAAAGAGAAAGTCCGGTATGCTCATCCGATCGTCCAATCAGGTGCCCCGCGCCACGCTGCTGAAACGGTTCCCGGTTCCGAGGGGCTTCGGCGTGGACACCGCCTCCCGGATCGCTCGCGGCAAGTTCTGGCCAGCGCCGTCTGACGCGAAGCACGTGAAGCGCTTCGACGTCTACCGGTATGATCCCGAGACTGGCGCGAATCCTCGTATCGACACATACGAGGTCGACCTGGACACGTGCGGCCCCATGGTTCTCGATGCCCTCATCAAGATCAAGAACGAGATAGACTCGACGCTCACGTTCCGTCGGTCATGCCGCGAGGGCATCTGCGGATCTTGCGCCATGAACATCGACGGAACGAACTGGCTGGCGTGCACGCGCTTCATCTCGGACACAGCGGCGCCGGCCACGGTCTATCCCCTCAATCACCTCCGCGTCATCAAGGATCTTGTTCCCGACCTCACACACCTCTATGCGCAGTACGCGTCCATCGAACCCTGGCTCCAGACGGACACGCCCGCGCCGGACCGAGAACGGCTTCAGTCGCCCGAAGAGCGGGAGCGGCTCGATGGCTATTACGAGTGCATCCTGTGCTTCTGCTGCACGGCAGGGTGTCCCAGCCACTGGTGGAACGGCAATCGTTTCCTGGGTCCCGCCGTCCTTCTGCAGGCCTGGCGATGGCTGGCCGATAGTCGTGACGAAGCGACCGGCAAGCGTCTCGACGACCTCGAAGACCCGTTCCGGCTCTATCGCTGCCACACCATCCTCAACTGCACCCGGACCTGCCCGAAGGGGCTGAATCCCGGCAAAGCGATCGCCGAGATCAAGAAGATGGTCATCCAGCGCAAGAGCTGAGCTCATGACGCACGACAAACGTCCGCTGTCACCGGACCTCCAGATCTACCGGCCGCAGCTCACCTCGGTGCTTTCCATCATGCATCGGCTCACCGGCATCGTCCTGAGCGCCGGATCGTTGCTGTTGGTGGCCTGGCTTGTTGCCGGCGCCGCGGGTCCCGCCGCATACCACGCCTTGCTCGACCTCGTGCGTTCCTGGCTGGGTCAGGCCCTGTTGTTCGGCTGGACGTTTTCGCTCTTTTATCACCTCTGTAACGGTATCCGGCACCTCTGCTGGGATGCCGGTTACGGATTCGAACTGACGGCAATATATGCCTCTGGCTGGACGGTCGTGGCCGCGAGCACGACCCTGACCCTGGTGACCTGGCTTACCGGGCTGTTCTTCATGGGCGCAGGCATATGAGAGGCAGGCGAACACGCACACCGCTGGCAGAGGCGCGGGGACTCGGTTCCGCTAAAGAAGGCGCGGCACACTGGTGGGCGCAGCGAGTAACGGCGATGGCGCTGGTGCCGCTGACGATCTGGTTCGTTGGATCGCTTCTGGCGCTGACCGGCGGCGACCACTCGACCTTCGTCGTCTGGCTTCGGTCGCCGTTCAATACGGTTGTGATGGTGGTCTTCGTCGTTGCCGCCTTTTACCATATGGCCCTCGGCCTTCGGGTCGTAGTGGAGGATTATATTCACGACGCCCGAATCAAGATATTTGCTATAGCGATCATTCAGATTGGATGTTTTATCCTTAGTATTACGGGAATCGTTTCAATAATAATGGTAATAACGTGATCATATTCCTATCGGCATAAAATAAGCTTCCAGGGCGATAGAGTGGATGAACAGGGAGTGTTAATCATGGCAGAGGCACCTTGGCCGCTTAAGGAGGCAACCGTGAGAGTCGAAACACTGCTGCCGAGTGCACAGGATCGCCTGGTAACCATCAGCGACAAGGCTCAGCTTACCGAAGCGGCTGCGCGTCTCGGGGACGGTCATACCAACCTCGTTGTCGTCTGTGACGATGTAGGTACCATGTCCGGTGTGGTCAGCAAGACGGATATCGTCTCGCGGATCGGCCATTGTCGGGGCAGCAGTTGTGCGGAGATGGTCGGGGCGGTGATGACGCGGGAGGTCACCTGCTGCCGACCCGACGATGCGCTCAAGGATGTCTGGTCCCTTATGAAGGAGAAAGGATTCTTGCATATCCCGGTCGCGGACCAGGACAATCAGCCTCTGGGTGTGCTCACCGCCCGTGACGTGCTTCAGGCGCTTCTGGGCGAGGTCGAGTACGAGGAAACGCTCCTGCGCGACTACGTCATGGGCATCGGATATCGCTGAGTCGGAAGCCGCGGCGGCAGAACCGGAAACCGGTCAATCCTTCAAAAGGCTTCCGACAGCTAGTCTAGCAGGCTGTTGAAGAAGTCTGTGGCGGCGGCATTGCGGACGTGATTCCCTGGGCGCGAGCAATGGTTGGGGGAGCGGGATGCGGGGGATCGACGAGCGTTCGGGAGCGCTGTTCAGCTATGTGGATCTGGAGGCGCGGGTTCCGGCGGGTCACCCGCTGCGGGCGATCCGGGAGATGGCGAACGCGGCGCTGGGGGATTTGAGCGGGGAGTTCGCCGCGCTTTACACGCCGCTGGGCCGTCCCTCGATCCCGCCGGAGAAACTGCTGCGGGCGCTGCTGCTGCAGGCGTTCTACTCGATCCGCTCGGAGCGCCAGCTGATGGAGCGTCTGGAGTTCGACCTGCTGTTCCGCTGGTTCGTGGGGCTGGGGGTGGACGAGGCGGTGTGGGATCACTCGACGTTCTCGAAGAACCGCGACCGGCTGCTGGCGGGCGAGGTGGCGGGGAAGTTCCTGGCCGCGGTGCTGGCGCAGCCACGGGTGAGCCGCCTTCTCTCGTCGGATCATTTCTCGGTCGACGGCACGATGATCGAGGCCTGGGCCTCGCTGAAGTCGTTCCGGCGCCAGGGCGGCGGCGAGCCGCCGTCCGGCGGCAGCGGCGGTGGCGGGCGTAACGAGGAGGCCGACTTCAGGGGCGAGAAACGCTCGAATGCGACACACGCCTCGACCACCGACCCGGATGCCAAGCTCTACCGCAAGGGACGCGGCCAGGAAGCCAAGCTCTGCTTCCTCGGCCATGCGCTGATGGAGAACCGCAGCGGCCTCTTCGTCGATGCCCGGCTCACCCGCGTCAGCGGCCATGCCGAGCGGCTGGCCGCTCTCGACATGATCGGGCCGCGCGCCGAGCGGCCGGTCGCCGTCACGCTGGGCGCCGACAAGGCCTACGATACTGCCGACTTCGTCATGGAGCTGCGCGAGATCAACGTCACGCCTCACGTCGCACAGAACACCAGCGGGCGCGCCTCCGCCATCGACGGGCGCACCACCCGGCATGGCGGGTACGACGTCAGCCAGCGCGTCCGCAAGCGGATCGAGGAAGGCTTCGGCTGGGTGAAGACCGTCGCCGGCCTCAGGAAGACCCGGCATCGCGGCCTCGAGAAGGTCGGATGGGCCTTCACCTTCGCCGTCGCCGCCTACAATCTCGTTCGCTTGCCCAAGCTCCTGGCCGGAGCATCCCCATGAGAGCCCCGATGAACTGCCAGCTCATCGGCCGGTGGCGGATCGTCGAAGCCGACATATGGGATCGCGACTACCTCGACCTCGTCGAGCCCGCCAGCTTGACCATCCAGGCCGACGGCCACGGCGAGATCACCTTCGGGGCCATGCAGGCCGCCCTCGATCTCGAATACAGCCGGTCCGCGGTCTTCTTCACTTGGGCCGGGTTCGACGAGATGGACGAGGTTGCCGGCTCCGGATCGGCCGAGCTGCACGACGATGGCTCGATGGAAATCGAGTTCGCGTACCACCTCGGCGATGAGGCCGTCCTCAAAGCCGTTCGCACGACTTCTTCAACAGCCTGCTAGGTCGAGAAGGCCTGCAGACTTCAGGCTGGGTGGGTCGACCCGATAGAGAGGAGTCGGCGCATGCCTTTGAGCGTCCCCGGCCGAGCGACGAGGTCAGCCAGAGAATAGCTGTCGAGGACGGAGAGAAACGCCGCCAATGCTTCCTCCAAGGGGCCACGCAAGCCACACGCAGACGCGACGACACATGTGTTGTGCTCGCTATCGAAGCATTCCACCAGCGCGAAACTGTCTTCGCAGGCCCGTACCACGGCACCAAGGTTGATCGCCTCCGGCGCTCGCGCCAATTCCAAGCCTCCCCCGCGCCCACGAACACTCAGAACGAAGCCGCCCTGGGTCAGGGTTTGGGCCACCTTCATCATGTGATTGCGCGAGATATCGTAGCGTCGCGCAACCTCTTCGATGGTATGTCGCGTATCCGGCTCGATCGCCAGCAGCATCAGCAGGCGTAGCGAATAATCGGTGTGGAGCGTCAGGCGCATCTACGTACCCGGTTGGTGTTGCATAAATATGTATATAAGATATTTATTTAAATGCCAAACCCCGTTCACGTCCCGACCAAGTGCTTCGCACATGCGCAAACGATCCCGCCCCGCCCTTGCCGACGCCTTGTTTCTCGCCGTTGCGTTCGTGTGGGTGGGGATGCTCGCCGGCGTTTCCTTCGTGGCGACGCCAGTGAAGTTCACCGCGCCGGGCCTCTCGCTACCGGTGGCGCTCGAAGTCGGCCGCGTCACCTTCCATCTGTTTTCCCGGATCGAATGGGCGCTCGCCGCAGCGCTGCTGCTCGCCTCCATCCCCGGAATCTCCCGGGCGAGGGTCGCCCTAGCGGTACTGGTCGCCGTCGTGGTGACGGTGCAGGCTTCATGGCTCCTGCCTGCCTTAGACGCGCGTGTCGCTGTCGTGGTTGCCGACAACCCCTTACCGGCGAGTTATCACCACACCGCCTATGCGATTGCCGAGGCAGCAAAGCTCCTGCTCCTCGCGGTGGCCGGCGGTTCCAGCTTGTGGGCGCTTGCGCACAGCCGAAGGTAATATCCTTGAGTGTACATACTGCTTCCAGATGCCTGCGGAAGCCGCCCTTCCGCCAGCCCAAAGGCCGAAAGGGCAGCTTGCCTGGCTTGGCGGACCGGCCAAACCCGAGACCAGGTTACAGCACCCGGCCAGTATGCATGTCCAGCTACTGCACGAGAGGGCTTTCCGCGCCTTCGATCTCGACTCCCGCGATCTGCGCGCGACCGACGAGGATGCTGACATACTGAGCAGCCGCGCGGCGCCAGCTCGCTTCCTGCATATAGTCGGCAATCCGCTTGTGCACGGCCTCGAAGGGTAGCGTGCGGCCTTCGACCTTGCGTTCCAGCCGGATGATGTGGACGCCGTAGGGAGTCGGCACCGGGACGGGGCAGAGCTGGCCCTCCTCCAGCGATATCAGAAAGGTCTCGAACTCGGGTGTCGTTTGGCCGCGCGTGACCTGACCGAGCCGGCCGCCATCACTCGCCGACGGGCAGTCGGAGCGTTCGCGCGCAATCGTCTCGAAAAGTCCGGGGCGCTCGCTGAGGCGTTCGATGAGGCCCTTTGCTTCCTCGATCGCCCGCTGAAAGGTCTCCTTCTGCTCGGCGTCTGCCGAAAGGAGGATATGCATGGGCTCGTACAGATCCGGGCTGCGGAACTTGGTCTGGTTGTTGTCGTAGTAACGGCGGCAGGCGGCCTCGTCCGCCTCGGGGACTTTGATCTGATCGTCAAGCAGTCGACGGATGCGTGCTTCTTCCTCCGTTTCGCGCCTCCCCTCGGCGTCAACTGAAGGCTCGGCCGTGATGCCGAGGCGGTCCGCCTCCTGACGCAGGAGCTCGCGCACAACGAGCGCACGACGTGCCTCGCGTTCGGCGTCCTCGACGCTCACGGCCGGATGGTTCTGGATTTCAGCGACGATCGTCTCCGCGCCGATTTCGGAGCCGTTGACCCAGACGGGTTCCATCGGCGGCTACTCCGCGGGCTCGCGCGGGCGCACCGGGACCGTCTGCCGCGGAGCGCTTCGGTCGGCGGCGAGGCGCGTACGCACGACCTGATAGCCGGGCCGCCACAGGTAGCGCACAGGCACGCTCAGCATGTGTACGAGGCGGGTGAAGGGGAAGACGAGGAAGATCGTCAGGCCCAGGAAGAGGTGCGCCTTGAAGATCCAGTGCGCGTCGGCGACGACAGCGGCGACGCCGGGCTGGAAGGTGAAGATACCTTGCGCCCAGGCCATGAACTTCAGCATCTCCCCGCCGTCGAGGTGCCCCAGCGAGATCGGGATCGTGGCGAGGCCGAGAGTGAGCTGAAGGAGCAGGAGGACGAGGATGGCGATGTCGCCGAAGGAAGACGTCCTGTAGATGCGCGGATCGCCGAGACGGCGATGGAGGAGCATGGCACCGCCAACCAGGCACGCCACGCCGGCAACACCGCCCACGACGATCGCCAACATCTGTTTGAAGCCGTGGCCGATGCCTACGGCGTCGAACAGCCAGATCGGCGTCAGCAGGCCGACAAGGTGGCCCACGAAGACGATCAGCACGCCGAAATGGAACAGGTTCGAGCCCCAGACGAGCTGTCGCCGGCGCAGAAGTTGGCTCGAGCCGGAGCGCCACGTATAGGGCTCGCGGTCGTAGCGGACGATGCACCCGAGCACCATCACCGCCAGCGCAATATAGGGATAGATGCCGAAGAGCAGCGTGTTCAGGTAGCTGGCCATCCTGCTCGCTCCTCAGCCTCGCCGCGACGAGCCGGCCGACGCCGGCGGGTTGCCCGTGTTCATGCGCCTGAGCATATCCTGGGCGCGGCCGCAGCCGCCACCCGTGCCGGGCCCGAAGGTGACGGGTTCTTCTTCCCAGACCCTGTCGAGAGCCTCCAGGTCAGTGGGATCGTCGTCGGGTGCTTCCAGGATCTCGTTTAAGGTTTCCGAATCAGGTGTCGCCTCGGCAACAGCTTCGATGCCCCGGAAGACCCACTGGTAGACGCTCTCGCGCCGGCGTAGCCGTTCGCCGAGCGCGCTTACGATATGCAGTGGCTGTGCCAGCAGCTCACGCGCCTCCTCGAACGGCAACGTCGAAAGGAATTCGAGGAAGAGCGGCAGATAGTCGTGCAACTCGCTGGCGCTGACGACGAGGCCATGCTGCTCGTAGAGGTTGGCCAGATCGACCATTGCCTGGCCGCGATCCCGGCTCTCGCCATGGAGGTGTTCGAAGAGATGAAGTGAGAGCGAGCGCGTGCGGTCGAAAAGCAACACGTAACGCTCCTGAAGATCGTAAAGCTCGCGCGTGCCAAGTTGATCGACGAGTTCGAGCAAGGGCTCGCGCACCCGCTTTGGGACGAGGTCCTCGGCGAGCACCACCTCACGCATGGCGGACGCGGCGGCCTGAATCTCCCCATCCGGGTATGTGAGCAGGACCGAGAGCACCTTGAACGTTCTGGCCATCACATCACCTCGGTGGGTGTCCGGACGGACTTTTTCCGCGGGCTCGCGAACAGGTCGGCCGCACTCGAGCCGCCCGAGCAGCCGTTGCCGAAACTGAACCCACAGGACCCGCGGATGTCGTATGCGTCCTCGGCGACCTCGCGATGCGAGGTGGGGATGACGAAACGGTCCTCGTAGTTGGCGATCGCCATGATCTGGTACATGTCTTCGATCTGCTCGGGCGTCAGTCCGACCCGGGTCGCGATCGCCTCGTCGATGACGCCGTCGACGGTCTTGGCGCGCATGTAGCCGCGCATCGCCAGCATCCGTTCGAGGGCGTGCGCCACGGGCTCCTCCTTGCCGGCCGTGAGCAGGTTGGCGAGGTAGCGCAAGGGGATGCGTAGCGAGCGGACGTCCGGCATCTCGCCGTCGATGCCCATCTTGCCGGCCTCCGCCGCTGACTGAACCGGCGATAGCGGCGGGACGTACCAGACCATGGGCAAGGTCCGGTACTCGGGATGGAGCGGGAAGGCGACCTTCCATTCCATCGCCATCTTGTAGACCGGCGAGCGTTTGGCTGCCTCGATCCAGCCGTCGGGGACGCCGTCCGCGCGCGCCTGCGCCTGGATTTCGGGGTCGTTGGGGTCGAGAAAGATGTCGAGCTGCGCCTGATAGAGATCCTGCTCGTCCGGGACTGAGGCCGCCTCGTCGATGCGGTCGGCGTCATAGAGCAGGACGCCGAGATAGCGGATGCGCCCCACGCAGGTCTCGGAGCAGACAGTGGGCTCGCCGACCTCGATGCGCGGGTAGCAGAAGGTGCACTTCTCGGATTTGCCAGTCGCCCAGTTGTAATAGATTTTCTTGTAGGGGCAGCCAGAGACGCACATCCGCCAGCCGCGGCATTTTTCCTGGTCGATGAGGACGATGCCGTCCTCTTCGCGCTTGTAGATCGCGCCCGAGGGGCAGGCTGCGACGCAAGTCGGGTTGAGGCAGTGCTCGCACAGCCGCGGCAGGTACATCATGAAGGTGTTCTCGAAGGCACCGTAGATTTCCTTCTCGACGCCCTCGAAATTGTAGTCCCGGGAGCGCTTCGAGAACTCGCCACCCAGGATCTCTTCCCAGTTCGGCCCCCATTCGATCTTGTCCATGCGCTCGCCCGTGATCAGCGAGCGTGGCCGCGCGGTCGGCGCCGCCTGAAGTTCGGGCGCGGTCTGCAGGTGCTCGTAATCGAAGGTGAACGGCTCGTAGTAGTCGTCGATTTCGGGCAGGTCTGGATTAGCGAAGATCTTGGCGAGGATGCGCCACTTCGCCCCCATCTTCGGCTGCAACGCGCCGTTCGCCTTGCGCGTCCAGCCGCCATTCCAGCGCTTCTGGTTCTCCCAGTCCTTGGGATAGCCGATGCCGGGTTTCGTCTCGACATTGTTGAACCACGCGTATTCCATGCCTTCGCGGCTGGTCCAGACGTTCTTGCAGGTCACCGAGCAGGTGTGGCAGCCAATGCACTTATCGAGGTTGAGCACCTTGCCGACCTGCGCTCTGATCTTCATGGCGCGTCTCCCTGCGTGGCGTGTTCAGCCGCCGACCGACTGGACGATGGTTGAAGACTCTGGATCCTCAAGCCATTCGACATTGCGCATCTTGCGCACGATGATGAACTCGTCACGGTTCGAGCCGACGGTACCGTAGTAGTTGAAACCGTATGACTGGTGAGCGTAGCCGCCGATCATGTGGGTCGGCTTGACCGTAGTGCGAGTGACCGAGTTGTGGATGCCGCCGCGCTGGCCGGTAATTTCGGAGCCCGGTACGTTCACGATCTTCTCCTGGGCGTGGTACATCAGCACCATGCCCTCCTTGACCCGCTGCGAGACCACGGCCCGCGCGGTCAGCGCGCCGTTGGTGTTGTAGGCCTCGATCCAGTCGTTGTCCTCGATGCCCGCCCTCTTGGCGTCGGTCTCGGAGATCCAGACGATCGGGCCGCCGCGCGAAAGGGTAAGCATCAGTAGGTTGTCGGTATAGGTCGAGTGGATGCCCCACTTCTGGTGCGGCGTAATGAAGTTCAGGACGATCTGCGGGCGCTCGTCGGCACGCGCCTCGATGATCGGCCGGATCGTCTTCGTGTCGATGGGCGGCCGGTAGACGCAAAGGGCCTCGCCGAACGCCCGCATCCAGAGATGGTCCTGGTAGAGCTGCTGGCGGCCGCTGAGCGTGCGCCAGGGGATCAGCTCGTGGACGTTGGTGTAGCCGGCGTTGTAGCAGACCTGCTCCGATTCCAGCCCCGACCAGATCGGTGAGGAGATAATCTTGCGGGGTTGGGCGACGATGTCGCGGAAACGGATCTTCTCGTCCTCCTTGGAGGTCGCCAGATGGGCGTGGTCGCGGCCGGTCGTCCTGCCCAGCGACTCCCAGGCCCGGACCGCGACTTCGCCGTTGGTCTCGGGCGCGAGCATGAGCACGACCTCGGCGGCATCGATGTCGGTCTCGATACGCGGTAACCCCTTGGTCGCCCCCTCCTCGGTGACGGCGCCGTTGAGGCGGCGCAGCGCCTCGACCTCGCGCTCTGTCTTCCAGGCGATCCCCTTGCCGCCGTTGCCGATCGATGTCATGAGCGGCCCGAGTGCGGTGAAGCGTTTGTAGAGGTTGGGGTAATCGCGCTCGACGACGACGATCTGCGGCATCGTCCGCCCCGGCACAGGCTCGGCCTCGCCCCGCTTCCAGTCCTTGACGTCCGTGGCCTGGGCCATTTCGGCCGGGGTGTCGTGCAGGATCGGGACCAGGACGACATCCTTCTCCACCCCCAGGACCTCTGGTGCCACCTCGGCGAACTTGCGCGCAATACCCTTGTAAATATCCCAGTCGCTTCGGCACCCCCAGACCGGGTCAACTGCGCCGGTGAGAGGGTGGATGAAGGGATGCATGTCGGACGTATTGAGGTCGTTCTTTTCGTACCAAGTCGCGGTCGGGAGGACGATGTCGGAATAGACACAGGTCGTCGACATGCGAAAGTCGAGGGTAACGAGCAGGTCAAGCTTGCCTTCCGGAGCCTCGTCGTGCCAGACGACTTCTTCGGGCTTCTGCTGGCCAGTGGCGCCCAGGTCCTTCCCTTGCACGCCGTGCGTGGCGCCGAGCAGGTGTTTGAGGAAATACTCGTGACCCTTGCCCGAGGAACCGAGCAAGTTCGAGCGCCAGACGAAGAGATTGCGTGGCCAGTTGCGAGGATCGTCGGGATCCTCGCACGACATGGCGAGCGCGCCGGAGCGGAGTTGCTCCACCACATAATCCTGGGGCTCCATGCCGGCATCGGCGGCTTTTTCGGCGATATCGAGGGGGTTTGTCGACAACTGCGGGGCCGACGGCAGCCAACCCATCCGTTCCGCGCGCACGTTGTAGTCGATCAGCGCGCCGTCCCACGGACCCTCGGGGGCGGTGGGCGAGAGGATGTCTTGAACCTCGAGGGTCTCGTAGCGCCACTGGTCCGTGTGCGCGTACCAGAACGAGGTCGAGTTCATCTGCCGCGGCGGCCGGTTCCAGTCGAGCGCAAAGGCGAGCGGCAACCACCCGGTTTGCGGGCGCAGCTTCTCCTGTCCAACGTAATGCGACCAGCCGCCCCCCGACTGCCCCACGCAACCGCACATCACCAGGAGATTGATGATCCCCCGGTAGCTCATGTCCATGTGGTACCAGTGGTTGAGGCCGGCGCCCAGGATGACCATGGACTTGCCCCGGGTCTTCTCGGCGTTGCGCGCGAACTCCCGCGCGACGGTTACGATGTGGCCGCGCGGGACGCCCGTGATCCTCTCCGCCCAAGCCGGCGTATAGGGCGCCTCGTCGTCGTAGGAGTTTGCAAGGTGTTCGCCGCCAAGCCCGCGGTCGAGCCCGTAGTTGGCAACGAACAGGTCGTAGACCGTGGCGACCAGCGCGTCGCCGTCCTGTAGTTGCACCGACTTGGCCGGCACGTTGCGCAAGAGCACGTCGGGATGGTCCGTCCCTTCGAAGTAGTCGTGCTTGCGGTTGCCGAAGTAAGGAAATGAGACGGGAACCGCTCGGTCGTGCCTGCCGTCTTCGGTCAGCGAGAGCCGAAGATCGATCTCGGTTCCGTCGGCTGCCCTGGCCTCGAGGTTCCACTTACCCGTCTCGCCCCAGCGAAAGCCGACCGAACCGCGCGGCACGACGGCACGGTCCGTAGTCGTGTCGAAGGCGACCGTCTTCCAATCCGGGTTGTTTTCCTGTCCAAGGGCGTCCGGAAAGTCAGAGGCGCGCAAGAGACGGTCCGGCACGTAGCGACCGTCGCGCTCTACGAGCCGGACCAGCATCGGCATGTCGGTGTAGCGCTTGCAGTAGTCGTCAAAATATTCGGTCTTGCGGTCGAGGTGGAACTCGCGCAGCACGACGTGGCCGAACGCCATCGCGAGCGCCGCGTCGGTGCCCTGCTTCGGGTGCAGCCAGATGTCGGCGAACTTGGCCGCCTCGCTGTAGTCAGGCGAAATGACCGCGCTCTTGGCGCCGCGGTAGCGGGCCTCGGTATAGAAATGGGCGTCCGGCGTCCGCGTCTGCGGGACGTTCGAGCCCCAGAGTAGCAGGAAGCCGCTATTGTACCAGTCCGCCGATTCGGGCACGTCCGTCTGCTCCCCCCAGGTCTGGGGCGAGGACGGCGGCAGGTCGCAGTACCAGTCGTAAAAGGACATACTGACGCCGCCGAGCAGCGACAGGTAGCGCGTGCCGGCTGCATAGGAGATCATCGACATTGCCGGGATCGGCGAGAAGCCGATGACGCGGTCGGGTCCGTATTTCCTCGCGGTGTAAGCGTTGGCGGCGGCAATAATCTCGTTCAGCTCGTCCCAGTCGGCGCGGACAAATCCGCCGCGTCCGCGCATGCGGACCCAACTCGCCCGCGTCTCCATATCCTCAACGATCGAGCGCCAGGCCGCCACCGGCGACAGGTTCGCACGCGCCGCACGCCATGCCTTGAGCAGCCGCGAACGTACGAGCGGATATTTGATGCGGTTGCCGGAATAGAGATACCAGCTGTAGCTTGCGCCGCGCGAGCAGCCGCGCGGCTCGTGGTTGGGCAGATCGGGCCGGGTGCGCGGATAGTCCGTCTGCTGGGTTTCCCAGGTCACGATGCCGCCCTTGACGTAGATCTTCCAGGAGCATGAACCCGTGCAGTTGACACCGTGGGTTGAGCGCACCACCCGGTCATGCTGCCAACGCTTCCGATAGCCATCCTCCCAGCGCCGGTCCTCGCGCGTCGTCACGCCGTGGCCACCCGCAAACCGGCCAACCTCGGTCTTCGCGAAGAAATTCAGGCGGTCCAGCAGATGGCTCATGCCATGGCTCCTCGATTTGCCTAGTTGCCCCTACCATCGCGCTGGCCAAGCGCTCGGTCAATGTCGGCGGCGGCTCGACGAGCCGTCGCATTGAGGCGGCTGTCGATCAAGCCCACGAGCGCCATCGCCCATGCAACCGTCGCGATGATCATGAACCCGTAGGAAAGCGGCATGAGGAAGGGCGCGTCCATGATCTGGCTCAATCGAAATGTGCACACCGAGTACATGCCCAAGGGAAAGACTCCGCCCCAGTACAGCGGGTCGTAAGCGAACGGAACGCTGCGCATCACGTAGCGCCAGACCCCGAGCACCAAGAGCATCGGGATCCACCAACTTCCAACAGCCCAGAAGGAGAGCGTCACGCCTTCCACGAAGGGCGCGAGCTCCGTGACGATCGGCGACAACTTTGCTTCACTCAGCAATGTGGTCCCGGCGAGCGTCGAAATGGCCACCGCCCCCATATTGATCCAGTAAGGAGGTGTAAGATCCGCTGGTGACATCGGAAGAAAAGTGTACCGGAAGAAGATTAAAGTCATCAACCATAAGTAAAGAGCTCCTCCGCCAAGCCACAGCACCATCGCCGCAAACATGAGCGGCTCCTGCAAATCAGTGGCGATCCCGGAAGCTAGCATTAGAACCGTGATGATTGAGACTGACTGGGTAGCGACCACACTCACCAGCCATCCGCCATTCAGTCCTTCGGCCAAGCCAGGTTTGTCGGGAATCACGGTGAGCACGGCAAACAGGCCGTAGGTGATCGTCAGCCAGGACGCCACAGCAAAGATCCAGAAAAAAACAGCGATATCCGGGGTGCTCATCTGAATGACGAGTTGATTGCCGAATACGCCCGACGCCGCAACAATGGTAAAGAATCCAACGCCGCGACTATGGCTTTTTACATCGGCTTTGAACGCGCGAGGGCAAAGGAGTACGCGGGCGATCGTCGCTACCACCAGGGCGGCAAAAAAGACGGCGTTCAGCCAGAACAGCACGCTCGGCAGCACGGGGACGGTGTGCAAATGCATCGCGATGGCGACGATGCCGGTCGCCATGACCATGGCGAAATAGGCCGGATGCAGGGTCTTCAGCTGGTCGGGTCGCCCGTGCTCAAACCGGACTCTCACTGGAAGTCATCCACGTCTGATTTGTGCCCAGGAGAGATCCCACAGTGCAATTGCGTTACGAGAGTGGCGTGATAACACTGCTGCGCGCCTGCCAAGCGGGAGAAGAAGCCGAACTCTCCGCCGATCATAGGCGGGCCACCCCCATCGGCTATAGGCCGAACACCTCGGTAGCCGCAACCCAGGGAGCGGTGCAGCCGATGTATTGCGAACTGGCCAAAGCGCAACAGCACGTCCGAATAAACTCCTTTTCGCTGACCTTGCATTCTCATCACCGGTGGAAGGGGATTCTACACTGTCCACCGCGCATAGCCCATCGTAGCGTCGACCCCGTCTTCGAGCCGCTTGTCAGCGGCACCGTTTCCATGCGCCGCACGGACCGGGCCGACTTCGGTCTCAATAGAGCATCCCGTGTGCTCCGAGAACGGCAGCGCCAACCGTCAGCAGGCTGACAGTCAGAAGCGCCGCGTGTGCCCACCGTATGAACGTGAAGGCGCCAACCGGATCTCGGTCGGCGCGCCGTCGGACCCATGCGTGCAGGAAAAGCGGTTCGGCGACAAACAGCATTCCCGTGAAGACCGCCCAAACGAGGACCATGGCATGCATCCACCAGAAGCCGGGGTCGGCGAAGCGGTCCCACGCGCCAAGGCGATGTGTCATATAGAACCCGGTGAGGCCCGCGAGGGTAACGGACAGCCTAGCCTGAGACGAGAACCGGCCCTCGATCGCCTCGAACAGGGGCAGTCTTCCGGCAGGTTCTGCCATGCGGGGGATAGCGGGAAGGATAACCAGGGTGACGAGTGTCACGCCGCCGATCCAGTGGACGACAGCGAGGACGTGAAGTGCGCGCGCGATGGTGATGTCGTCCATCAGACCGAACCTGGACAGTGCGCCAGCCTTCCCACTGCGGCGGTTCGAAGGAGGCCGTGGTGAAGCGGTATGTGGCGTATTCCCACGGGACAAAGACAGCGAGTCATAGGCGCTGGGCGTCTGAACGAAGTGAGACGCATTGCCGCTCCCTCTGGCAACGTGATCGTGAAATCGGCATTTGCCTTGCCCATTATGATCGGATAAAGAAGTATTGAAAATACCTTTTTGTTTGCCGGAGCTTGATGAGATGAATTGCGAAGTGCCGAGGCCGCTCTGGACCACCGGCCGGTCGCAGTTGGGCTCCCGAGAATCTGGCGATGGATAAAGCGGGCTTGCAAGGTTCGACAAAGGCTTCCAGTGCAAGCCGGGAGCGGAGCTATGGACGCCGGGACGGCAACGAACCGCCGGCTGCACGGAAGCTGCCGAGTAACACCCGGACGGCGCCAAGGAGCAGATGGCGACCCGAGATTCGGTGTGAGATCAAGAGCGTCGATAACATGCACGGTTTGAACTGCGGTCTTCGGCAACGCGTCGACGGAGGGATCAGCGTGGGTTCGAGAATGACGACATGGTAGCTGGACTTACCAAGGGCGAACGGCAATTCGCAATTGTCATCTCGGTCGTTTTGGCGCTCTGCGGACTGTTTCTTGCGGGAGCAGGGCACCAAAGGCCTCTCGGTGTCCACGGTCTGCTGATCGCGTTCCTCGGCATCGCCACCGTGTTTGTCGTCCTGTCCGGCTATATCGCCCCCGAACCATCAGAGGAGCGTCTCAGCAGCTACTACGACGACCCCAGCAAGGCCGGCATCATCATCGCGATGATCTGGGCGATCTTCGCGATGTTCATCGGCGACTGGGTCGCCTGGCTCCTCGCGTATCCGGAGATGACCTTCGATGCCGCGTGGGCGAGCTTCGGGCGTCTGCGACCGGTACACACCACCGGCGTTATCTTCGGCTTCGGCGGCAATGCGCTGATCGCCACGTCGTTCCACGTCATGCAACGGACCTGTCGGGCCCGCATGCCCGACCAGCTCAGCCCGTGGTTCGTGCTACTCGGCTACAACCTGTT
Organism: Rhodospirillaceae bacterium; assembly: GCA_002721365.1. Taxonomy (GTDB): domain Bacteria; phylum Pseudomonadota; class Alphaproteobacteria. The sequence continues at coordinate 4,349 of PBKC01000064.1, read as the reverse complement.
CTGCATCCTCGCTGTCAGCGGCTACTTCATCGGCGTGACCCAGTCGAAGGAATACGCCGAGCCCGAGTGGTACGCGGACATCTGGCTGGTGATCGTCTGGGTCACCTACTTCGTCCTCTACCTTCGGACACTTGCGCGAAGGCAAGAACCGCACATCTACGTCGCGAACTGGTACTACCTCGCCTTCATTCTGGTCGTCGCGGTTCTCCACATCGTCAACAACCTGGCGGTGCCAGTGTCGCTCGGCCACGCCAAGAGCTACTCAGCCTTTTCCGGTGTGCAGGACGCTATGACGCAGTGGTGGTACGGCCACAACGCGGTGGCGTTCTTCCTCACCGCCGGCTTTCTCGGGATGCTCTATTACTACCTGCCGAAGCGGGCAGAGCGGCCGATCTTCTCCTATCGCCTGTCCATCATCAGCTTCTGGGGGATCACTTTCCTCTACATGTGGGCGGGCTCGCACCACCTCCACTACACCGCGCTGCCGCACTGGGTACAGACGCTCGGCATGACCTTTTCGGTGATGTTGCTGGTGCCCTCGTGGGCGTCGGCGGGCAACGCGCTGCTCACCCTGAACGGCGCCTGGCACCGGGTTCGCGACGACGCGACGCTGCGCTTCATGATGGTGGCGGCCGTCTTCTACGGCATCTCCACCTTCGAGGGTTCGTTCCTCGCAATCCGTCCCGTCAACTCGCTGTCCCACTACACCGACTGGACGGTGGGGCACGTCCATGCCGGGGCACTCGGCTGGGTGGCCTTCATAACCTTTGGCTCGATCTACGCCGTCGTACCGATCCTCTGGAAGCGGGAGCGCATGTATTCCGCCCGCTTGGTTGAGGTCCACTTCTGGCTCGCCCTCGCCGGTACGCTGATTTACGTCTTCGCAATGTGGAACTCCGGCATTATCCAGGGCCTGATGTGGCGCACCTACACGGAAAGCGGCACGCTCGCTTATTCCTTCATCGATTCCCTGGTGGCGATGCACCCCTACTACGTCGCCCGCGCGATCGGCGGACTGCTGTTCCTGATCGGCGCCGCGATCGGCTTCTACAACATCTGGATGACCGTTCGAACAGCTCGCGAGGAACCCCTCGAGCCAGTCGCCGACAGACCGATTGCGTCGGACACCCCTGCCGGCGCCGTTCAGCCGGGAGAGTGAAGGACATGTTCGGCTTCCACTACAAGCTCGAGCGTCACACCATCCCCTTCGTGCTTGCAATTATCTTCGTTGCAGGGATCGGGGGCATCGTCGAGATTGCGCCTTTGTTCACCATCGGCGAGACGGTCGAGGAAGCACCCGACATGCGCGTCTACACGCCGCTCGAACTCGCGGGACGCAACATCTATATCCGCGAAGGCTGTTACGCCTGTCATTCTCAGATGATCCGGACGCTGCGCGACGAAGTCGAGCGATACGGGCCTTACTCGCTCGCTGTCGAATCCCAGTACGACCACCCGATGCTCTGGGGCTCGAAGCGAACCGGCCCCGACCTCGCGCGCGTCGGCGGCAAGTACTCGGATGCCTGGCACGTCGCACATCTCGATGACCCGCGGTCCGTCGTGCCGCAGTCCGTGATGCCGGCCTACACGTGGCTCGACGACACCCAGCTCGTCACCGAAGACCTGGGCCAGCACCTGGCCGCCATGCGGAGGGTCGGGGTCCCGTACACCGACAAGATGATTGCGAACGCCGCGGCCGATGTCTACGGCCAGGCGAACCCGGACAGCGACCGGGCGAGCGGAGTCGCTGAGCGGTACGGCGAGGAGACGAACGTCCGCGCGTTCGACGGCGAACCGGGCCCCGTGACCGAGATGGACGCGCTGGTCGCCTATCTCCAGATCCTCGGCCGGCTGACGGACGCGGCGCATGAGCAGCAGGCGCTGGAAGGAGATCTGCGATGATCGACCTCGATCACGACATCCTCGTCGCCTTCGCCAAGTCATTCGGGCTGTTCTACCTGATGGCGCTTTCGATCGGCGTGGTCGTCTACGCGTGCTGGCCGTCCAACAAGAAGAGGTTCGAGCGCGCCGCCAGGAGCGTTCTCGACGATGAGGAAGGGCCATGGCGGTAGCACAGCGTGACCCGCACACGGGCTACACCACAACCGGGCACGAGTGGAACGGCATCACCGAGTTGAACCGGCCGGTTCCGAAGGTGATCTGGCTGTTCCTCGCGGCGACGATCATATTCTCGGTGATCTATTGGGTGCTGATGCCTGCCTGGCCCCTGGTGGAGACCTATACCAAAGGTGTGCTGGGGGTGGATCAGAGATCAAGTCTCGCCGAGAACCTCAGGATAGCGGCCGCGGACCGGGCGTCTTGGACACAGCAGATAGAGACACGCAACTTTGCGGAGATCCAGGCCGACGATTCGCTCATGCAGATCGTCCGGAACACCGGCCGTCCCCTGTTCGAGGACAATTGTGCGACATGCCATGGCATGAAGGGCCAGGGAGGCCACGGATTCCCTCGACTGACGGATGACGCATGGCTTTGGGGTGCAGATCCCGCAACTGTGGCAGAGACCATCCGGGTCGGCATCAACTCGACGCACAACGAGACACGGGTATCCCAGATGCAGGCCTTTGGCCGGGATGGCATTCTGGATCGCGCGGCTATCCTCGACGTCGTGACCTACGTGCGTTCACTGGCCGGTGCCGAGCCGACGGGCGACGAGCGCTCCGACTCCATTGCCGCGGCCGCTGAGGTGTTCGCGGCCAACTGTGCCGCCTGCCACGGCGAAAGCGGCACGGGCAATACCGAGCTGGGCGCCCCCGACCTGACGGACGAATCCTGGATCTATGGTGGCGACCGCCAGTCCGTGTACACGACGGTGTACCGGGGCAGGCAGGGGCACATGCCGCACTGGGAAGGGCGCCTCTCAGCTCTCGAGCGGAAGCTTCTGACGCTCTTTGTTCTCGACCTCGGCGCGACGAAGCAGTGACGATGGCATCTAACGGAAACGCAGTTTCACGAGGAGGACAGGGACGGCAGCGTCGGCTTCTGATCGGCGCACTCATCGTCGCCGGCGTGCTTCTGCTGGCGCTCGCCAACGCTCACCTCGTCTACGTGGCGGTGACCTCGGAGCCGGAATGCGTCCCGCATCCCACGGCGCCAGACGAGACGTCCGCCTCCTTCAGGGCGGCGAAACCGGCATGCTGAATCATGTCGATGCACACGTTCCGGCACAGACTGGGTAGAGGGTGACAATGGCCACAATCCCCAAGACCCTCCCGCCGCTGCCCCGCCGACGCAGTTATGCGCGGGACCTCCCGGTGACTGCGGCATTCGGCTGGCTCCGGGCGGGCTGGCGCGACTTCAAGGTCAATCCGGCAAGCAGCCTGCTCTACGGGCTCGCGGTGTTCGTGGTATCTGTCGCCGTGGTCGTCGGCCTGTTCGCGCTGGCGCTGGACTATATCCTGCTGCCCGCGCTCGCCGGCTTCATGGTGGTCGGGCCGCTACTCGCCGTCGGCCTCTACGAGAAGAGCCGCCGGATTGTCCAGAGCGAACCGGTCACGCTCGCGAGCATGGTCCTGGTCCGGCCACGGTCCGGCGGCCAGGTCCTGTTCACGGGCGCGCTGCTGTGCCTGCTGATGCTGTTCTGGATGCGGGTGGCCGTCCTTCTCTACGCGCTGTTCTTCGGGCTTAGACCTTTCCCGGGATTGGAGGATGTCCTGCCGACGCTGTTCGCGACGCCGACCGGCGTATCGCTGGTCGCCGTCGGCACGCTGGTCGGCGGGCTGTTCGCCGCATTCTCATTCGCGATCAGCGCGTTCTCGGTGCCGATGCTGCTGGACGAGCGCGTCGACGCCTTTACCGCGATGGGCACCAGCATGGCGCTGGTCTGGAACAACCTGCCCGTCATGTTGACCTGGGGCGCCATCGTGCTCGCGCTGTTCATTGCCAGCGTGGCGACCGGTCTCGTCGGGTTGATCGTCGTCTTTCCGGTGCTGGGACACGCGACCTGGCACGCCTATCAAGCGATGCGGGCATAAACGTGGACGTCGTCGGGGGCGCAACCGGGCAAGCTTCCTCGCAAGCGGCAGTCCGGCACGCGAGCCGCGCCGTCGACGACCGCCTGTGGCAGACCGATCTTTCCGTGCCCTCAATCCGCTGTGGCGCATGTATTCGTAAGATCGAGCATGCTCTCGGCGCGCTCGAAGGTGTCGAAAGTGCGCGGGTCAACCTCTCCACGAAGCGGGTTTCCGTGATATGGCGGGCGGACCATGAAGCGCCGCCACTCGTGCGGACGCTGGACGGTATCGGTTACACGGCACACCTAGAGCAACCAGCCGACGATGCCGCCGACGGAGCCCTCTCGGAGCTTATTCGGGCACTCGCAGTGGCAG
>PBKC01000063.1 GCA_002721365.1 Rhodospirillaceae bacterium | reverse complement strand
TTTACATATAGATGATCGTCTGTTATCTGAGGGCTATTTTCATAAACAAAGTGTTTTCCAAATCCTAATTTATGTCCTCTTTTCCATACTTTTTGTAAAATGGAAGATGCAAAGTATCTAGAATAACCTTCTAGATAAAAAGTAGCATCTTTTCCCGCAACCATATCTAATAAAATTCCATATCGAGCAGTATAATGTGCTTTGTGTGGGTTTTTGGACCAGTGCTGAGATCCTAAACACCAAGAATCCGGCATGTATGCATATTCAGAGTTTTCGGGTTGTCCGTAATCTTCCGCATCAAATAGAATAATATCAATTCCGATTTTAGGTTCTTTAATACTTAACTGTCTAGCTAATTCTATCAATACACCAACGCCACTTCCACCATCATTTGCTCCAAGTATTGGACTATCCTGATTTTCTGTATCATGGTCAGCTATGTGTCTACTATCCCAATGAGCAAATAGTGCAACTCTATTCTTTTTGTCAGTGGAAAAAGAAGCAATAATATTTTTTAGAATATGTTTTTTACCATCATAGGTTGTTGTAGGAGCTTCCTGAACTATTACATCTTGTGTATATTGTAGAAACTTTTGTTCTAACCAAAAAGCACAATTTTCCCAGGGTTTAGAGGAAATAACTCTTGGTCCAAAATCTACTTGCTTTTGTATATAGTAATAGGCAGAATCCGCATTAAAGTTCGGAACCTCAATTTTAACTTTAGTTTTTTTTGGTATTTGTTTTACTTTTGTTTGAGGTTCTGAACCGCAAGCACATAAAAACAACAAAGCAATTGATATGATTTTATATTTTTGATTCATTATTTTATCTCCCAATTAGTTCCTTCTCGACTATCTTTTATTTGGATTCCTGATTTTTGTAATTCTTCTCTTATTAAATCTGCAGTGTCAAAGTCCTTATTTTTTTTTGCATTAGTTCTAAGTTTTAAAACTAAGTCCATTAATTCAGAAGTTAGGTCATTTCCATCGCTGTTCTTATCAGAAACAAGCCCTAAAATATCAGTTACAAAAGTTTTAAATATAGACTTTATCATTTCTAAATCACTATCATTTAAACTTTCTTTTCCATCTTTAATGGAGTTTACAATTCTTACTCCAGAAAATAAGTGAGAGATTAAAATAGGAGTGTTAAAGTCATCGTCCATTGCTGCATAACAGTCTTTCTTCAACTTTTTTATATCACAAGTAGACTTGTTTGATGCTTTTAAGGTTTTTATAGTTTCAAATGCATTCATCAATTTTGTAAATCCTTTTTCTGCTGCTTGAAGAGATTCATTACTGAAATCTATCGTGCTTCTGTAGTGTGCTTGTAATATGAAAAATCGAATAGTCATCGGAGAGTAAGCTCTTTCCAACTTCTCGTGATTTCCAGTAAAAAATTCCTCTAAATTGATAAAGTTGTTAAGTGATTTACCCATCTTTTTTCCATCTACTGTGATCATGTTATTGTGCATCCAATAATTTACAGGGTTACAATTGTTACAAGCATTGCTCTGCGCTATTTCCGCCTCATGATGAGGAAACATTAAGTCCATTCCGCCACCATGAATATCAAAGGTTTTACCTAAATATTTTTCGCTCATTGCAGAACATTCCATATGCCAACCAGGAAATCCCTCTCCCCAAGGAGAAGGCCATCTCATAATATGTTCTGGACTTGCTTTTTTCCAGATTGCAAAATCAACGGCACTTTTCTTTTCAGATTGACTATCCAATTCTCTAGTTCCTTCTAAAGTGTCTTCTAAATTTCTTCCTGATAGAATTCCATATGGAAAAGACTCATTGTATTTATTTACATCTAAATAAACAGATCCATTTACCTCATAAGCAAATCCTTTTTTAAGTATTTTTTGAACCATTTCTATTTGCTCAATTATGTGTCCTGTCGCCCTTGGTTCTATGGATGGGGGTAAACAATTTAAATCTTTCATTGCTTTGTGGTAGCTTAAAGTATAAAATTGAACAATTTCCATCGGCTCTAATTGCTCTAATCTTGCTTTTTTAGCAATTTTATCTTCTCCCTCATCTGCATCATTTTCTAAATGACCCGCATCCGTAATATTTCTAACGTAACGAACGGTATAATCTAAATGTTTTAGGTATCTAAAAACTACATCAAAAGTAATTCCCGGACGAGCGTGACCTAAATGGGGATCACCATAAACAGTTGGCCCACAAACATACATCCCAACATGATTTTTTACAATTGGTTTGAAAATTTCTTTTTTTCTTGTAAGGGTATTGTATATTTTTGTTTCCCTATTCATTATTCATTAATTTTATATTTCTTCATCAAATTCATCATCATATCCTTAGTCATTTTTTCAAGATTATATTCTAAATTCCATCCCCAATCCATTTTTGCTTGTAAATCATTTATGGATGAAGGCCAACTATCGGCTATTTTTTGTCTGAAATCAGGGTTATAACTAATTTCAAAATTAGGGATATGTTTTTTAATTTCATTCGCAATTTGTTTTGGAGTAAAACTTATTCCAGCCAAATTATAAGAAGAACGAATTTTTACTTTTTCTTGAGGTGCCTCCATCAATTCTATTGTAGCACGAATTGCATCCGGCATATACATCATTGGCAGAGCGGTATCTTCCAATAAAAAACTTTCATATTTACCTTCGGTAATTGCTTTATGAAAAATATTTACAGCATAATCTGTAGTTCCTCCTCCAGGTTCTGATTTCCAACCAATTAAACCAGGATATCTTAAGCTTCTTACATCTACCCCAAATTTGTTGTAGTAATATTCGCTCCATCTTTCTCCAGCTTGTTTGGTGATTCCGTAAACCGTATTTGGTTCCATAATAGTATATTGTGGGGTGTTTTCCATTGGAGTTGTAGGACCGAATACTGCAATTGAAGATGGCCAAAAAATTTTATTTATTAACCCATCTTTTGCTAAATCCAACACATGTGAGTGGGACCGCATGTTTAATCTCCACCCTAACTCAATATTTTGTTCGGCGGTTGCGGAAAGGAGAGCAGCTAATAGATATACTTGAGTAATTTTATATTTTTTTATAATCTTTCTTAATAGTTGCTCATCCAATATATCTAGTGTTTCAAATGGACCAGTTTGCATTACATGATTAGATAAAGGTCTAATATCAGAGGCAATTACATTTTCATCTCCGTACATTCTCCTTAATTCTATCACGAGCTCAGTGCCAATCTGACCAGACGAACCTATTATTAAAATCCTTTCTGACATCTATCATTTATTTGGTACAAATATAACATTAAAGACTAAATTTTTAGTTAAAAATAGCAATCAATACAAATCATAGTTTTTATATCTTTGCTCTACTTTGGAAGATAATTATGGATCCTAATGCTGGTAAAAAAAATATGTTTAACAAACTAAGTAAAGAACAATGCTTAGCTTTGTTAGAAAAAGAAACATTTAACAGAATAACAGTTTCTTTCTATAGATATATTATTTTAGAAGATCTCCCAAACTTAAGAGATCATTTATATGAAAATTGGAAAAAATTAGGAGTTTTGGGAAGGATTTATTTGGCTGAAGAAGGAATAAATGCACAACTTAGTGTTCCTGAAAATAATTGGAAAGATTTTGTAAAGAATGTAAACTCATATTCCTTTTTTAAGGATATTCCTTTTAAATTTGCTGTCGAAGATGATGAAAATTCCTTCTTTAAACTTACCATAAAAATACGAAATCAGATTGTTGCTGATGGATTATCAATAAATGATTACGACGTAACCAATGTTGGAAATCATTTATCTGCAAAACAATGGAATGATGCAATTGACAATGGGGCCACAGTAGTGGACATGAGAAATCATTATGAAAGTGAAATAGGAAGGTTTCAAGGAGCTGTTTGTCCTGATGTTGAAACATTTAAAGAAGAACTTCCATTGGTAAAAGATTTATTAAAAGGAAAAGAAACAGAACCAATTTTATTATACTGTACCGGTGGTATTAGATGTGAGAAAACATCTGCATATTTAAAACATCATGGATTTGAAGATATTAGTCAATTACATGGAGGTATTATAGACTATGCCCGTCAGTTACATGAAAACAAGGATTTAGAAAACAAATTTGTAGGTAAGAATTTTGTTTTTGACGAAAGAAGAGGAGAGAGAATCTCTGATGATGTTATTAGTAATTGTCATCAATGCGGGAAATCTTGTGATACACATGTAAATTGTAAAAACGAGAACTGTAATCTGCTATTTTTACAATGTTCTTCTTGTAAAGAAAAATATGAAAATTGTTGTTCAGTAGATTGTATTGAAATTTCAAAATTACCAGAGGTTGAAAGACAAAAGTTAAGAAAAGGAATAGAAAATAAAAAAATGTATTATAGTCATAAAAAAGTAAAATTAAATCTGAAAGAAACAGAATAAACAATGAAGAGAACAAAAATTAAAAGCTTATTAAACAAGAAAGCAATAGGACAGGAAGTTTGCGTAAAAGGATGGGTAAGGACGCGTAGAGGTAGTAAAAATGTTTCTTTTATATCATTAAATGACGGATCAACAATTAACAATATTCAGATTGTAGCTGAAGTAGACCAATTTAAAGATGAGGTACTAAAAAGAATTACTACTGGTTCTGCAATTTCAGTAATTGGGATATTAGTGGATTCTAAAGGGTCGGGACAAAGTGTGGAACTACTTGCAGCTGGAATAGATATTTTAGGTGACGCTGACCCTGATGAATATCCATTACAACCTAAGAAGCACTCATTAGAGTTTTTACGAGAAAAGGCACATTTAAGATTTAGAACAAATACCTTTTCAGCAGTTTTTAGATTACGTCATGCATTAACTTTTGCTGTTCATAAATTTTTTAATGATAAAGGATTTGTTAACATTCATACCCCAATTATTACAGGAGCAGACGCGGAAGGAGCTGGAGAGATGTTTCAGGTTACAAATTTAAATTTAGTAGACACTCCTAAAATTGATGGGAAGGTTGATTATACTCAAGATTTTTTTAGTATTAAAACAAATTTAACTGTCTCTGGACAGCTAGAAGCAGAGCTTGGAGCTTTATCTTTAGGACATGTTTATACTTTTGGACCTACATTTAGAGCAGAGAACTCTAATACCTCTCGTCATTTATCAGAGTTTTGGATGATTGAACCTGAGGTTGCTTTTGCTGATTTAGAAGAAAATATGGATTTAGCAGAGGAGTTCTTAAAATATTGTATTCAGTATTGCATTACTAATTGTGAAGACGATTTAAGATTTTTAGACAGTAGACTTGCAGATGAGGAGAAAACCCTTAAAAAGGAAGAAAGATCAGAAATGAGTTTGTTAGAGCGTCTTCAATTTGTTATTGAGAATGATTTTGAGAGACTTACATATAAAGAGGCGGTTGATATTTTAAGAAATTCAAAACCAAATAAAAAGAAAAAATTTAATTATATTATTGAAGGATTTGGTTCTGATTTACAGTCAGAGCACGAAAGATATTTGGTAGAAAAGAAATTTAAGAAACCTGTAATTATTACAGATTTCCCTAAAGGTATAAAAGCCTTTTACATGAAGCAGAATGAAGACGGAGAAACGGTTAGAGCTATGGATATTTTATTTCCATTGATTGGAGAAATAGTCGGAGGTTCCCAAAGAGAAGAAGATCTAAATAAGCTATCAAAGAGGATGGAGGAAATGGAAATCTGTAAAGAGGAATTATGGTGGTATTTAGAAACAAGGAAATTTGGAACATGTATTCATTCTGGTTTTGGACTAGGATTTGAAAGATTAATAATGTTTGTTACTGGTATGAAAAATATTAGAGATGTTATTCCATTTCCAAGAACCCCTCAAAATGCTGACTTCTAATAATGCAGAAACAAAGATTACAACAAAAACAAGGATTAAATCTGTCACCTCAACAGATTCAGTTTCTAAGTTTGTTACAAATTCCGTTGTCATCCCTGCATTCAAGAATTCAGGATGAGCTAGAAGAGAACCCCGCTCTAGAGGAATCAGAGAGTTCAGAGGATATAAATATTGACGAATTAGAAGAAGAAAATTATAAATCATATAAATATCGACAGTCATCAAATTCAGAATATTCAGAAATTCAAATATCTAACACAGATGATAACTTATCTTCTCATCTGAAAAAACAATTGATAACACTTAATTTACCAGAGGATGAAGTTTTTTTGATTCAGTATTTGATTGATAGTCTTGATCATAATGGTTGGATTAATAGAGAATTATTTTCTATTTCAGATGATTTATTAATAAATCTGAATATAGAATTTTCTGAAGAAGAGATTGAAAAATCTTTAAGAGTAATTCAATCTTTAGAACCTCATGGTGTTGGAGCTAGAAATTTAAAAGAATGTTTGATAATTCAACTAAAGAATAAAGAGAAAGATGAGGTTATTGAAAGATCTATCTCAGTTCTAGAGAATCAATATGAAAGATTTAGTAAAAAGAATTTTGAAGGTATAATTAAAGAACTTGGAATTTCAGAAGGTCAGTTAAAAGAGGTATATGAAATTGTAGAAAAATTAAATCCTTTTCCCGCTTCAAATTTCAGTAAAACAAACTCCTCCTCATACATCACACCAGATTTTCTAGTAAATATAATAGATGAAAAGAATGTTGTTAGTTTAAGTAAATTAAGTGGAAAGGAATTAAGAGTAAATCCTTCTTATCAAAAAATGATGGAGGAAACAAAGGATAAAGAAGCGCAAGAATTTATACAAAAGAAGATTGAATCTGCTAATTGGTTTAAAAATGCAATGCTCCAAAGAGAGCAGACTTTGATAAAAGTAATGAATGCAATTGTATCTCACCAAGAAAAATATTTCTATACAGGAGATGAGAAAGTATTAAAACCTATGATTCTTGCAGATATTGCTCAAGTTGTAAATATGGACATCTCGACAATTTCTAGAGTAAGTAATAGTAAATATGTACAAACATTTTTTGGCACTTTTTTATTAAAAGAATTATTTTCAGAAGCCTACACAAAAGATGATGGAGAGCAGGTTTCAACAAAGGTTATCAAGAAAAGATTGTCTGAAATTATTGAATCTGAAGACAAAAGAAATCCTTATACAGATGAAAAATTATCTCATCTCTTAGGAGAGGACAAATACCATATTGCTAGAAGAACAGTTGCGAAATACAGAGAAGATTTAGGTATCGAGACCTCTAAATACAGAAGGGAATTATAATGAAAATTTCTGTAATTTTTTCAATATTACTTCATCCGGTTTTCATGCCTACAATAGTATTATTTGTGCTTTTAAATGAAGTTGAGTTTTTTAATATACTTTTCTCAGGTATTAAAAATCTACTATATTCTGTTGTTATAATTTTTACTTTTGTATTACCACTAATTATATCCTTCTTATTACTAAAATTAAAAAGAATAAAATCATTAAAAATGGAAACAAAAGAAGAAAGGAACTCGCCTTTATTTTATACAACTCTGATAATGATATTAGGATTCTCTTTTTTTAAAACTACAGCATATCTTTCTCCACATTTATGTTCGATTTATCTTTCTTTAGTTATTATTTTAACTCTAGCATTTTTAATAACGAAAAAATGGAAGATAAGTTTACATATGTTAGGAATAGGTGGGGCAACAGGAAGTTTTATAGCTATAAATATTGTATTTGGAAGCTTGTACTATTGGATTATTATATTTTTTTTTCTTTCAGGATTACTGGCTTTCTCTAGGTTAGATTTACAAGCACATAATAAAATACAGGTTTATACTGGATTTTTCTTAGGATGTTTTTTTCAAACTACCCTTGTCCTTTATTTTAACTCTAGTATTTCCACTATTTCTATTTTTCTTTCTAACATAGCGTTTTTACTATAAACAAGTTAACATTGACTTAGCACTGGGCCATTAACAAATAATATAGAGGACGCAGCTTTGGTTTTAGAAGTTATAGCTGGAATAGATAAAAATGATAGCACTTCATCATCAAGAAAAGTGGATAATTATACCTGTTTTAAGATTAAAGAAAAAAGAAAGATAGCGGTTTTATCAGATTGTTTAGAAAGAGACGGTTTAGATAATGAAATTAAGAAAAGTATTGAACAAACAATAGAAAAACTAAAACAAGAGGGACATGACGTAGAGTATGTTTCATTTCCTTATCTAGATTTTTTAGTTCCAACTTATTATGTTTTAACAACAGCTGAGGCATCATCTAATTTAGCTAGATTTGATGGTGTTCATTACGGCTATAGAACGGAACATCCTAAAAATTTAGAGGAGACGTATGTAAATACTAGAACTGAAGGTTTTGGAGAAGAGGTAAAAAGAAGGATTATGTTAGGCACATTTGTTTTAAGCGCTGGATACAAGGATGCTTACTATAAGAAATCGCAACAAGTAAGAAGAGTTGTTCAGGATAAAACTAATGATATATTAAAAGAGTTTGATTTTATCTTAAGTCCTACCACGCCTCACACCGCATTTAATGTTGGTCAGAAACAAACAGACCCCACAGTAATGTACCTAGAAGATATCTTTACTGTACATGCAAATATTACCGGAAACCCCGCAATTTCTCTCCCTCTATATAAACACTCTAATGGAATGCCATATGGATTACAATTATTATCTAAAAAGTTTTCAGAGGCAAAATTGTTGTCATTTTCATCGGAATTAATGAAAGAACACACTTTAGATGATCGATAGAAATATTTTATTATTCATTATATTTACATTAACAAATTTAAATGTATCGATTTCTCAAATAGACACCATTAAAATTGAAGAAATTAATGAATCAAAATTAGTTGACTTAGATATTTCTATTATACCAGAAGCTAAAATAAGCCCTCTAGACTCTATATCAATTATACATAAAAATACTAAAGTAAACTCGGAAGAGGACCCGATACTATCTCCAGAAGAAAAGTTAATTTATAATAGATTAAGAAAACTTGATAACCGTTCTCCCATGGACTTTTCATATAACAAATACACTCAATTCTATATCGAGAGGTATTTAGGAAAAGATATAAAACTAATCAGTAAAATGTTGGGCGTTTCACCTTTTTATTTTCCAATGATCGAACAAGAGTTAGATAAATTTCAAATACCATTAGAATTAAAATATTTAGCTATTGTTGAATCTGCGTTAAACCCAAGGGCAAGAAGTAAATCTGGAGCAACTGGAATTTGGCAATTTATGTATCCTACAGCAAAGGAATATGGATTAAATGTAACTTCTTATATTGATGAAAGGCAAGACCCTAGAAAATCTACAATTGCTGCATGTAAATACTTTCTATTTTTATATGAAATATTTGGAGATTGGAATTTAGTTTTAGCAGCTTATAACGGAGGTCCTGGATACATAAAAAGATTAATCGCAAAGAAAGAAATAAATAATTATTGGGATTTACGCCCACATTTAAGAAAAGAAACTCAAGGTTATGTTCCTAAATTTATCGCCATGACATATGTTATGACTTATTATAAAGAGCATAATATAGAAGTGTATAACTCAAATTTAAATATAGAAGAAATTGATACAGTTACCTTTAAGAAACAAGCTTCTTATAATTTAATATCGCATATGTTTTGTGTATCAACAGAAACATTAAACTATCTAAACCCCTCCTACAAAAAAGATTTATTACCCGCGGGAGAAGCTATTTGTTTGCCTAAAGAAGTTATTATGGATGTCGCAAGAAACGAAGATTATTTTTACGAATATTTAGAAAAAGTATATAATAAAGAAATTCTTGTGAATGAGATTAGGTTGGTATATGTGGTCCAAAAAGGAGATTATTTAGGCAAGATTGCTAAACAGTATGGTCTTTCAGTTTCTAATATAAAAGATTGGAATAAAATGCATTCTGACAATCTATCAATAGGAGATAAACTAATTTTATATATACCAGATGAAATTTAAATACATTTTTATTTCTCTTGTTTCACTAATATTTTCTTGTGATAGTGAAACATCAAAAAGGAAGGTCTTGTCGGAAAGCACAGGCAAACAAAATGAAATAATTTTGGTGATAGAGGACTCAGACTGGAATGGAGTCGCTGGAGATATTTTAAGAAAAACATTTGAATTTGAGATAGATGGACTCCCTCAATCAGAAAAACTTTTTAATCTAGTTAAAATTAACCCTTCACAATTTAGTCGTTTTTTCAGAACCCATATGAATATAATGTTTGTTGGTAGAGATTACAAAGATTCTTACACTAAAAATAAATGGGCGAAACCACAAATTGTTATGTACATAAATTCAAATTCAAATGAAAGTGAGTTTGAAACATCTTGTGTAAGATCGTTCAATTTTCTCAACAGAAAAGAAATAGAAAACATTAAGTATTCTTATAAGAGGGCTCATAATACAGAAGCGAGGAAATACATTCAAGAAAGCTTTGGAATAGACTTATTTTTGCCTACAGAATATTCCGTTTCATTAAAATCGGAAAATCTATTTATTTCAGATTTTCATTCATTCAATGAAAAACAAGATTTATTGAAGTATATTTTGGTTTATGAACTTTTTCCCAATAACGAAGTTGACATCCAGAACCAACTAATAAATTTTACAGACTCTATTTTAAAAGAGAATATAAAAGGAGCTGTTGACGGGAGCTACGTACAAATAGATAGAAGAATGCCCTTATCAGAAATAGATGGTACATATAGAGGAATTTGGACTCTAAAAAATGGATTTATGGCAGGACCATTTATTTTAAAATCTAGATATATTGAAGATAAAATTATCGTTTCACTCGGTTTAGTGTTCTACCCAAATGAAGATAAAAGAGATTATGTAAGAACATTTGAAGCTATTCTTTAGTAAACGAGAATCTTATCTGTTTTTAGAATTTCTGACCCGTTAAATATCTTGTATATATAAACGCCTTTTTCTAAACCTTTAAAGGATATATTTGTGTTATCTGACACCAAATCTTCTCTTATCACTAATTCTCCCGTGATGGTATAAATCTGAATATAACTTTTACTTAATTTATACGGTGTGCTGATTGTTAGCTTTTCATTAATAGGGTTAGGGTACACCTTAATTAAAAGAGGATCTATAGAGTTTACCGAAGCTGGAAATATATTTAAGTCACTTTCCCAGACTCCCCTTCCAAAAGTAGCGGCTCTTAATTTACCAGCAGTATATTGAATTTCTAACTCCCTAACACTTACATGTGGCAATCCATTATTAAAGAGTTGCCATTCTGTCATTGTACTATCTTTATGAAACACACCTATATCTGTACCAATATATAAATCGTCTTTTGCGTAGGACTGGTATACAATACAATTGACAGGTAAATTTGGCAACTGTGTTCCTGAAATATTTACCCATGTGCCACCAGCATTATTGCTTTCAAACACCTTATCATTTTCATTAAAAGAGGACAAGGTAACAAATACTCTGTCGGGATTAGTATTAGAAACAGTAATATCTGAAATACTTCCTAAAGGAAGCCCAGTTTTAATATAATCCCAATTTAGACCATTGTCTTTTGTAACCCACAACCCTGAATAAGTAGCGGCATAGACATAATCTAAATCAGATGGAGCTAAAGCAATTGTTTTCAATTGTCCATATGTTGGGGAAATTGAATCCCAAGAAGCTGCAGCTGTATTACTTTTATAAACCACATTATATCCAGCTACTAAAACATTATTGTCTAGGGGGTGCATTTTGTAAGGAGTTACCCAAGCTCCCTCATAACTTACAGGTTTAATATTATTCCAATCTACCCCCCCGTTATAAGAAACCTTCATTCCACCATATTGAGAAGAGGAATAAATTACATCATCATTATACGGATCAATAATACATTCCATACCATCTGCTCCTCTAATAGATTCCCATGTAGTGCCTGTTAATCTTTCCGTTCCATTATCTTGAGCTCCCACTACAAGAGTATAGTCGCTAATGGATGATAATCCTAGCTTGTAAAATTGAGAAATTTCCAAACCATCACTAATATCTATCCAGGTATTTAATGTGTTAAAATACTTATAAATTCCACCGTCATTTCCAACATAAGCAACATTATTTAATGGATTAAACTCTGCGGCATGTTGATCGACATGCATATATGAATAATCAGAACTATTACCACTACTTCCAGAGATGTCCCACGTTACTCCCCCATCAAACGATTCCCATAAATTAATTCCCCCGACAATTACATGGTTTTCATCTTCATTAGAAACAGCTAAACTCATATCATACCATGATTGTCCTCCTGTTGAGCTTCCATCTGTATCTCTACCAAGTATATTTGGAGTGTCAGATTGCAACACCCAGCTATCACCACCATCAGAAGATTTATACAAGCCATGAAACCCCCATCCGTTATTTGAAAATAAAGCATAAACAACTTCAGGATTTGAAGGAGTTACCGCAATCAATGGTCTTCTCTTGTTTGTGTTTAAAATTCCATTGTCACAAACCTGCCAACTCGCACCAGCGTCTACAGATTTATAAACATTAGAGGTGCCGCTAGTTTGTTTCATAGCATATAAAACATTTGTGTTTCCAGGTTTGTAGTGAATATCTCTCCACCTACCACTTTGCCCTACAGGAGACCAGCTAGACCCTCCATCTGTAGTAAGCATAATGTTATCTCCAGTTACAGCAAAAATACTATCCGGATAGTTAGGATTCATCTCTAGTTTGCTTATTTCGTTAGACTGACTTACATTATAACTTAGCCCGGTTGTGTCCCATGTTATACCGCCATCTAAACTTTTTAAAACACCAATTGAATAAGTATCACTTCCATGAGCGTCTCCAGTTGCAATATACATTATATCAGTATTAGTTGGGTGAATTAAAATGTCAGAAACACCTAATACGGGCAGGTTGTCAGTATTTGTTGACCAACTTAATCCACCGTCACTTGTTTTCCACAAACCACCTCCAGGAGCTCCTACCCAAAAAACATCTTCATTGTTTGGATCAAACTCAATACAGTTTATTCTACCGTTTCCCCTCTTCTTGTTGTTTGAAATAATTATAGGGACATCAAAAGGGCCTAAAGGAACCCAATTTGATGTGGAAGATTTTTTGTGTTTTAATTTCAACCACTCTTCCCACAAAGCGTTTGAAGGAAAATATCCATCTTCATCAACTCTAGGTTCTAAGAAATCTATGTTTCTCGCATATGGTTTATAACCATTTCCTTTAGAGTATGGTGTAGTTTTTCTATAATCATCAAATGATTTTTTTAAATCAAAAAAGTTTGCATTTTTATTTTTTTTGTATGCATTTTCCTCCCAAGTTTGAGAAAAAGAAACAAGACTAATGGTAAGTATTATAGTGGTAAGTATATTGTTTTTCATAATGAAAAGGTGTTTTAAAAATCTGCTTGTAAATTTACGATAAAATTTCTACCACTAGCACTAATTCCAGAGGCAAATGTTTTATAATGTGCATCTAATATATTTTCACAAGCTAGAGAAATTGTTAAATTATTAATATTTTTTGAATAAATTAAATTAAGCGTGTACCATGATGGAGTTCCATCAATAGTAGCTTCCTCTAAATTGTCTACCCCATTTTCATCAAAATCAGAAGCATATTTCCATCCGTTAAAAATAGAATAAATTTTAATTTTTGATTTTTTATTTATGTTTTGTGCAAGCTCTCCTCTTACTGAAACAGGAGGAATATGAGTCATAGGAGTAGAGTCAGATGTAATAGAGCTTACAAAAGAAGCGTTCGCATTAAAAATTAAAGACTTAACGACGTTTAGTTTGAATCTAAAATTAATTCCCTTCATTTTAGCAGAATTAATATTTGTGTTTGCTATACACCGCATCATCTCCCCATCATAAATTATTGAATCTTGACCATTTAACTTAAACGGACGCTTTTCTATAGCGTCTTTTAAATCACTATAAAATAAAACGAGATCAAAAGAGGTTTTATCATTAATAAATTTCCAGATGAACTCAGAAGAAAGAATTTTTTCTGATTTTAAATTTAAATTAGGAACAGTCACTATTCCATCAGTCTTAGAAAACACCTTACCTAAATCGTCTATGTTTGGATTTCTAAAAGAATTAAAGAATGAAAAGCTTATAAAATTATTTTCGTTAGCGCTTATAAAGAAATTTGTGCTAGCAGAGTAATTTCCATTGTTGTTTTCCAACACACTACCAATATTAAACGGGTTATTTTCAGAAAAATTCATTTGAATTTCATTGTAGTCATACCGAATAGCGTTAAACCATTTTAATTTTTTATGAAGTTTAAACTC